>JBEEJQ010000123.1:0-7974 GCA_041169105.1 Pseudomonadota bacterium | reverse complement strand
ACCGCAGTTTTGCGCCGCAGGTGGAGGGCTTGGCCCAAGCGGGCTTCAAAGCCGTGGCCTGGGACATGCCCGGCTATGGCCACAGTGTTCCGGTGGAGCCTTATGGCCTCAAAGGCCTGGCCCTCAGCGCCACCGCCTTGATCGAGGCCTTGCTGCCCGCAGATGCCCCAGCCGCCAAACGCTCGGTGCATGTGGTGGGGCACGGTTTGGGCGGCATGGTGGCGCAAGAGCTGATCATGCGCAGGCCCGATCTGGTGCGCAGTCTGGTGTTGGTGGGCAGCACCAGTGGCCCTGACTCGGGATGGGCACAAGATGCACAAACGCAGCAAGAACAGATGGCGCAGACCGACCCGAGCGCTTGGCCGCGCCTGAGCGCTGGGCTGATCGACGCCCAAGTGGGCCCGCTGGCCCTGGCCGAAGGCGTGCAGCTGGCCAAGTACTGCATGGCCCAGGTGTCACCCGTGATCTATCGGCTGGCCCTGCAGGCCCAAGCCGGTTTCGAGCGCGATGCGGCGCTGGGCCATATCCATGTGCCGACTTTGCTGATCACGGGAGAGCACGATGCGCTCGCCCCGTGCGCGGCCATCGAGCGCATGGCGTCACGCATCCAGGGCAGCCGTTGGGTGCAGATGCCGGGCGTGGGGCACTGGCCGCACCTGGAGGTGCCAGAGGCCTTCGATGCCTTGTTGCTGGATTTTTTGAATGAACCGACACGCGCTTGGACCCATTGAGCAGTCGGACGAGCGGTCGGACAGGGACAGAGAAAAATGATGAATGCACTGGAACAAGCCATGAAGGCGGGCGCTTGGCGTCGCCGTGACCTGCACCGCCTGGCGCTGGCCGCAGCCCTGACACCTTGGTTGGGGGCTTGTGCGCAAGCCCAGGCTGTGGGCAGTGCCAGCGAAGCGGCCAAAGGTCCGCGCTGGCAGGTGGACCCGTTCAGCCTGGGCGTGGCCAGCGGCCAGCCGCAGCCCGACAGCGTGGTGCTTTGGACGCGGCTGCGCATCACCGAGGCCGATGCGGCCATTCAATCGCAAACCGTGCCCGTGGTGTGTGAGTTGTATGCCGATGCCGCTTTGCGCCAACCGGTGCACCAGTGGCGTGTGCAGACCGATGCCAGCCGCGCCCACAGCGTGCATGTAATTGCGAGCGGCTTGCAGCCGGGGCGGCACTATTGGTACCGCTTTGTGTGCGGCAGCGCCACCAGCCCGGTGGGCCACACCCGCACCAGCCCCGGCGTCAACGATGCGGTGGACCGCCTGCGCATCGCGCTGGCTTCGTGCCAGCATTTCGAGCAGGGCCACTTTGTCGCGCACCGCGAAATGGCCCAGCGCGATTTGGACCTGGTGCTGTTTGTGGGCGACTACATCTACGAAAGCACCAACCCGCAATACCTGCTGCGCAAGCACGAAGGCGGGGTGCCCAAACAACTCGATGAATACCGCGAGCGCCACGCCCAATACAAAGGCGATGCCGACTTGCGGGCCTGCCACGCGGCACATCCTTGGGTGATGACTTGGGACGACCACGAGGTGGTCAACGATTACGCCAACGACCAGGACCGCGACTACACCGACCCGCAGGTGTTTTTGCGCCGACGTGCCGCGGCCTACCAGTCTTACTTCGAACACATGCCGGTGCGCCTGGGACCTGACGCCCACAACGCCAGCCAGATGCGCATCCACGACCGCATGGCCTGGGGCCGACTGGCGGACCTGTGGACGCTGGACTGCCGCCAGTACCGCGACCACCAGGCTTGCCCCGACCCAATGCGCGGCGGCGGCCGTGTGGTGGTGGGCTGTGATGCGCTGGCCGATACCTCGCGCACCATGTTGGGCGCGGCGCAAGAGCAATGGTTCACCGAAGGCATCACCCGCAGCAACAAGCGCTGGAAGCTGGTGGCGCAGTCCACGCAGATGAGTTCCAGCGGCGTCAACACCCCGCTGGGGCGCAGCGCCTTCACCGACGGCTGGGACGGCTACCCGCAGGCGCGGGCCAAATTGCTGGGCAGCGTGGCCCAAGCGGGCCTCAAAGACGTGGTGCTGCTGGGCGGTGATGTGCACATGAACGTGGCCGCGCAGTTGCGCGTACAGCCCAACGACGAGAAGTCACCCATCGTGGCCAGCGAAATCGTCACCACCTCGATCACTTCGCGCGGCCTGGGTGAAAAACTGCTGGCGCAGATCCGCGACAGCAACCCCGACATCCTGCACGCCCGATCCGATGAGCGCGGTTACACCTTCCTCGATGTCAAGCCCGAAGGCATCTCCGCGCAATTTCGGACCACGCCCAACCCGGCCAAAGCCGATGGCCGCATCAGCACCCAAGCGCAATTTCAAATCCAGGCCGGTGTGGCGGGCGTTCAGAAAACCTGAATTCCTTAGTACGTCACCCAGATTTGTTGCACGTCACGCGGACTTGTCAAACGTCATCCCGGACTTGATCCAGGATCCATGACTTGCCGGACTTCAGCGCACCAGCAACACCGGCACTTTGCAATGCGCCAGCACTTGCGTGGCCACCGAGCCCATGACCAGGTTGCCCAGCGTGCCGTGCCCGTGCGAGCCCATCACCACCATGTCGAATTTGCCGGTGTCTGCGGCTGTGGAGATGATCTCGCCCGCATGACCGACCTTGGTGATGCTTTTGGCATCGATGCCGTGCCGGTTGAGGAAGGTGGACACCGGCGCCAGCACTTTCTCGGCTTCTTCGCGCTGGTAGGTGTCGACCACGTCCTTGCCCACCACGGCGCGTGCGCGAGGCGGCAATTGGGGCTGCACCGTGATCAGGGTGTATTTGTTGGAGGCACTGAAGAGCTCATCATGCGTGGCCAGGTAGGCCAGCATTTTTTTGGTGAATTCACTGCCGTCAACGGCCAACAAAATTTTCATGGGGTGCTCCTTCATGGTTGATGGGCACAGCTTAGAGCGGCACGGGGCGATCCTTGTTGACTCAGGTCAAGAAGGCGCTTGGTGTGCCGCACCGACGTGTGCGCCAACGCACGGTCAGAGGCTGATCACCTGTTGCGCATGAAAGCGGAGTTGCTCGCCTTTGTGTGCGTAACCCAGGGGGTTGGCCACCACGCGGCAGAGGCCCACCACATAGTCGCTGGGGCAATGCAAATGGCCGTGCAGCCACAGCTTGGCATGGGGCAGCAGGGCATCGAGCGCGTTGCAAAAACCGGCCGTGCCCGGCGTTTCGCCGTAGCGTGGGTCGGCGCTGCGCAAGCTGGGGGCAAAGTGCGTCGCCACCACGGTGGGGCCTTCAAACGGCGTGTTCAGCGCAGCGCTCAACCAGTCCTGGCACAGCAGGGCTTGCTCGCGCACGCCTTCGGCCAGCCAGGGCTCGCCGGCGCGGTGGGTGCCGGTTTTGCGCAGGTAGTAGTTGGCCGCTCGAAAGGCTTTGTCGCGGGCTTTGAGCTGGCGGGTGTATTGGCTGTTGGGGTGGTTGAAATGCGCCGGGAATTTGGCCGATGTCGGGTCGGGCAGGGGCTTGCCCGCCAGCGGGCCGAGCGCGTCAAAGTCGGTCCACAGCGTGGTGCCCACAAAGCGCACGCCGTTCAGCACCAACACCTCGCGCTCCAGCCAGGTGATGCCCAAACGGGCGCAGGTGTCTTGTAGCCGGTGGTGCGCCTCATCAAAGTCCAGGCCATCGTATTCGTGGTTGCCGGGCACAAACAGCACCGGCGTGGGCCAGCCGTTTTGCGGCGAGAAGCGGCCCAGACCAAAGTCGGTGTCGCCCGCAGCGCTGAGGGCCGAGTTGTTTTGGTAGGAGCCAATGTCTCCGGCCAGCACCAGCACGTCGGCTCCCGGGGCGGGCGTGGGCACGAAGCCCGGGTTGTTTTCCAGGTGCAGGTCCGACAGCAGTTGGATGTTCATGAGCGGCTTTCGGGCGTGAAGGCTTGGCGTGCGCTGTGCAGCAATTGTTCGCGCAGCCATTGGTGGGCACTGTCGTGCTGCAGACGGCGGTGCCACAGCGCCTCGACGTGCACGGGTGGCACATCAAAAGGCAATTCGCGCAGCACCAATTGGTTGGTCATGCCGGTGGTCGGTACAAAGTGGCGCGGCAGCACGGTGAGCAAATCGGAATTGACCACGACCTGACCAGCCGTGAAGAACTGGTTGACGGTGATCACGATGCGTCGCTGTTGGCCAATGGAGGCCAGGGCTTCGTCCACAAAACCGTAGGGCCTGCCGGAAAAGCTCACCAGCAAATGCCGTGCGCCGCAGTAGTCCGCGATGGTCAGGGGCTGATCGGCCAGGGGGTGGCCTTTGCGCATCACGCAGACATATTCGCCAGCGTACAGGCGCTGGTGTTCAAAAGGCACGGCCTCACCGGCTTGGGCGCGGGCGGTCAAATCGGTCAGCACGGCCGGAAAGTAGCCCAAAGCCACATCGGCACCGCCGTCGCTGAGCATGCGGCGCGGATCGCGTGTGGTCAGGGGCACTACGCGCAGCGACACGCCCGACGCTTCGCTTTGCAGTCGCCGGGCCAGGCCGCCCATGAGTTCGGCCGCGGTGGCGTCGGCCATGGCCAGCACAAAGGTGCTGTTGGCTTGCGCCGGTTCAAACAGGCTGGGCACGATGGCCGCCTGCAATTGGCGCAAAGCCTCGCGCACGCTGGGCCACAAGGCCAAAGCGCGGGGGGTGGGCTCGATCCCGTGGCCCTGGCGGCGCACCAGCTCGTCGTCCAGCGCATCGCGCAAACGGCGCAGCGCGTTGCTGACGGCCGGTTGGGTGAGCGACAGGTTGCGTGCGGCCCGGGTCAGGCTGCGTTCGGCCATGACTTCATCAAAGACCCGAAGCAGGTTCAGGTCCAGGGTGCGAAAGGAGGCGGGGATGGGGGTGTTCATGGGGCGGGGGTGACGGCATACGCCAATTCATCACCAATGTGAATGATACACATCATGAATATAAAGTTGAACAATACCAGTATTAACCCTAATATTCGACCCACGGTTTTGATATTTTTGCTGCGCAAAGTGTCAAAACCCTTTTGAAGGGAATACAAAATGAATGCAACTGTTTCGAAATCTGTCTTGGGCCAAGCGCCCGTCGCCACGGCCAAGGTCGTCGCCCCCGCCACATCCGCCAAAGCGCTGTCCACTTTGCTGTTGGCCGCAGGCGTGGCTGCTCTGGTCGTCATGACCGATCAAATGATCGACGATTGGGCCGAGACCCATGTGTTGGCCTCTTGGCTGGCTTTGTGGGCAGTGGCCGTGCTGGCCATTGCAGCCTTGCGTGGCGTGAGCCGCGTGCTGGCCCAAAACGTGATGGCCAACCTGGATGGCTGGTCGGCCCATGTGGCGCGTCGCCGCTCGGACCAGCGCCTGTGGGCCATGGCCCAGACCGACAGCCGCATGATGCGCGATCTGCAAACCGCCATGGACCGTGCAGACGAAGACAGCACCCCGGCCAAGGACATGAATGTCTTGATGAGCCGCCGTGCGGCACGCATCGTCAAGAGCGGCATGCATTACATCTGATGGGCTGCGGGCCTTTGCCCGGCGCTTTCAGTCACCGTGGCCTCCTTCGGGAGGCCTTTTTCATGGCGGCGCGACTTGTGCGTCAGGGCTCTGAGGTGTCAGGCGCTCGCCGCGAGGCCAGGTAGATGCCCGGCAGGATCAGCCCCGCCCCCATCACATGGTGCCAGCCCATGGGCTCGCCCAACACGGTCCAGGCTGTCAGCCCCCCATAGAGTGGCCCCAGGTAGAGGCTAGCCGCCACGCGGCTGGCACCCAGCATTTTTTGGCAAAAGCCATAAGCCCAGTAGGCCCCGATGCCCGGCACCAGCGCGGCCGACAGCACCAGCCAGGTGGCCGTGGCGGACCACGCGGGGCGGTCGGCCGACAGCCATTCCCCGGCTGCAAAAGGCAGCAAGACCAGCGAGCCGCCCAAGGCCGTGGCGGCCAGACGGGCCGTGGCCCCCAAGGGGCTGGGCCATTTCTTGAGCAGCAAGGCATACGCCGCCCAGGACACCATGCACAGCACGATCCAGCCGTCACCGGCCACCCACTGCACCTGGCCGAGCGCCAGCCATTGGCCTTTGACCACCACATGAAACACCCCGGCCATGGCGATCAACACGCCAGCGGCCTGCCGCCAAGAAAAGCGCTCACCCAGCCACAGCACCGCGCCCAGCGCGATCAGCACGGGCGAAGCCGCGTAGATCAAGGCGATGTTGATGGCCGAGGTGGTCTGCGCCCCCCGGTACACCCAGGCCCCACAAATGAGCATGCCCAAGGCACCCAGCACCAGGTATTGCCCAGAGGCTTTCAGGGTGCTTTGGCGTTGCCGCCACAGCTCTTGACGGGCCACAAAGGCCAGCACCAAGCCGGCCAAGCCCCAGCGGCCCAGGGCCAGCACATGGGGTTGCACCACCCCTGGGGCGGTGCGGGCCACGATGTAATTGACCGACCACAGCGCGGGCGTGATCCACAGCAGCCACAGGGCCAGGCGGTGGCGAGATTCGGGGTTTTTCAACAAAGACATCAGTTCTCGATTGTGACGGCCAAAAAAAACCGCCCCGGTTTGTGGCCGGGGCGGTTGCAAGGTGTTGCGCCGGTGGGGCGCAGTCCCTGATGGGTTTAGCCGAGGCGTTTTTCCAGGTCGGCTTTGGTGTCCAGCAGCGCTTGGGGCAGGTGGAATGCCAATTGGGCGAAGTGCTCGTCGTGCAGCTTGAATTCGGCTTGCCAGGCGGCTTTGTCGATGCTGGTGACGGACTTGAACTGCTCGGCGGTGAAGCTCACGCCGTTCCAGTTGATTTCGCTGTACGTGGGGGCCACGCCGAACATGGTCTGCTCGCCTTGGGCCTTGCCTTCAATGCGGTCAATCATCCACTTCAAAACGCGCATGTTGTCGCCGTAGCCGGGCCACACGAAGGAGCCGGTCTCGTCCTTGCGGAACCAGTTGACGCAGTACATGGCGGGCAACTTGAAGCCAGCGGCCTGGGCTTTGGCGCCAGTGTCCAGCCAGTGCTGGAAGTAGTCGCTCATGTTGTAGCCGCAGAAAGGCAGCATGGCGAAAGGATCGCGGCGCACCACGCCTTGCGCGCCAAAGGCGGCGGCGGTGGTTTCCGAGCCCATGGTCGCAGCCATGTACACGCCTTCGGTCCAGCTGCGTGCTTCGGTCACGAGTGGCACGGTGGTCGAGCGGCGGCCGCCGAACATGAAGGCGTCAATCGCCACGCCTTTGGGGTCGTCCCAAGCGGGGTCCAAAGCGGGGTTGTTGATCGCCGCCACGGTGAAACGGGCGTTGGGGTGGGCGGCCTTGGTGCCTTTTTCTTTGGCAATGGCGGGGGTCCAGTCATTGCCCTGCCAGTCGATCAGGTGATCGGGCAGTTTGCCGGTGTCTTTTTCGATGCCTTCCCACCACACGTCGCCGTCGTCGGTCAGGGCCACGTTGGTGAAGATCACGTCCTTGTGCAGGCTCAGCATGCAGTTGGGGTTGGTCTTCATGTTGGTGCCAGGGGCCACGCCGAAGTAACCGGCTTCGGGGTTGATGGCGTACATCTTGCCGTCGGCATTGGGCTTGATCCAGGCGATGTCGTCACCGATGGTGGTGACTTTCCAGCCTTCAAAAGCCGCTGGAGGCACCAGCATCGAGAAGTTGGTCTTGCCGCAGGCGCTGGGGAAAGCCGAAGCCACGTGGTACTTCTTGCCCTCGGGGCTGGTCACGCCCAAGATGAGCATGTGCTCGGCCAACCAGCCTTGCTCGCGGCCCATGTTGGAGGCGATGCGCAGCGCAAAGCACTTCTTGCCCAGCAGCGCGTTGCCGCCGTAGCCCGAGCCGTAAGACCAGATCTCGCGGGTGGTGGGGAAGTGAACGATGTACTTGGTGGTGGGGTTGCAAGGCCAGGTGGTGCTGTCCTTTTGACCGGCGGCCAAAGGCGCGCCCACGGTGTGCATGCAAGGCACGAACTCGCCATTGGTGCCCAACACGTCGTACACGGCTTTGCCCATGCGGGTCATCAGAT
>JBEEJQ010000122.1:0-7994 GCA_041169105.1 Pseudomonadota bacterium | reverse complement strand
GCCCGCGCCCGCGAAGCCGCCCGCAAAGCCCGCGAAATGACGCGCCGCAAAGGCGTGCTCGACGGCATGGGCCTGCCCGGCAAACTGGCCGACTGCCAGGAAAAAGACCCAGCGCTCTGCGAAATCTACATCGTCGAGGGTGACTCCGCCGGTGGTTCTGCCAAGCAAGGCCGCGACCGTAAATTCCAGGCCATCTTGCCCCTGCGCGGCAAGATCCTGAACGTCGAAAAAGCCCGCTACGAAAAGCTGCTGACCAGCAACGAAATCGTCACGCTCATCACCGCCTTGGGCACCGGCATCGGCAAAGCCACCGCCGAATCCGGCAAGAGCGGCACCGACGACTTCAACCCCGACAAGCTCCGCTACCACCGCATCATCATCATGACCGACGCGGACGTTGACGGCGCACACATCCGCACCCTGCTGCTGACCTTCTTCTACCGTCAGATGCCCGAGCTGGTCGAGCGCGGCCACATCTACATTGCCCAGCCACCGCTCTACAAAGTCAAGGCCGGCAAAGAAGAGCTGTACCTCAAAGACGGCCCGGCGCTCGACGGCTTCTTGCTGCGCATCGCCTTGAAGGACGCCAGCATCACCACCGCCACACAGCAAGTGCTGAGCGGCGAAACCCTCGAAGCCCTGGCGCAAAAACACCAAGTGGCCGAAGCGGTCATCGCCCGCTTGTCCAACTTCATGGACGCCGAAGCCCTGCGTGCCATTGCCGACGGCGTGTCGCTCAATATGGACTCGCTGGACACCGCAGCGGCCAGCGCCCCCGCACTGCAAGCCAAACTGCGCGAACTCAACACCACCGGCATCCCGGCCGAAGTGACGGCCGAGTTTGACGTGCGCACCGACAAACCCATCTTGCGCATCAGCCGCCGCCACCACGGCAACATCAAGAGCAGCGTGCTCACGCAAGACTTTGTGCGCGGCGCCGACTACGCCGCATTGGCCGAAGCGGCAGACACCTTCCGAGGCCTGCTGACCGAAGGCTCCAAAGTCTCACGCGGCGAAGGCGAACGCCAGAAGGAAGAAAAAGTCAGCGACTTCCGCCAGGCCATGCATTGGCTCATCAGCGAAGCTGAACGCACCACCAGCCGCCAGCGCTACAAAGGTCTGGGCGAGATGAACCCCGCCCAACTGTGGGAAACCACCATGGACCCCACCGTGCGCCGCTTGCTGCGCGTGCAGATCGACGACGCCATCGAAGCCGACCGCGTCTTCACCATGCTCATGGGCGACGAAGTTGAGCCACGCCGTAACTTCATCGAGAGCAACGCGCTGCGGGCGGGGAATATCGATATTTGAGTCGAGTGTCGACGTGAGCAAAGTTCGGTCGGAAAGCCCGCTGCCATGCAGCGGGCTTTTTTGTGCTCTGCGTAAGGCGGGTCCCTACGGCGCAGAGGGAAAAACGACTCAGCATCTATAAATGTCTGCTCATGACTGGACACGCTGCTAACCTGCCCCTCAGCCAACAATCAAGCCATTTCTCACAAAAATCCAAACCGCTTCGCATGCACCTGCAAAAACGCAGGCTCAGGTCGAAACCGTTCGGGGAGTTGAATGGTTTGGCCTTGGCATTGCACCAAGGTGGTTTTTGTAAATGGGTCCATATCAGTGTGCTGCAGGTCGCGTGACACACCAATTGTGAAGTCTGGCAATACGGTCATCAAACCTTGATCGTAGGCGCGGTCGTGCAGGGCCGACAGGCATAGACCATTGCTGGGATTCAAGCGGTTTTTGGTGTCCATGCTCCACGGCACGATGTGACTGGCCACCAGCAGTTTGGGCACGCGCAAACCGCTCATGCAACAGGTAGCGTTGTAGCTGGCCAAAATGGCGCGGCGAAAGCGCGCTTGGTTCACACGCACCTGAACAACAGCTGTTGTGGTTTTGCCTTCGGCGATTTCAGGCACATCGTCTAGCACGTCCACATAAGTGGGCAAGCCGTTTTGTTCGGCGTAGTGGCCGTATGCCGTAGCCGCTTCGGTGACCACAAGGTCGTTGGCCGTCAAAAACTCATCCCAAATTTGTTTGTCCAACTTGGACGTATTGCCCATGCCGCGCCGACCGCTGGCCAATATTTGTGGGTCGAGGCTGGCCAAGTTGACCAGCTTCAAAGCCACCGCGTTCGCCGTGCGGCCCAGCCACTGCGAGAGCTGGACGATTTTGGGTTGATTACGGTGCAGCTGCCCAAATGGCAATTGCAGGTAAATGTGAAACGCCGCCAGCGTTTCGCTGCGTGTCCAGGTATTGGTGATTGACATGTAACTCCCCGTTTGTTTGATTACCCGTTCTCATGGCTTCGATGGCCAAACATGAGGTTGCTTCGCGGCTTGTTCCTGAAGGTGTCATTGGGTCGTTGACACTCATCCTCATCCACTGTGAACACTGACCAATCCCCATAGTAGGCGTTTTCTAAGTAAATCATGTCATCGACGACGGACAAAATTACATCTCGCTCGTCACAGCCACAATAAAGACGCGCGTCCTCTTGGGTTACAAACATGATTTTGATATCGGACAGGTAGGTTGTGTGGCAATACCGCAGCGGGCCCAGCAAGGGACCAGCAAATCCAAATTCGTGCATCTGCTCTCTTCTTCCCTCGCGTCCATGAAACAGTGCCAAGTACATACCCGGCCTATCTGGTCGCTCGCCACATTTAAAGCGTTTGCGAGGTGTGGGGTGTTCAGGGGTCATCTTGACTTCTCGTTCAGTTGAGAGGCGCAGCTTATTGAAGCAACTGGACTGAAGTAACCAGGGCTTTGCCTGGCTTGATTCATTGTTCAACAGGTGTCAGTCCACCACCATCACCCCCCGCAGCCCTACGCCAAAGCTCTTGAACCCTTGCGCATCCCAGCGTGCGCTGCTGTCGATGTTGTCGTGTTGGTGGCCGTGCACCGTGGTGTGCACGCCCATGCTGCGGGCCAGTGTGTCCAGCACTTCAAAGCCATAGGCGTGGTAGCCGGGCGCTTCGTGGGTGATCAGGATGTCGGCTTGCAGTGTGGACAGTTGGTCGAATTCGTCGGGGTAGATGCTGGACCAGTGTTTGAGGTGTGCGCCGCCTTGCCAGCGGTCTTGGCGCGGGGTTTTGCGGGCGTGGTCTTCGCGGTTGCGGTAGTGGGGTGGGCGTGTGTTTTTGGGGTACCACACCGCACCGCGAAACACGCCGCCCAGCCCGGCAATGCGGGTGCCGCAGGGCAAGGTGACCACGCGGCCATGGATGTGCCGCTCGGCCAGCTCGGGGTGCCACACGTTGGCAAAGGTGTCTTCGCTGTCGGTGTCGTGGTTGCCGTGGATGAACCAGACGCGGTCCCAAATGGCTTGCAGCTCCATGTGCAGCGGGCGCGCAGGCTCCAGGTCACCCAGCAAGATGACGGCGCGGGCCTGTGTGTGCAGAGCCGCATCGATGATGTGCTGCCACTGGCCGTGAGGATCGCCGCAGAACAGGAGGGGGCCGGGGTGCATGGTTTGTGGATCAGTGCTTTTGCATTGAGAGGTGATTGGCCAGGCAATTTGTCTATGACTTGGGCAGTCAGTTTGCCTGAACCTTGATGCGTGCTCAAAATGCGCAAGTTTTGGGCATGTGATGCTTGATCTGCTCAAAAAATTTGATTTTTGAGCATATGGGTGCAGAATGGATACAAATGAATCAAATAAATTCGCTTGAGCAGCTGGATCCGCGGCGCTTTGAAACGCCTGAGATTTTGAAGAAGTTGGCCGCCAGCAGCCGCAAGTTGGCTGAGCTTAAAGGGGTTGCTGCGTCGATTCCCAATCAGGGCATCTTGATCAATACGTTGGGGCTGCAGGAAGCGAAGGACAGCTCCGAGATCGAAAACATCGTGACGACACACGATGAATTATTCAAGGATGATGTCTTGCCTGAGGCTTTTGCCAATCCTGCGGCAAAAGAGGTGATGCGTTATCGGCAGGCGCTGCGGGTGGGGTTCCAATTGGTCAAGAGCACGAATCTCTTGACCAATAACCACATCATTCAGGTACAGGCTGAACTTGAGCGGAACAATGCAGGTTTTCGCAAATTGCCCGGTACAGCGCTCAAGGACGGTGCAGGTCAGACGGTTTATACGCCGCCACAGGACGCGACCGAAATTGCTGCCTTGATGGCGGACCTTGAGCGGTTCATGAATGAAGACACTCGTTTTGATGCAGACCCGCTGGTCAAGATGGCATTAATTCATCATCAATTTGAATCGATCCACCCGTTTTACGATGGTAATGGCCGGACTGGCAGGATTGTCAATGTCCTGTACTTGGTCAAGGAGGGGTTGCTCGATATTCCGGTGCTGTACCTCAGCCAACATGTGGTCAGAACCAAGGCACGCTATTACGAGCTGTTGCAAACGGTGCGCATGCATGATGCTTGGGAGGAGTGGGTGTTGTACATGCTGGATGCCGTTGAACAGACCGCAGCCAGAACGTTGGTCACGGTTCAGGCCATCAAGTCGGGGTTGATGGATTACAAACACCGGATTCGTGCCGAGCACAAGTTCTATAGCCAGGATTTGATCAATAACCTGTTCAGCCACCCCTATACCAAGATCGAGTTTGTCCAGAGGGATCTGAATGTCTCAAGGATGACCGCTACGCGTTATCTTGATGCTTTGACCGACAGTGGTTTTTTGCACAAGCAAAAAATTGGACGCGCAAATTACTACGTCAATGTGGCACTCAATGATGTGCTGTTGCGTCAGTTCTGAGTTTTGGCCCACAGCATGACTTCCATCGCCGTCATCGACTTCGAGACCACCGGGATCTCTCCCAACATGGGCGACCGCGCCACCGAGGTGGCGGTGGTGTTGCTGGAGGACGGCCAGGTGGTGGACCGCTACCAGAGCCTGATGAACGCCGGGGTGCGGGTGAACAGTTTCATCACGCAGCTGACGGGCATCACCAACGAGATGGTGCAGGCCGCGCCGCCTGCCGAGCAGGTCATGCGCGAGGCGGCCTGCTTTGTGGGCGGGCGGCCCATGGTGGCGCACAACGCGGCCTTTGACCGCAAGTTCTGGCAGGCCGAGCTGGCCCGCTGCGGGCAAGACGGCTCGCACGCGTTTGCCTGCACCTTGTTGCTGTCGCGCCGCCTGTACCCGCAAGCGCCCAACCACAAGCTGGGCACCTTGGCGGCTTTGCACCACTTGCCGTCGTCAGGACGTGCGCACCGGGCCTTGGCCGATGCCGAGATGGCCGCGCATTTGCTGGCGCAGATGCAGCATGACCTGAAAACCCGCCACGGCTGCACCCGGCCGGACCACGCGGTGCTGATGGGCCTTCAGCGCACCAGCCGCCAGATGGTGGGCCCTTACCTCAAGCGGCTGGCTTTGGCTTGACTCACCTGAACAAACTCGGCGGCGACACTACGCCGTAGTTGGGGCCGATGCCGTTGCCCCAGGGGGCTTTGCATTGGGTGCTCATTTTGACCTGGATGTACTTGGCACCTTGGTTGGCATCCAGAATGTGCAGGCACGCAAAGGCCGTGATCGGGGAGCGGGTGTGTGAGGTGACGACGTTGACGACCGGGATGGTCACGTATTCGCATTTCTTGTTGCCCGCTGCACTGCAGGTTTTTGCCGTTCCAAAGAGGGCGGCTTTGGCCCCGGTCTGCACCCAGATGGATTGACCGATGCTCAGCTCGACCGGGTTGCCATTGGCGATCAGGGTGTTGATGTACGAGGTGCTGTTGGAGTCGATCAGCAAGGAGGTCCACTCACCCGAGGCACAGGTGGCGTATTGGTAGGCGCTGCCGATCTTGAAGATGTAGGGCTTGCCGGTGGCCGGGTCGAGCTTGGGACCAGCGGGCGTGGTGTTGAAGTTCCAATAGTTGTCGTACAGGCATTGGGCAATCGCCAGTGGAAACACGCCGCCGGGCAAGATGGCGCCGGGGCTGGACAGACCGGCCACAGCCGTGGCCTGCATGGGCCGCGACAGGATGCCCGCATAACGCGCAAAGAAGGTCGGCACTTCCCCGTCGTTGGCACTGACCGACTTGGCAACGGTGACTTGAATGGCCGGGGCATCGTAGGCCTTGGGCACCATGGGCAGGGCTTGCAGTACTTTGGGGGTGTCCACCAGGCTCCAGTAGCCGGTGTCCACGGTGCCGGTTTTGAGGGCGGTGCCCGCCGCGCTGTTGGTGGTGATGGTCTCCTGCGCTTTTTGGGTGGCCAGGCTCCAGTTGGGCGTGGCGTTGGTGCCGTCAAAAAAATACGCCGCACCGGCCAGCGCGGCGGCATCGGCGTCGTTTTGCATTTCGTTGCGCACCACTTGCAAATACACCAGGTCAATGGCCAAAGCGGCCAGTCCCAAAAACACCGGCAGCAAGAAGGCCACCATCAGGCTCACCGAGCCACGTTGGGTGTGCTGCGCTTTCATTCGTTCACCATCGACGTGCTGCCGGTCAACACAATGGGTGCGCCCAATGCACCCAGCAAGGTGCCCACGCCCAAGCCTTTGTAGGTGTAGCTCACCGTCACGCGCAAGGGGTTGGGAAAGCTGGCCGGATTCGATTGCACCACGGTCACTGTGGGGGCCGTGGTGGTGCCCAGTGAAATCAAGGCCCCGTTGGTGTAGTTGAGCACCACGGCGCTGATCTGCGCGTCACTCATCTTGGGGGAACTCAGCACGATGCCCGCCCGTGCGCCTTCGCGGCTGGCGTTGGTGAGGATGGCTTTGTCGTACAGCGCCAAGCTCATCTCGATGATGCCGAGCAAGACCATCAAGAGGATGGGCAGGATCAGCGCGAATTCCACGGCGGCTGCACCGCGCTGCTCGTGTGCGCTGGCTGAAGGACGACCCGAATTTGCAGGGGGTACCAAAAGAAAAGGGGGCATGCGTGTTCTCCATGACAGGGCACAACCACCCGTGGTCATGCGCCTTGGGTACCTTAGGGCAAGGGCGTTGGGGGCTCGGTGCATTGGTGCACACGGCGCGGCCCAACAAGCGTTGGCGCACACCGCAGGGCTGCACACAGCGTGCCGCTTGTTTCAGTGTGGCTTGGCAGACAGACCCCGGCGTCTGCGATTTTTAAAGTAGCCGAAGGCGTCTGGAAATTCTTTCAGACACCCACGTGAAGCACATCTGCGGTGCAGGTGCCCTGGATGGCTTGACGTTTTCAACTTTCATTTAGGAGTTTTCAACATGAAAAACTGGACCACATCCATTGAGCGATTTCTCAAAGACGAATCGGGCGCGACCGCGATCGAATACGGCCTCATTGCAGGCCTGATTTCGGTGGTGATTGCTGCCTCGGTCACGACCATCGGTACGGACCTTGGAAAAATCTTCACCTCGATTGCGACCAAGTTGACCGCCGCTGCGGGTTGATGAACTGCGAACACCCAGGCCTTCATCATGACCCCAGGCAGCACATACAACCTCGGTCTGCTGATCATGGGCGTGATTTTGTTGATCGCCATTTGGCAAGACATGGCGCATCGCAAGATTTCCAATGCCTTGGTGTTGCTGGCCAGTGCCTTCGCTTTGCTGTGGTCCACCACCGCAGCGGGCGTGGGTTTGGACTCTGCGCTGCTCGGTGGTCTGGTGGCTTTTGGGGTGTTCGTTGTTTTTTACGTCATCGGTGCCATGGGTGCCGGTGACGTGAAGCTCGTCAGTGCGGTGGGCATGTTTTTGGGCCGTGCCGATGTACTGGGCTTGTGCATCACCATCTTGATTGCGGGCGGCGTGCAATCCCTGATTTGGGCTTTGTGGAAGTCGCGCCTGACCGATGTGCTGCACAACACCCTGCAAGCCTTGCGCCACAGCGTCATGCGTTTGGCGCATGGCGAGATCCCGGGCGCACAAGACTTTCCTGTAGGCCAAGAGCCCATGCCTTATGCCTTGGCCATTGGCGTGGGGGCAATGGCCTATGTGATCTGGAAGTCCGCGTTTTGATCCTTTCCGAAAGAAATCCATCATGAGAAACATACGTCCCGCAGTGATGCTGGTGCTGGCCATCGGCATGGGCATGGCGGCGGTTGCC
>JBEEJQ010000121.1:0-8150 GCA_041169105.1 Pseudomonadota bacterium | reverse complement strand
TGCTGGCCAGCGCCAGCACCGAGGCCCGCGAGTCGCGGCCATAAACCATCAGCATGGTGAAGAACAAGGCCGCCGCCACCGCGAAATACTGGAACACCGGGCGCAGCTCCAGCAACTCCAGATGCACCGAACTCATGGTGCGAAACAGCATGGCCTGTGTGAGCACCAGAAACACCAGGTTGGACAAATCGCGCACCGCCTCCACCCGCACCAGCTTGGCACGCCCGGCGATGAAACCGATGAAGATCAGCAGCACCACGGGCAGCAGCGAGGAAACAACAGGATGGTCAAGGTTCATGTCGGGAATTATCCCGGCCTGTCAGGCCCTTGCCGCCACGGAAACCACGTACAGCGGCCGGACCAGCCCGCTCAAAAGCTGGCCTGCACGCCCAGCTTGAGTGAACGGCCCGGGAGCGGCGACTTGCCAAACGCGGTGCTCGTCAGGATCGAGCTGGCGCTGTAGGCCAGCTGATCGGTCAGGTTGTCGAGCCGCACAAACCAATGAAGCACCGTGGCGTCCAGACGCTGGCGGTAAGACAGGCTGGCATTGAGCAAGGTGTAGGCCCCGGTGGCCACGCTGCCGGTGGGCACGCGGTTTTGCGCGGCATGCCAATCGGCACCCAGCTTGGCGCTCCACGGCCCCTGGGCGTAAGCCAGCGTGGCCCCCAGGCGCAGCGGCGCGATGCGGGGCAAGGGTTCACCCGTGCTGATGTTGGTCGCGCGCACGGTGTCGGCCCGCCAGTCCAGGTCCAGGGTGGATGGGCCTTGCCACAGGCGCTGACGTCCATTGACCTCCAGGCCTTGAAAGCGCGCTTTGACGCCTTCATAGCGTTGCACGGGCAGGGCATCTTCTGCGCCAGGTGCGACATCAGCGCCATTTCTGTCCCTGAATTCGCCCGTGTTCATCAAGCCGATGTAATTGGCAAACTGGCTGGCAAAAGCGGTCACGGTCATGCGGTCATGTCCATGCTTCCAATCCAGCCCCAAGTCCATGCTGCGAGATTTTTCCAGCCCCAGCGCGCTGTTGCCCACTTCCCAGGCATGGGTGGCCAAGTGGGGACCGTTGGCAAACAGCTCATAGTCTTTGGGCGCGCGTTGCGTCATGGCCGCATTGCCGGTCAATGTCCAGGCGGATGAGAGTTTGTAGGCAGCGCCAGCCGCCAGGCTCATCGGCGTGAATTTCTTTGATCCGATGCCGTCATCAAATCGGGGCAAATCAGGATTACCAAGCGACTCAACGCGCACCGACTCCCAACGCGCCCCGGCATTGAACTGCCCCCAGGCGGTAGGCAATTCTTCGTGCACAAACAGCGCCCGACTGCGGGTGCGGCTGAAGGGCGCAAACGCTTCATCGCCCACCGCCGAAAAACGCCCTGACTCCAGCTGTGCGCCCAGCACACCCTGCCAGCCCGCCACGGCGCGGTGACGGGCCTCGACGCGCAGATCCTGGCCCTGGTTGGCAAACACGGTGCCGGGCGTGCCCTCGTCAAATTCGGTGTGCTGGTAATCGGTGTGGCTCGCGCGGGCTTTTACGCTGTCCCACACGCCGGGCAAATTCCGAACCTGGCCTTCCAGCGCATAACGTGTGGTTTTCATGCCAATCGTGACCCGGTCTTCGGCCACGGTGCCGTAGTCGCTTTGGTAGGTGTTGACCGATGCACCCAGATAGCCCTGATCCCAGAAGGTGCTGCCCCCCACGGCTCCACCTTGCGACTGGCTGGCCGAATTGCAAATGCGGCGGGCCGCATGCGGCGTGTCGGTTTGGTCACACGCCAGTGACACGGGCACGCGCACATCACCCGTGCGCCGGTCAAAACCGTCCACATGCAGCGCCCAGCGGTCGTTGCCCGCCTCCACCAGACCGGCCGCACTGCGCTCGGCATTGCCTGTGCCCGCTTGCAGCTGGGCTTTGCCCGACACCCCCGACAAAGCTACACGCGGGATGCGGTTGTCGATCACATTGACCACGCCGCCCACGGCGCTGCCGCCGTATTGCAGCGCGGCCGGGCCGCGCAAGACCTCGATGCGCTCGGTGGACAGCACATCCAGCGGCACCGCATGGTCATAACTGAGCGCCGACACATCGGCGCTGGCGGCGCTGTTGTTGAGCACGCGGATGCGGTCCCCGTCCAGCCCCCGGATGATGGGGCGGCTCGCATTGGGGCCAAAGTAAGTGCTGGAGACGCCGGGCAAACCGTTCAGGGTTTCGCCCAGGGTGCTTTGTCCGCGTTCGAGCAAATCGCTGCGGCCCATGGCGCTGGCGGGCACGCCCGTCTGCTCTCGGCCCAGCGGATTGCCGGTGATGATGATTTCTGTGGGCGCGGTTTGCGCCATGGCCGAGCACAGGGCGCAAGCCCATGCGGCGGCAGACAATTTGAAAATGGAATGCATGGTCTGGATTTGAAAAACAGGAACTCGCCTGAAGCCCGCACATGGGGCCATCAGACGGCAGTCGGTGCTTCAAATCCAGTGGGGTGGCGCTCTGGCCTGTGTTGTCCAGCAGACCTTAAGGCCTGCGCCAATGATCTGCACCAGCACAGGCAAGGCTGCGGGCAAGGGCAGCGGCAGCGTCTGGGCTGCGCCCAGGGCCAAGCCACTGGCGTGACCCAAATGGTCCAGCACCTGACACAACGCCGAGCCCTGGGTGTGACCATGGTCCTGGTCGCCTGCAGCCAACGGTACAGACGGGGCAGATGTCGCGGTCACCGACACCAGCGCTTGCTGCACTTGGTGAGCGATACCGTGCCATTGCCCCCAGATCGGCGCCCACAACAGCGCCGCGACCAGCCAAAGGGTCAGCGCAGCACGCCAGCGGGAAACAGAGCGAAAAGCCATGGGCTTCATTGGAACATCAAAACCATGACCGGAAAATAACATTCAACCCGCTTATTGAGTCGGCACGCTGAAGTTTGAATTTATTGAACCTCACCCCGTAGGTCGGTAGCTTCAGCTCCGACGTTGCTGGCTTCGGCGTGGGCACTTGTCGGAGCTGAAGCTGCCGACCTACAAAACTTTTCCTCATTGAAAACTTCACGGAGTCAGTCGCGCACCAAACGCGCAAAGGTCTGGCGAAATTTGGCCACTTTGGGCGCAGCGACCGCCAGGCAATAGCCCTGATAAGGGTTGCGCTCAAAAAAGTCCTGGTGGTAGTCCTCGGCCGCACTGTAGTTGGCCAGCGGCAACACCTCGGTCACGATGGACCGGTCAAAAGCTTGTGCGGCCGACAGCTCAGCGATCAGCGCCTGCGCCACCTGCTGCTGTTCGGGGGTGGTGAAGTAAATGCCGCTGCGGTATTGCGTGCCCCGGTCGTTGCCCTGGCGGTTGAGCGTGGTCGGGTCATGAATGACAAAAAAAATTTCGAGCAGCTCGCGGGTGCTGACCTGCGCGGGGTCGTATTGCAGCTTGACCACCTCGTTGTGGCCTGTGGTACCGGTGCAAACTTCCTCGTAAGTGGGGTTCAGCGCATGGCCGTTGCTGTAGCCCGATTCGACATCGGTCACGCCACGCACCTTGACGTACACCGCCTCGGTGCACCAGAAGCAACCGCCACCCAGCACCAATGTCTCTACCATGTCATCCCCTGTGTTGTGTAGCTGGCGATTATCTGGCGGTACCAAAATCGGTGCTCACCGCTTGCACGAAATCCTTGAGCGCCATCTGGTCGCGGCCACTGCGCCACAGGCAGCGCGTGTCGTAGCGCACATCAGCCTGCGCCAGCGGCACAAAAGCCACCCCGGCCAGCGCCGACTTTTGGAGGGCCTGCGGCACCAGTGCCACGCCCAAACCCTGGGACACCAGGGACACCACACTCAGCCAATGGCGCAGCTCGTGCACCGCAGGGGGCAACCAACCGGCCTGCTCGCATTCGCTCAAGATGCGGGCGTGGTAGTCGGGCGACACGGTGCGCGAGACCACCACCAGCGGCTCGCCGCGCAGCTGGTCCAGGCCCACACTGCTGGCCCGGGCCAAGGGGTGCGACTGCGGCAGGCAAGCCACCAGCGGCTGGCTGACCACCAGCACCTGGTCAAAACCCGGGGGCACACGGGGCGTGTGCACAAAGCCCACGTCCAGCCGGTCACGCACCAGCTCGGACAGTTGCTCGCTGGAACTGAGTTCCAGCAGCACCAGCTTCAGGCGCGGGTGGCTGGCCTGAAAGCGACCCAGCAACTGCGGCAGCCCACAGTACAGCATGGTCCCAGCAAAGCCGATGTGCAGCTCGCCCGCTTGGCCTTCGGCCACCTCACGCGCTTCGCGGGCAGCGTCGCTGGCCTGCGCCAGCAGGGCGCGGGCGGCGGGCACAAAAGCCTGCCCGGCAGCCGTGAGTTGCACGCCCCGGCTGTTGCGGGTGAACAATTGCGCCCCCACAGACGCTTCGAGCTGCTGGATGTTGAGCGACAGCGGCGGCTGCGAGATCGACAGGCGCTGCGCGGCGCGTCCAAAGTGCAGCTCCTCGGCCAAGGCCAGAAAGTAACGGAGGTGACGGAATTCCATTTATTAAAAATTTATATTGATGAATCCATAATCAATATTAGACAGCTATTCATGCCGCCCTGACAATCGGGCTCAGCACATTTTTTACGGAGACACACCATGGCCAGCCACAAAACCACCTTCAACTGGGAAGACCCCTTTGACCTGAGCGCCCAATTGACCGACGACGAGCGCCAAGTCAGCGAAGCCGCCCGCGCCTATTGCCAGGAACGCCTGCTGCCCCGCGTCAAAGACGCCTTTTTGAATGAAACGACCGACCGCGCCATCTTCAACGAGATGGGCGAGCTGGGCCTCTTGGGTGCCACCATCCCCGAGCAATACGGCGGCGCAGGCCTCAACTACGTCTGCTACGGCCTGGTCGCCCGCGAAGTCGAGCGCGTGGACTCCGGCTACCGCTCGATGATGAGCGTGCAGTCGTCCTTGGTGATGGTGCCCATCAATGAATTCGGCACCGAGGCGCAGAAGCAAAAGTACCTGCCCAAACTGGCCCGTGGCGAGTGGGTCGGCTGCTTTGGCCTGACCGAACCCAACCACGGCTCCGACCCCGGCAGCATGATCACCCGCGCCAAGAAAGTGCCCGGCGGCTACAGCCTGTCCGGCGCCAAGATGTGGATCACCAACAGCCCGATCGCTGATGTGTTCGTCGTCTGGGCGAAGGACGATGGCGGCCAGATCCGCGGCTTCATTCTGGAAAAAGGCTGGAAAGGCCTGTCCGCCCCCGCCGTGCATGGCAAGGTGGGCCTGCGTGCCTCGATCACGGGCGAGATCGTCATGGACGAAGTCTTCTGCCCTGAAGAAAACGCCTTCCCCGAAGTGCGCGGCTTGAAAGGCCCCTTCACCTGCCTCAACAGCGCCCGCTACGGCATCGCCTGGGGCGCCCTAGGTGCCGCCGAAGACTGCTACGCCCGCGCCCGCCAGTACGTGATGGACCGCCAGCAGTTTGGCCGCCCCTTGGCCGCCAACCAGCTGATCCAGAAGAAACTGGCCGACATGCTGACCGAAATCAGCCTGGGCCTGCAAGGCTGCTTGCGCCTGGGCCGCATGAAGGACGAAGGCACGGCCTCGGTGGACCTGACATCGATTCTCAAGCGCAACAGCTGCGGCAAGGCGCTGGACATCGCCCGCCTGGCCCGCGACATGATGGGCGGCAACGGCATCAGCGCCGAATACGGCGTGGCCCGCCACCTGGTGAACCTGGAAGTGGTCAACACCTATGAAGGCACGCACGATGTGCACGCCCTGATCCTGGGCCGCGCCATCACGGGCATCCCGGCTTTCTCCAACTGAGGGCTTTTTCGCGCCATCCAATTCAGGGGCTTCGGCCCCTGTTTCTTTACCTGCACTTCACCTTCTTGTGTGTGCCATCGGCTTGACGCGCGTCAGGTCAGCCACTACATTACTAACCAGTCAGTCATTAGTCAACTGGTTTGTGTGAACACCGAAACCACCGCCCCACATAAACGCGAACGCCGCAAACAAGACCGCCCTGGAGAACTCCTGGAGGCGGCTTTGGATTTGTTCGTCGAAAAAGGTTTTGCCGCGACACGCGTGGAAGAAGTGGCCGCCCGTGCGGGCGTGTCCAAAGGCACTTTGTTTTTGTACTTCCCCAGCAAGGAAGACCTGTTCAAGGCCGTGGTGCGCGAAAACGTGGTGCATCCGGTGACGCAAGGGGCGGCCGAAGTCGCCCAGTTCGCGGGGGACACCGGTGCCTTGCTCGAATGGATGATGCTCCAGTGGTGGCACCGTTATGGCTCCACCAAAGCCTCGGGCATCTCCAAACTGGTGATGAGCGAGGCCAACAATTTTCCGGAGCTGGCCCAGTTTTTCCAGACCGAAGTGATTTCGCCGGCCCATGCATTGGTGCGCTCGGTCTTGCAGCGTGGCATCGACCGCGGCGAATTCCGCCAAGTGGATGTGCATCTTGCCTTGCACTCGGTCATGGCCCCCTTGATGTTCCTGGTCATGTGGAAACATTCCATGGGCCCTTGCTGCCCGCCGGCCGAACAAATCGACCCCGAACAATTCATCTCCCAACACGCCCAATTGCTGGTGCGTGGTCTACACGCGACTTAAGCTGTCATGAAAAAATCAACCCTCTGGATCTTGTCGGGTGTGGCCCTGGCCGTGCTGGTCGCCGGTGGCGCTCGCCTGATTGGCCAACGCAAAGCTGCCGCCACTGCCAGCAGCGCCACCGTAGCAGCACCTGCGCTGGAATTGGCGAAATCGGACGTCTACACCGTCTCCACGCAAGCCATGGCTTTGGGCCTGCCCGTGTCTGGCGCACTCAAAGCCACGCAAAGCGCCTTCATCAAAGCCCGCGTGGCCGGTGAATTGGTCGAGCTGAACGTGCGTGAAGGCGATACCGTACAAGCCGGTCAGGTGGTGGCCCGCGTGGACCCGACCGAATACCAGGCCCGCCAGCGTCAGGCCCAGCAACAAGCCGACTCGGCCAAAGCACAGGTGGACATTGCCCAGCGCCAGTACGACAACAACAAGGCGCTGGTGGACCAGGGTTTCATCTCGCAAACTGCGCTGATCACCTCGCAAGCTTCTTTGAATGGCGCCAAGGCCACTCACATGGCCGCCGTGGCTGCACTGGATGTGGCCCACAAAGCGCTGGACGATGCCAGCCTGAAAGCCCCATTTGCCGGACAGATTTCGCAACGACTGGCTCAAGCGGGTGAACGCGTGGCCCCCGATGCCCGCATCGTCGAGATCGTCAACCTCGCCCAACTCGAACTCGAAGCCGCCTTGCCCGCCAACGACGCGGCCCAAGTGCGCGTGGGCATGAAGGCCCAGCTGCAAGTCGAGGGCCTGAGTCAGCCTGTCGAGGCCCGCGTCTTGCGCATCAACCCCAGCGCACAGGCCGGTAGCCGCAGTGTGTTGGTGTACCTGGGTGTGGCGGGCCGTGCAGGCTTGCGCCAAGGCCTGTTTGCCGAGGGTGCTTTGGGCACCCAGACCGTGCAGGCCATGGCCGTGCCCTTGACCAGCGTGCGCACCGACAAACCCTTGCCCTATGTGCAGGTGATTGAGGGCAAGGCCGTGCGCCATGTCAGCGTCAAAACCGGCGCACGCACCGAAGTGCAAGGCCGCGCCATGGTGGCCGTTGAAGGATTGACCGAAGGCACACAAGTGCTGACGGCCAGTGCAGGGGCTGTGCGCGAAGGTGTGCAGGTCAAATTCACGGCTGCGGCCCAGTAAAAGGCCCATCGCATGTGGTTCACCCGTGTCAGTCTGAAAAACCCCGTCTTCGCCACCATGGTCATGCTGGCCTTGGTGGTGCTGGGTCTGTTTGCCTACCAGCGCCTCAAAGTTGACCAGTTCCCCAACATCGACTTTCCGGTGGTGGTGATCAGCACCGAATACCCCGGCGCATCGCCCGAGATTGTCGAGAGCGAAGTCTCCAAAAAGATCGAAGAAGGTGTCAACTCGATCGCCGGCATCAACGCCCTGACCTCGCGCAGCTACGAAAACCAGTCGGTCGTCGTGATCGAGTTCCAGCTGCACATCGATGGCCGCAAAGCTGCCGAAGACGTGCGCGAAAAAGTTGCGGCCATCCGCCCCAACCTGCGCACCGAAGTCAAAGAACCCAAGGTGCTGCGCTTTGACCCCTCCAGCAAAGCCATCTGGTCGCTGGCCGTGGTGCCCGACACCACCCA
>JBEEJQ010000120.1:0-8259 GCA_041169105.1 Pseudomonadota bacterium | reverse complement strand
CGCGTCGGCGCAGTGGGCGTTGACCATGTACTCGACCGAGTCGGCAATGATGTCGCGACTGGGCAGCGAATACAACATGCCGTCGTGGCCCATGGCGATACCGTCGTCCACAGCAATCGTGTTGAATTCTTTGGCCACACCGCCTGCGGCTTCGATCTCACGCGCCACCAACTGCCCCAGGTCTTTCAGGTGCACATGGCCGGGCACAAACTGGGTGAAGGAGTTGGCGATCGCGATGATCGGCTTGCTGAAGTCATCGTCCTTCATGCCGGTGGCACGCCACAAAGAGCGGGCACCCGCCATATTGCGGCCGGCGGTGGAGGTCTTGGAACGGTAAGCGGGCATGGGGGCTCCAGTCGTGGGAAACGTCAAAAAAACTGCCCTGATTATCGCCCAGCCCAGCCCCACACAAAGGCAAAAGCCCTATACCCCCAGTCACCAAGAAGTCACTGCGCAGCAGGCTTGGCCGCGCTACACTCTGTCCAAGCACTTGATCAGCTGCCTGCGACCGTCCAACCCGCCGGACACTTGCACTTCACGCGCATTCATGTCCGTGTCAGCCGATCGGGTTTCAATCCAACCCATTGCCCTTTTTTATCAACCAGGAACCGACATGAAAAAAATCGTTTTTGCTCTGGCCTTGACCGCTGCCGCTGCAGCCCCTGCCTTTGCCGACCAGGGCTTGGCCACCGCCAAGAACTGCATGGCGTGCCACGCGGTGGACAAGAAAATCGTGGGCCCTGCCTACAAAGACGTGGCTGCCAAGTACAAAGGCGACAAAGCAGCTGTCGACAAATTGGCCACCAAGATCTTGAAGGGCGGCTCCGGCGTCTGGGGCGCGATCCCCATGCCCGCCAACCCACAGGTCAGCGATGCAGAAGCTAAAAAATTGGCCGCTTGGGTTCTGAGCGCCAAGTAATCCGCGCCTGCTGACGCCAAAAGCCCGCTCCTGGAGCGGGCTTTTTTCTGGGCGCTTGAGATTCCTGTGCATGGACTCATCTGACAAAGACTTGCAAATCTTTACCCAACGATCACATCAAAGCCGTGGCATTGCGTATAGATTGGCCAACACATTGTCATCAGGAGGAACCGTGATCACCCATTTGTCCAACACATTGAAATCGCTCTTGCTGGGTCTGGCGCTGACCGCTAGCGCGCTGGCCTTTGCACTGCCCAGCCCCAAGGACATTGAAGCGGCTGTCTCGCAAGGCCATCTACAACAAGCAGCGACGCTGCTGCGCGAGGTCATTGAGGCCAAACCTCAAAGCGCCAAAGCGCATTACGAACTCGGTCAAGTGCTGCTGCGCGAGCACCGCGCCAAAGAAGCCCATGCCGAACTGCTGGCGGCCAAAGCCATCGACCCCAGCCTGAAATTCGCCACCAGCGCCGCTCAGTTTGAGGCCTTCCTGACCCAGGCCAATGCGCAGCCCGCACAGAGCAAAACCGTGACCAACCCCGTCGTGGTCAACCCCACCAGCGCGGCACCTGAAGCCTCTGGCTTTTCGCTGAACTATGTCTGGATCGGCATCGCTGCGCTGGTCGTGATCGCGCTGGTCATTCGCCGCCGCCCAGCACCCGCGCCCTATGCGCCAGCGCCCAGCATGGATGCAGGACCCGGCACAGCCTTTGGTCGCAACCCCGGCTACGCACAGCCGGGCTACCCCAGCAGCTACCCACCGGCAGCAAGCAACGGCTCGAGCATGACCGGCGCCGTGGTGGGGGGTCTGGCCGGTGTGGCGGCAGGTTACGCCCTGTCCAAGGCACTGGAAGGTAATCACCACACAGCCCCCGTGGCAAACAGCAGCAACAGCTGGGCAGACAAGCAAGGGTTGGTGAGCGTGGACGAACCGGCTGTGCCTGCTTTTGACCCCGGCTCCGGCGGCAACGACTGGGGTAGCGAGGGGGGTGCCGGCTCCGACGACAACTGGTAAGTCCCGTCCCACGGCGGAAAAACCCATGAAAAAGCCCGCATCAGCGGGCTTTTTCATGACTGCGATGAACGATCAGAGGCCGATGGCCGCGATGCCGGCTTTGGCGATCTGAGCGTCTTCGTTCGACTTGACACCGCTCACGCCGACAGCGCCCAAGCATGCGCCATCTTTCATGATCGGCACGCCACCTTCGAGCATGCCTTCCACGGCCGGTGCCGACAGGAAGGAATAACGGCCGCCATTGATGACGTCTTCATAGACCTTGCTTTCGCGCTGGCCCAAAGCAGCCGTGTGGGCTTTGGCGGGGGCAATGTGCGAAGAAATGGGGGGCGCACCATTGAGGCGCTGAAAGTGCAGCAAATGGCCGCCTGCGTCCACGATGGCAATGCTCACCGCCCAATTGTTTTTCTGGGCTTCGGCTTGAGCGGCTGCGGCAATGGCTTGCACGTCGGACAGTTCGAGAACGGATTGTGTTTTCATGGCGTCAATGGCTGAGGAAAAAGAAAGACGCAAGCATACACGGGCACGGCTGACCCGATTGCACACTTCTGCGCAAAAGTGATTCACCCGGATAACCCCGTTCTGACACGGCCATTGCCCCCTCAAACCATGACCGCTCTACAATGATCATCAGCCTTTTGAAGGCTTGAACAGGAGAAACACATGAGCGACTTCAGCACTCTGAACACCACCGATTGGGGCCACAACAGCGCCGCCACCCGCAACCGCGTCATGCGCAACACCTATTGGCTGCTGGCCCTGAGCCTGTTGCCCACCGTTTTGGGTGCCTGGCTGGGCGTGGCCACCGGCATCACCGCATCACTGACGGGCGGTTTGGGTTTGATCGTCTTCTTGGCTGGCGCATTCGGTTTCATGTTCGCCATCGAGAAAACCAAAAATTCTGCAGCTGGCGTGCCCGTGCTGCTGGGTTTCACCTTCTTCATGGGCCTCATGCTCTCACGCATGATCGCCATGGTGTTGGGCTTCAAAAACGGCTCTGAACTCATCATGACCGCCTTTGCGGGCACCGCTGGTGTGTTTTTCGTCATGGCCAGCTTGGCCAGCACCATCAAGCGTGACCTGTCTGGCATGAGCAAATGGCTCATGGTCGGCGCTTTGGCCATCATGATCGGCGGCATCATCAACGTGTTCGTGGGCTCCAGCGTGGGCATGATGGTGATCTCGGTCATGGCGATCGGCATCTTCAGCGCCTACATGCTGTACGACCTCAAGCAGATCATCGACGGCGGCGAGACCAACTACATCAGCGCCACACTGGCCCTGTACCTGGACATCATGAACGTGTTCCAGAGCCTGCTGGCCCTGCTCGGCATCATGGGCGGCGAGCGCGACTGAAAGCGCATGACCGCCAGCAAAAAGGCTCCCTTGGGAGCCTTTTTTCATGGTCGCTGCTGGCGCTTTATGCCAGCTCAAACACCGCCATGCTTTCCACGTGCGCCGTGTGGGCGAACATGTTGATCACGCCAGCGCTCACACAGCGGTAACCGGCGCGGTGCACCAGCAAGCCTGCATCGCGTGCCAGCGTGGCAGGGTTGCAGCTCACATACACAATGCGCTTGGGCGGGGTCCAGCCTTGGCGCAGAGCATGGTTCTCGTGCAACTCGGCCAGCGCTTTGGACAAGGCAAATGCGCCTTCACGCGGTGGGTCGACCAACCACTTGTCGGCGGTGCCATCGGCCACCAACATCTCGGGCGTCATTTCAAACAGGTTGCGGGCCACAAAGCTCGTGGGCGCCAAGGCCTGACCCTCTGCGCGGTCGGCCTGATTGCGGGCGTAGTTGTCGCGTGAACGGGCCACCAAGGTCTCTGCGCCCTCAATGCCCAAGACTTCAGCCGCCTGCGTGGCAATGGGCAAGGTGAAGTTGCCCAAACCACAGAACCAGTCGATCACGCGTTCGTTCTTTTGCGCTTGCAGGAGGCGCAGCGCACGCGCCACCAGCACGCGGTTGATGAAAGGATTCACCTGCGTGAAATCGGTCGGACGAAACGGCATGGTGATGCCGAAGTCAGGCAAGCCATAGCTCAACTGCGGGCCACCGGTGTCCAGCAGATGCACGGTGTCCGGGCCTTTGGGTTGCAACCACCACTGGACTTGGTGCTGTTCACCAAAGGCACGCAGCTTGGCTTTATCGCTGTCGCTCAAGGGCTCCAGGTGGCGCAAAACCATGGCGGTGACCTCATCGCCACAGGCCAGCTCGATCTGCGGCAAAGTCTCGCGGGCTTCCATCTGAGCGATCAAGGCACGCAGCGGCATCAGCATGGCGCTGACGTGGGGCGGCAAGATGCGGCAGACCTTCATGTCAGCGATGTAACGGCTCTTGCGCTCGTGAAATCCAATCAGCACTTCACCTTTTTTGATCACGTAGCGCACTGACATGCGGGCGCGATAACGGTAGCCCCATGTGGGCCCTTCAATGGGTCGCAGCATGGTGTCGGCTTTGACTTTGCCCAGATGCCAAAGGTTGTCTTCGAGCACGCGTTGCTTGATGGCCACTTGCGCAGAAGCTTCCAAGTGCTGCATCTTGCAGCCGCCGCAAGCGCCGCTGTGCAGCCCAAAGTGCGGGCAGCCGGGCGTCACGCGCTGGGATGATTCCGAATGGATCTCGGTGACGGTGCCCTGCTCCCAATTGTTCTTTTTACGGCCGACTTGGACTGAAACCACTTCGAAAGGCAATGCGCCTTCGATGAACACCACTTTGCCGTCTGGGCGGCGTGCGATGCCTTGGGCATCCATGTCGAGTGATCCAACGCGCAACCAGCCTTCTGGCAAATCGTCGCTGTTGGGGGCTTCGTGTTGGGGGATGGAGAGTTCTTGTTTTTCGCTCATGCCCCAATTGTCTCATTGGGAAAGGCCCCAATTCAGACCCAGGCTTGCAGGTATTCCTGCCAATGCGGCTCTTGGCCCGCCAAGGCGGCCACATTGTCTTTGACGAACTGGATTTCCTGCGTGTATTCGGCCTCGGTCAGGCCGCCGCGCATTTTTTGAAAGCGGCAATACAGCAAATAGGTGTTCATCACATCGGTCTCGCAATACCGGCGCACCTCTTCGGTTTGGCCCGCCAGAAACTGCTCGTAGACCTGCGAGCCGTCCATGCCCAGCTTGCCCGGAAAGCCACACAGCTTGGCCATGACGTCCATGGGCGCGTTGTTGCGCGGTGTGTACTTGGCCAGCAAGTCCATCAGGTCCAGATGGCGCATGTGGTAGCGCGAAATGTAGTTGTTCCACTTGAACTCGCGGTCGCTGCCGTGTGTGCCCTCACCCAAGTCCCAGTATTTGTCGGCCACCACGCCATGCTGCAGGCCACGGTAGTGGAGCACCGGCAAGTCAAAGCCGCTGCCGTTCCAGCTCACCAGCTGCGGTTCGTGTTTCTCAATGGCGTTGAAAAACGTCTGGATGATCCGGCCTTCACTTTGGCCGTCGCGGTCTACAAAGGAATGGACGCGCAGGCCCTCGGCATTGCGGAAAACACAGCTGATGGCCAGCACTTTTTGCAGGTACAGCGGCATGAAGTCGCTTTGCCCATGGGCCGCACGTTCAGCCTTCCACTGGGCATGCACCTGGGCATCGGTCAGCTCAGGCGCTACGGGGTTCAAGCGCCGCCAGCCGGCCATGTCGGGAATGGTCTCAATGTCAAAGACCAGGACAGGCCAAGCCATGCAGGGCTTTCAGCGGGCGGGCAAGAACTTGGCCGGATCGACCGGCTTGCCCTGACGGCGCACCTCGAAGTGCAGCTTGACGCGGTCGGCATCGGTGCTGCCCATCTCGGCGATCTTGTCACCCTTGCGCACCTTCTGGTCTTCTTTGACCAACAACTTCTGGTTGTGAGCATAGGCCGTCAAGAAGGTGTTGTTGTGCTTGAGGATGATCAGGTTGCCATAACCGCGCAAGCCAGCACCGGCGTACACCACCTGACCGTCGGCCGAGGCGAGCACAGGGTCACCTGCTTTGCCAGCAAAGTCGATGCCTTTGTTCTTGGCCTCGTCAAAGCCCCCGATCAAGCTGCCATTGGAAGGCCAGATGAAGCCCAAAACCTCATCTGCAGCCGCAGTTGGGGGCGCACTGGCTGGTGCTGGTTTGGCAGAAGCCACGGTGGCCGTGGACTCGCCTCCGGCCGTCACGGGACGCACCACAACGCCCTGTGCTTCAACGGACGCGCCCGGTGGCACCACGCGCAAAACCTGACCGGCTTCAATCACATCGGGATTGGTCAAGTTGTTCCAACGCGCCAAATCACGCCAGGACTGACCATTGTCCAAACCGATGCGGGTCAGGGTCTCACCACGTTGGACAGTGTAGTAGCCAGGTTTGCCCGCGTTTTCTGCGCCGGGCAGCACTTTGACAGCATCTGCGGGGGCAAATGCCGCCCCCGTCACGGCGCGAGAACCTGCCATGCGGTCTTCCACCGGCGCCAATACGCGGGTACCAGATGAACAAGCGGCCAGCACAGCGAGCGTGCTTGCCAACAAAACGAAAGAGGGAACGCGTTGAAATTGAGACATGAAAGCAGTCATTTAAGCCACACCCGATTTTAGAGGCACAAAGTGCACAGCCTCGAGCACTTGACGCTCGAAGCCTAGATCCGTTCGCAATATCACCACCAAGGCCTGATGTCCTGCGGGCGTGATCGTCGGGGCCACCAAGCGGCCACCAATGGCCAATTGGTCCAGCCAGGCTTGCGGCACGGCCTCACCACCGGCTGCCGAGATGATGCCCGCATAGGGCCCACCTTTGGGATAGCCGAGCATGCCATCCCCAAAAATCAGATGCACATTGTGCAAACGCAAAGGACGCAGATTCTCTCGAGCCTTTTCGTGCAGCCCGCGCAGACGCTCGATGCTGTACACCTCGGTCGCCACATGGCTGAGTACAGCCGCCTGGTAACCACAGCCAGTGCCAATTTCCAGAATGCGGCCCAATTTGCCCGAAGCCCCCTGACGCAGCAGCTCGATCATGCGGGCCACCACATTGGGCTTGGAGATGGTTTGCCCCAAGCCAATGGGCAAGCTGGTGTCCTCGTAAGCCTGACCAGCCAAGGCGGTTTCAACAAATCGGTGGCGCTCCACCGTGCCCATGGCCTGCAGCACCATGGGATCTTGCAAGCCTTGTGCTGCCAATTTGCTGACCATGCGGGCACGCACAGCGCCCGAATCCAGGCCCAGCCCGGAACTAAATGGGGTGACCGCACGGCGCACCGGCGAAACGGCAGGGGTAGCCAGCGGCTTGACCGCAGGCTTTGTGACAGCCACCGTGGTGGCGGGTGTGCGCGATGTACGCGTTGCACCCGAAGTGGGCAATTTGGCCGGGAAACCGGGACGCTGGTTCATGCGGACTCCGTCACGTGCAAACGGTCGAACGCCTGCGTCCAACGGTCCAGCGAATGGTGCTCGGTCAAATCCACTTTCAAGGGGGTCACCACCATGTGCCCCTGTTTGGCGGCATGAAAGTCGGTGCCTTCGCTGTCATCCATGGCGGGACCTGCATTGCCGATCCAGTACATGGTCTGCCCACGGGGGTCCACCTGTGTGATCACAGGCTCTGCGGCATGGCGTCGGCCCAAGCGGCAGAGCTTGGGCGCACGGATTTGCGACAGCGGCAAATTGGGGATGTTCACGTTCAGCAGCCAAGGCTGGGCATTGAGCAAGTCGCCCGCTTGCATCTGCACAATCAGCTGTTTGAGTTTCTGGGCGGCCGCATCCACATGGGCCCAGCCCTTGTCGATTTGCGACACGGCAATGGCTGGAATGCCAAACAAATAGCCTTCCATGGCCGCTCCCACCGTGCCCGAATAGAGCGTGTCATCGCCCATATTGGCCCCGTTGTTGATGCCGGACACCACCAGATCAGGCCGATACCCCAGCAAGCCCGTCAAGGCGATGTGGACACAGTCGGCCGGGGTGCCATTGACATAACGAAAGCCATTGTCAGCGCGATTGACGTACAAAGGGGTGTGCAAGGTCAGCGCATTCGACTTGGCGCTGTTGTTGTGCTCAGGCGCGACCACTTCCACATCAGCGATGGTTTTGAGCGCCTGGTAAAGCGCCACAATGCCCTCAGCGCGGAAGCCATCGTCATTCGAGATGAGAATTTTCATGTCGTGTCCCTGTATGCACTGATTGTAGAGGGCTGGGCACGGGCATCGGCGTCCAATGCCATCGAAATACTGGTCGCTCGGGGGACATAAATCCAGCCCGGCGATGCCTACCATCATCCCCCATCACAGACACGCTCATCAGGAGACATCGAATGCACGCATGGCTTTGCGAAAACCCCGTTGGCGTTGACGCGCTGACCTGGAAAGAACTGCCC
>JBEEJQ010000119.1:0-8394 GCA_041169105.1 Pseudomonadota bacterium | reverse complement strand
GGTTGATTTTCCGGCCATGACACCTGAACAAAAGAAAAGCAATGTCCGCCTTGGCCTGATTCTGGCCTCGGTGGCACTGGCCATCTTGGTCGGTTTCGTGGCCAAGTTGGTCCTGTTGCAGCACTGAGTCGACGTGATGAATTTGCGCGGTGAAAACCTGAAGATGGTGGGCAAGCTGGCGGTGGTGACCGCGAGCATGTTCTGCTTTGGGTACGCGCTGATCCCGATCTACAAGCACATCTGCGAAGTGACCGGCATCAACATCTTGTCGATTTCAGAGCGCATGGTGCCTGGCAACGGTGCAGCCGGATCTCAGGTGAAGTTGCCCACCAACACCCAAGTGGATTTGACGCGGACCATCACGGTTGAATTCGATGCCAATGCGCGCGGTCCATGGGACTTCAAGCCAGAAAAGCGTTCGATTCAAGTCCATCCCGGTGAGCTCAACACCGTGATGTACGAGTTTCAGAATGTCCAGAACCGCCGCATGGCGGCCCAGGCCATTCCCAGCTATGCGCCGCATCAGGCAGCCAGTCACTTCAACAAGTTGGAGTGTTTCTGCTTCAACCAGTACACGCTCGAGCCCGGGGAAAAGAAACGTTGGCCTGTGGCTTTCGTGATCGACCCCAAGTTGTCCAAAGATGTGACGACAATTACTTTGTCCTACACCTTCTTTGAAGTCGGTGGCAAAACGCCTGCAGCACCGGTTGCTGCTGTGCTGGACAAGCAGCCAGGAGCTGGTTCATGACTGAACAGCGCAAGGGCTCGTTATTTCGCACAGTTCAGGCTGTGCTCTGGTCATTCATTGGTGTTCGCAAAAATGCGGACTACCAAAAAGACATTGAAAAGCTCAATCCCTTCCACATCATGGGTGTGGGCATTGCAGTTGCATTGTTGTTTGTGCTGGGGCTGATCGCCCTGGTCAATTGGGTCGTGGTTCAACCCACGGGTCTGTAACCCCAAGATACGATTTAGAAAAGAGAGCAGGAGTCAGTATGAGTTCCACCGCACACGGCACAACGCCTTATTACTTTGTTCCCCATGAGTCCCGTCACCCCGTGATGGCGGCCATCGGTTTGTTTTTCGTGATCTTGGGCGCAGGCCAGTGGATCAACGGCGAAACCTGGGGCATGTATTCATTGTTCTTCGGCCTGGTCTGGTGGCTGACGGTTTTGTACCAGTGGTTCAAGGAGTCCATCGCCGAGAGCGAAGGGGGTCAATACGGTCGCAAGATCGACTTGTCCTACCGTTGGAGCATGACCTGGTTCATCTTCTCTGAAGTCATGTTCTTCGGTGCCTTCTTCTCCGCACTGTGGTGGGCTCGCTCACACTCTGTGCCTGCCCTGGGCAGCCTCGAGAACGCACTGCTGTGGCCTGACTTCAAGTCAGTCTGGCCGTCGTTGGCCGCTGGTGTCACTGCTTCGCCTGCTGGCATCATTGAGCCCTTCCAGACCATGACACCGTTCTGGTTGCCCACGATCAACACGGCACTGCTGTTGACGTCGGGTGTGACCTTGACCATCGCTCACCATGCCATGCAGCACGGTGACCGCAGCAAGACCATCAAGTTCATGTGGATGACGGTGCTCTTGGGCGTGGTCTTCCTGTTCGTGCAAGGCTATGAATACGCCCACGCCTGGAGCGAGATGAACCTCAAGCTGTCTTCCGGTGTGTACGGTTCGACCTTTTACATGTTGACTGGTTTCCACGGCTTCCACGTGTTCGTGGGCATGTTGATGCTCTTGTTCATCACCTTGCGCTTGCAAAAAGGCCATTTCACGCCTGAGCGTCACTTCGGTTTCGAAGGTGCTGCTTGGTACTGGCACTTTGTGGACGTGGTCTGGTTGGGTCTGTACATCCTCGTTTATTGGCTGTAAGACAGACTGTCCCCATAAAAAAAGCGCCCTTGGGCGCTTTTTTGTTGATGAGCAGATGTATCAGGCGCCAGGTGGTATGCCTGTGGGTTGAATCCATCCCATCTTCCAGGACACCAACACACAGATGAAGAGCACAATCGACAGGCCCACACGCAAGGCCAAGGCCGTGGCCATGCTGCCTTTGCGGGCGGGTTCACCATCTTGGCGTGGGGTGCCACTGCGCATCATGTAGATCAGCGCCGAGACAAGGCTGGCCAAAATGGCCAAAAAAGCGAGTGCAACCAGTATTTTCATGATCACCATTATCCAATGAGTCTTTCCCGTCCGTCTCGACAAGGCATTTTGATCTTGGCCGCTGCAGTGCTGGGCATGGCTGTGACATTTTCACTGGGCATGTGGCAGCTTGGCCGCGGGGCCGAAAAAGTGGCATTGCAGGCCGCCAAAACAGAAAAATCGAACCAGACGCTGCTCGATGACCGCAGTCTGAGCGAGTCCATGGACCCAATAGCCCTGCAAGGCCTGATGTACCGCCGCATCGCACTCAAGGGCCAGTGGCTTCAAGACAAAACGGTTTACCTGGACAACCGTCAGATGAACGGACGCAGTGGTTTTTATGTGATGACGCCGATGCGTTTGTCTTCGACGGGCTTGCTGGTCTTGGTGCAACGGGGCTGGGCACCACGCTCCTTTGCGGACCGCTTGGCCCTTCCTGCGCTGGAGACAGCCACAGGACAAGTTGAAATCACCGGCACATTGGCCCCTTGGCCATCCCGGCTGTATGACTTTGGCGCCGAAGAAGATGGCGTCATACGGCAAAATCTGGACTTCGCCAAATTTCAGCAGCAGACGGGGTTGAAGTTCCCCCACCTCAGTCTGGTGCAAACGGGCGCAGCCTCTGAAGGGCTTCTGCGCGATTGGCCAGCAGTGGCTTCTGGTGTAGAGAAACACCAAGGCTATGCTTTTCAATGGTTCGGGCTTTGCGCCCTGATCGCACTTCTTTATGTCTGGTTTCAAATTGTCCAAGCACGTAGAAAAAAACGAATTGCCTGACGCGCCCCTGGGCATGACGGTGCACGACTTGCCCCAACCGGGTGAGTTGGCGCAAGCGGACGCACAACGCACCCATGTCGGGCGCTGGAAGATGCTGGCCTTGCTCTTGGTGTGCGCTGCGCCCGTCATCGCCTCGTATTTCACCTATTACGTGCTTCGGCCTGAGGCGCGGAAAAATTACGGTGAGTTGGTCACGCCTCAGGTGGATTTGCCTGCCAGCCAGGCGATTGATCTTCAAGGCCAAGCGGTGGACTTGAAAGCGCTCAAGGGTCAATGGTTGCTGGTGACGGTGGGCTCTGGCGCATGCGGCGAGGCGTGTCAACAAAACCTGTACTTTCAACGCCAATTGCGCGAGATCATGGGCAAAGAAAAAGACCGGATGGATCGCGTATGGCTGATCCGCGATGATGCCCCGGTCGATGCCGTTTTGTTGCCCGCCTTGAAACAGGCGCACGTGCTGCGGGTGCAGGCCCCTGTGCTGCAGGCTTGGTTGAGTCCCGCCTCAGGGCATGCATTGGACGACCATTTGTATGTGATCGATCCCATGGGTCATTACATGATGCGCTTTCCGGCTCACATGGATGTGGCAGGTGCCTCCAAGGCCAAAAAAGACCTGGATCGCCTGATGCGCGCTTCGGCCTCCTGGGATCAGGCTGGACGTTGATGCCATGAACACCGTGGACCTGTACAACCTCAACCCCGTCCTTCAAGTGATGGGTGCGGGATTGGCGTTTGCGCTGCTCCCTCTGAGTTGGTGGGTATGGCGTCATCGCCAGGCCTCGGCAGGTCGTCGTCTGCGCGCCTTGACCATTTTGACCTTGTTCCTCACTTTCGATTTGATTTTGTTCGGTGCCTTCACACGCTTGACCGACTCGGGCTTGGGTTGCCCCGATTGGCCAGGTTGCTACGGCAGTGCCAGTCCGGTGGGGGCGCAGATGCACATCCAGGCCGCGCAATCGGCCATGCCGACCGGTCCGGTCACACACGGCAAAGCGTGGGTCGAAATGGTGCACCGTTACCTCGCCACAGGCGTGGGCGTTCTGATCTTGAGTCTGGCATTCATGACGTGGCGGCAGCGCCTGCGTGACCCGTCCCATGCCGTGAACCCTTGGTGGCCAACTTTCACATTGCTGTGGGTCTGCTTGCAAGGCGCTTTTGGGGCTTTGACCGTGACGATGAAGTTGTTCCCTGCGATCGTGACTTTGCATTTGCTTTTCGGCATCGGTTTGCTGGCTTTGCTGGCCGCACAGGCCGTGCGCTACGAAGGCTGGCAAACCCGTCCTGTGCCCACTGGACTGCGCAAGGGGTTGTGGCTTGCATTTGCCCTGGTATGGTTGCAAATCGCATTGGGTGGTTGGGTCAGCACCAATTACGCCGTGCTGGCCTGCGCCGGTTTTCCCAGCTGCAACGGCAGTTGGTTGCCCACATTGAATTGGCAGGGTTTTGCCCTGTGGCGTGATTTGGGCCACACCGTGGACGGGGAGGTCCTTCCTTTTGCCGCCTTGACCACCATCCATTTCATGCACCGCAGTGCGGCTTGGCTGGTGCTGGCTGTGCTGGTCCTGGTGGGCTGGCATTTGCGTCGGGTTGTGGGCATGCAGCGACTGGCGCAGGCCTTGTTGGCCTTGGCGACACTGCAATTGGCAACGGGCCTGAGCAATGTGGTGCTGGACTGGCCCTTGGTGGCCGCTGTGCTGCATACCGGCGGTGCATCGGCGCTGGTTTTGGTGTTGACCTGGACGCTGTGCATCAGCCGTTCAGATGTTTTTGTGAGTTCCTCCCGCATGGGCGTGGGCGAGCGTTCTTCTTTTGATTCAAGGCCTGCTGCATGACTGCTGCGACTTCTCCTTCGGCTTGGCGTCAGTATTACGCGCTGACCAAGCCCCGTGTGGTTCAACTGATCGTGTTTTGCGCACTGATCGGCATGGTGCTGGCGGTGCCCGGTGCACCTCGCTGGCCCGAAGTGATGCTGGGCCTGTGGGCTTGCATCGGCATCTGGCTGGTGGCGGGCGCTGCGGCCGCATTCAACTGCCTGGTTGAAAAAACCATCGACGCCAAAATGAAACGCACCGCCTGGCGGCCGACAGCCAAAGGCGAGTTGAGCGACCGCCAAGCCTTGTTGTTCTCTGCCGCCCTGTGCGCTGTGGGCTCGGCCATTTTGTACGTGATGGTCAACCCTTTGACCATGTGGCTGACCTTCGCCACATTCGTGGGCTACGCCATCATCTACACCGTGATCCTGAAGCCGCTCACGCCGCAGAACATCGTGATCGGTGGTGCCAGTGGTGCCATGCCCCCAGTACTGGGTTGGGCCGCCATGACGGGCGATGTGGGGCCCGAAGCCCTCATCTTGTTCCTGATCATCTTTTTGTGGACGCCCCCTCATTTTTGGGCGCTGGCCCTGTACCGGGTGGAGGACTACCGCAAGTCGGGCCTGCCCATGCTGCCCGTCACGCATGGCAATGAATTCACCCGCCTGCAGATCCTGCTCTACACCGTGGTGCTGATGGCCGCTTGCCTGATGCCCTTTGTGTACGGCATGAGTTCGTGGCTGTACCTGGGTGTGGCCGTGGTCCTGAGTGTGGGCTTTATCGCCTATGCCGTGGCCTTGTACCGGGCCTACTCCGACGAGCTGGCCCGCAAGACATTTCGTTTTTCACTGATTCACCTGAGTGCGCTGTTTGCCGCATTGCTGGTGGACCATTACCTGTTCTGAGTGCCATGAACAAACGCCAATTCTTCTCCAGCTTGGCCCTTGTGGCGCTGATGGGTTTGACCGCTTGCGGTCAAGACAAACCGGCGTTCCGGGGCGTGGACATCACGGGTGCCGATTACGCCCAAGGCTGGGCCTTGCGCGATCAAAACGGCCAGGATCGCACCCTCAAGGACTTTGCGGGCAAGGTGGTGATCGTGTTTTTTGGCTACACCCAATGTCCTGACGTTTGCCCCACCTCCATGCAAGAGCTGGCCGAGGTCAAACGCTTGCTGGGCAAAGACGGCGAGCGTCTGCAAGGCGTGTTCATCACGGTCGACCCCGACCGCGACACCGCAGAACTCCTCAAGGCCTATATGGCCAATTTTGATCCGGGCTTTGTGGCTTTGCGGGCCGACTCACCCGAGCAATTGGCCAAGGTCACCAAAGACTTCAAGATTTACTTCAAGAAGGTCGAAGGCAAGACCCCCAGCAGCTACACCATGGACCACTCGGCAGGCAGTTTCACGTTTGACCCGCAAGGCCGCGTGCGCTTGTACAACCGCTATGGCAGCGGTGCCGCAGCCCTGGCAGAAGACGCCAAGCTCTTGCTCAAGTGAGCTGTCGCAGACCGCCTCAATTCACCTGAATTTTTTGGCGCACGATGATGTCGCCCAAGGCCTTCGTGTCGGCCTGAATGCGGTTGCGCAAGCCTTCGGGTGAGGAGCCCACCACCTGCCAGCCTTGCTGGAACAGACGCGCCCGCATGTCGGGTGAACGCACGATGTCGCTCACCGTGGCCGAGAGCTTGTTCAGCACTGCCGTGGGCATGGATGCCGGTGCAGCCACAGCGTTCCAGATTTCCAGCTGGTAGTTCTTGACGCCGATTTCAGACAGGCTGGCCACATCGGGGGCCAATGTGCTGCGGCCCGAGCTGGTGGTGCCGATGGCGCGCAGCTTGCCAGCGCGCACCTGCGTCATGGCCATGGCGGGTGGCAGCAGGGCCAACTGAATTTGGCCGCCCATCATCGCGTTCATGATCTGCGGGTTCCCAGGGTAGGGCACATGCACCGGGTCAATGCCTGCTTGGGCCTTGAGCAGTTCCATGCCCAGATGGGCCACCGTGCCCACCCCGGGGGACCCGTAGCTCAGCTTGTTGCCGCTTTGACGTGCTTCCACCAGCCACTGTGCTGGCGTTTGTCCTGCGGCGTTGGCGGGGGCTGCCAGCAGCAAAGGGGCGGTGCCGATCAGGCTGACGGGTGCCAGGTCCTTCAAAGGGTCATAGCTCACCTTGGGGTTGAGGGTGCGGGCGATCGTCATGTTGCCATTGATCATCAGGCCCAGCGTGTGGCCGTCGGTGGACTTGGCCACGTGGTCGGCGGCGATGTTGCCGCCTGCGCCCACTTTGTTCTCCACGATCACGGTTTGTCCGAGGGCCTTGCCCAAAGGTTCTGCCAAGGCGCGGGCCGTGAGGTCCGGGCTCGATCCCGCCGGAAAGCCGACCACCAGTTTGATGGCCTGACTGGGCCAAGCGGTTTCAGCCGCCTGCGCCCATGGCGTACCAACGGCCCAGGCCAGACACGCTGCGCTCCAAAGCGATCGACGTGAAAGCGCAGTCGGGGTGAGCACAGGCATTGGAGATCTCCAGAAAAAATGAAACAGATCCGACTTTAGCGCAGTGCAGGCCAAAAAATACCCGGCCATGGCCGGGTACTTCGGGGGCGTGCGTTCAGTCGCTTCAGGCGAATTCGGCGAGGGCCTTTTTCATCTTTTTCATGGCCGCCACCTCAATCTGGCGAATGCGTTCTGCGCTCACGCCGTACTCGGCAGCCAGGTCGTGCAGCGTCATGCCGCCCGAGCCGTTGTCGTTGACCTTGAGCCAGCGCTCTTCCACGATGCGGCGGCTGCGCGCGTCCAAAGCGTTCAAGGCGGCAGCCAAGCCATCGCTGGCCATCACGTCGCGCTGGTGCGCTTCGATCATGGCGGTGGGCTCATGGCTGGCATCGGCCAGGTAGGCGATGGGGCCAAAAGCCTGCTCGCCATCGTCCGACGGGGCGGGATCGAGCAGCACATCGCCGCCGGCCATGCGCATTTCCATCTCGATGACTTCTTCGCGTTTGACGTTCAGGTCATGCGCCATCGAGTCCACTTGATCGGGCGTCAAGGTGTCGCGGTGTGTGCCTTCTTCGGCTTCGGCCTTGAAGCCTTGCTTCATCGAGCGCAGGTTGAAAAACAGCTTGCGCTGGGCCTTGGTGGTGGCCACCTTGACCATGCGCCAGTTTTTCAGAATGTACTCATGGATCTCGGCTTTGATCCAGTGCAGCGCGTAGCTGACCAGGCGCACGCCCTGATCGGGGTCAAAGCGTTTGACGGCTTTCATCAGACCCACATTGCCTTCCTGGATCAGGTCGCCGTGCGGCAGGCCATAGCCCAGGTATTGGCGCGACACCGACACCACCAGACGCAGGTGCGAGAGCACCAGCTTGCGGGCGGCTTCGAGGTCATCGTTGGCTTTGAGTTGACGGGCGGCCTCTTGCTCTTCCTCGAGGGTGAGCATGGGCATGCGGTTGACCGCAGAGATGTAAGCGTCCAGATGGCCGAGCGAGGGCACCATGGCCCATGGATTGCTCAGCGTCATCGCGGTGGCGGGTGATCCAGTTTGAAGGTTCATACCAGAACTCCTTTCAGAATTGCCGCGATATTAGCACTCCTTTGTGGAGAGTGCTAAATCCTGAGGGTCTACACCGCGAAGGAATCAGGGTTTTCCCTTGATTT
>JBEEJQ010000118.1:0-8456 GCA_041169105.1 Pseudomonadota bacterium | reverse complement strand
TCAGCCGCGAAGACGGCTTTGAGGCCCTCAAAAAGCTGCTGCCACCGCCCGCCTCGGCCACCGGCTCCAAGCGGGCCATGGTGCTGATCGATCCCAGCTACGAAATCAAATCAGATTACGTCAAGGTAGCCAACGTCATTCAGGAATACCTCAAGCGCTTCTCGACCGGTACTTATTTGGTCTGGTACCCGATCATCCCGCGCCCAGAGGCCCACGAGCTGCCACGGCGTCTGCGCACGCTGGCCAACCAAGCGCAAAAGCCTTGGCTCAACGCCACCTTGGCCATTGGGCGAGGCCCCGGGGACGAAGGCGGTCTGGTGGCCAGCGGCATGTTCGTGATCAACCCGCCCTTCACCTTGAAAGACCAGATCCGCAAGGCCTTGGATGTGGTCGGGCCGGCACTGGCACGCGGCTCCGGCAAGGACTGGAAAGTCGAAGCTTCTTCTTGAAGCTGGCCAGCGCTCAGGGAAAGTCCTGAGTCCTTGGGCCTCAATTAACCGACCGATCGGTCGGTTAATTGATATACTGGCACCCGCGCCGCGATCATCCCATCCTGTTCGGCGCAGGAGAAGCCCATGTACACGCAATCCTTCAGCGTTTCCGACCAGGACGACGCCAAGTCGGCCGGACTCAAGGCCGTGCCCAAACAAGCCAGCGCCAGCGAACAAGCGCTGCAAGCCCAATTTGACGAGCGCATCGACGCCGACGGCCGCATCGAGCCGCGCGAGTGGATGCCAGACGCTTACCGCAAGACCCTGGTGCGCCAGATCAGCCAACACGCTCACAGTGAAATCGTCGGCATGCTGCCCGAAGGCAACTGGATCAGCCGCGCCCCCAGCTTGAAGCGCAAGGCCATCCTGATCGCCAAGGTGCAGGACGAAGGCGGTCACGGCCTGTACCTCTACAGCGCGGCCGAAACCCTGGGCACCAGCCGCGACCAGATGCTGGACGCCCTGCACACCGGCAAAGCCAAATACAGCTCCATCTTCAACTACCCCACGCTCAACTGGGCCGATGTGGGCGTGATCGGCTGGCTCGTCGATGGCGCGGCCATCATGAACCAGATCCCGCTGTGCCGCTGCTCGTATGGCCCCTATGCCCGCGCCATGGTGCGTGTGTGCAAAGAAGAAAGCTTCCACCAGCGCCAAGGCTACGAAGCCCTCTTGGTGATGATGCAAGGCACGGCCGAGCAAAAAGCAATGGTGCAAGACGCCGTCAACCGCTGGTGGTGGAAGTGCCTGGCCATGTTCGGGCCGCCCGACGCCGACAGCCCCAACAGCGCGCAAGGCATGCGCTGGGGCATCAAGCGCATCAGCAACGATGACCTGCGCCAGAAATTTGTGGACGCTACCGTGCCCCAAGCCAAAGTGCTGGGCGTGACCTTGCCCGACCCCGACCTGAAGTGGAACGAAGCGCGCCAAGCGCACGACTACGGCCAGATCGACTGGGACGAGTTCTGGGCCACCGTCAACGGCAACGGCCCCTGCAACAAAGAACGCCTGGGCGCTCGCGTCAAGGCCTGGAACGACGGTGCCTGGGTGCGCGAAGCCGCCCTGGCCCACGCAAAGAAACAACAGCAACGCCAAATGAAGGAGGCCGCATGAGCGCCACACCTGCACTGAAAGAATGGCCCCTGTGGGAAGTTTTTGTCCGCTCCAAGCAAGGCCTGGAGCACAAGCACTGCGGCAGCCTGCACGCCTCTGACGCGCAGCATGCCCTGCAAATGGCACGTGACGTCTACACCCGCCGCCAGGAAGGCGTGAGCATCTGGGTCGTGCCCTCGGCCACCATCTCGGCCAGCGAGCCCAACGACAAAGGTGAGTTCTTCGAACCCGCCAGCGACAAGGTGTACCGCCACCCCACCTTCTATGAAATCCCAGAAGAAGTGGGACACATGTGAGCGCGGCCATGAATGCTCCAACTGAATACCTGTTGCACCTCGCCGACAACGCGCTGATCTTGGGTCAGCGCAACGCCGAATGGTGTGGCCACGGCCCCATCCTCGAAGAAGACATCGCGCTGTCCAACAACAGCCTCGACCTGATCGGCCAGGCCCGCTTGCTTTACCAGCATGCGGCCACGCAGATCGGTCAGGGCGCGACCGAAGACACGCTCGCCTACTTCCGCGATGTGCTCGACTTCCGCAACTACACCCTGTGCGAATTGCCGCACATGCCGCTGATGTCGGCCACCGCCCAAGGCGACCGCGACTTTGCGATGACCATCGTGCGCAACTTCCTCTACAGCAGCCTGATGGTGCTGGCGTGGGACCAGCTGCAAGCCTCCAAAGACACGCAACTGGCTGCGATCGCCGCGAAGTCGCTCAAAGAGGTGCGCTACCACCTGCGCCACTCGCGTGACTGGCTGGTGCGCCTGGGCGACGGCACCGACGCTTCGCACGCCAAGGCGCAAGCCGCGCTGGACCAACTGCTGCCCTACACACAAGAGTTCTGGAGCGCCAGCCCGCAAGAAGCGGCGGCTCTGGCCAACGGCACCGGCATCGATGTGGCGGCCCTGCAAGCCGACTGGAACCAGATCGTGGATGAGGCCTTGGCCGAAGCCACGCTGCAGCGCCCCGCCGCTGGCGGCTTTGTGCCCACCGGCAAACAAGGCCTGCACTCGGAACACCTGGGCTTCGTGCTGGCCGAAATGCAAAGCCTGGCCCGCGCACACCCCCAAGCCACCTGGTAAGTCCATGACCACCAGCACCTTGAGCCCCGCTGAACGCGCCTGGGCCCTGCTTGAGCAGCTGAGCGATCCGGAAATCCCGGTCGTCACCCTGCGCGAGCTGGGCATCCTGCGCGATGTGCGCCAGGGCGAGCACGGGCTGGAAGTGGTCATCACCCCCACCTACAGTGGCTGCCCTGCGATGGGCCAGATCGAAGACGACGTGAAAGCCACACTGGCCGCCGAAGGCCTGCAAGCCACCGTGGTCACACAGCTCGCTCCCGCCTGGACCACCGACTGGATGACCGACGCCGCACGCGAAAAGCTGCGCGCCTACGGCATTGCCCCGCCCCACGCCTGCGCCAGCGAAAAGTCTGGTGCCAGCAACGTGGTGCAGTTCGCGGCACGCGGCGCCAAAGCCGAGGTGGTGAACTGTCCTCAATGCGGCTCGGCCAACACCACCGAAACCTCTCATTTCGGCTCCACCGCCTGCAAGGCCCTGTACCGGTGCCTGGACTGCATGGAACCGTTCGACTACTTCAAACCTTACTGAAGCTTCTCAAGAAAGCCCGCCATGACCGCCTTGCGTTTTCATGACCTCACCGTCGCCCGAGTCACACCCGAAGCCGCAGGCGCCGTGGCCATCACACTGGCCGTGCCCACCGAGCTGCGCGAGGCCTTTGACTTTGCGCCCGGCCAGTTCCTCACCGTGCGCGCCACCATCGACGGCACCGATGTGCGCCGCAGTTACTCCATCAGCTCGGCCCGCAGCCAGTTGAAACATGGCGAGCTCGAACTCGGCATCCGCCCGGTCGAAGGCGGCGTGTTTTCCAATTGGGCGGCGACACAGCTCAAAGCCGGCGACACCCTGCGCGTGATGCCGCCCGATGGCCGATTCACCGTGCAAAAGCAGCGGGCCATTCACCGCGTGGGTTTCGCTGCGGGCTCGGGCATCACGCCCATCCTGTCGATCTTGGCCACCACGCTCGAAGAGCAGCCCGAATCGAAATTCACCCTGGTCTACGGCAACCGCCGCATGGACAGCGTCATGTTCAACGAGGCGCTTCAGGACCTGAAAGACCGCTACCCCTCGCGCCTGACGCTGATCCACATCCTCTCGCGCCAGTCACAAGAGGTGCCGCTGCTCGAAGGCCGCATCGACGCAGCCAAAGTGCGCGCCATCATCGACGCCTTCCTGCCCGTGGGCAGCATGGACGAAGTCTTCATCTGCGGGCCTGAAGCCATGATCGAAGAAACCGAGAAAACGCTGCTGAGCGCTGGCGTCAAGGCCGACCGCATCCGCACCGAACGCTTCACCTCGCCCACGCTCGAAGCGCTCAGCCCCGAGCAAAAAGCGAAGGCCGTGCTGGGCCACAAAGCCACACGTGACGGTGGTGAAGTGCAGCTCACGGTGGTGCTCGACGGCAAGCCCTACAACATGCCGATGAACAAGAACGAGAAGATCCTCGACATCGCGCTGGCCATGGGCTTGGATTTGCCCTACTCCTGCAAAGGAGGTGTGTGCTGCACCTGCCGCTGCAAGGTGGTCGAAGGCACGACCGAAATGGAGAAGAACTTCACGCTCGAGAAACCCGAAGTCGATCAAGGCTTCGTGCTGTCCTGCCAAGCCAAGCCCACCAGCGGCCGCGTGGTGGTGAGCTTCGACGAGCGCTGATCGCGCCTTATGCCGCCATGAAAAACGCCCTGCATTGCAGGGCGTTCTGCTTGGGCTCAGAACCGATCAGAAGCGGTAACCGAGGCCCACCCCCACCAGCACGGGGTCAAGCTTGAGAGTGCCAGCGCTGACGCTGTTGCTGTACACATCGGTCTTGATATAAACCTTCTTCACGTCGAAGTTGATGGACCAGTTTTTATCTAGAGGAATGTCCACACCGGCTTGCAAGGCACCCCCCCAGCTGTGGCTGTCCAATGTAAAACCAGTTGGCAAGCTCACTTTGCTGATGTCGGTGTAATTGATGCCAGCACCCACATAAGGCTTGTAACCATTCAAACCAGTGAAGTGGTATTGCAACAGCAGCGTTGGTGGCAAATGTTTGAATGTACCTATTTGATTCGCGCCAGAATAAACCTTCTGCTGCTGGGGAACGGTCAGAATCAATTCCACTGCAATATTCGGATTGAAGAAATAGCCGACGTCCACTTCAGGAATGGTTTTATTGTTGACATTCAGGTCCGCAACCGCCGTGATGTCGGTTTTGTTGGCCATATCCAAATGCACAGCCCGTGCACGCACCATCCAAGGAGTCTCTTGCGCTTGAACAGCACCCATGCCACAAGCGGCCAAAGCGGCGATAACGATCAATTGTTTTTTCATGGTTTTTCCTTTAACTGCGAAGCTTTTCGCCTCACAGCCATTGGACGCCCATGCGCCATGTTGGTTTTTGCGTTTCGTCAAATTGGCCAGCGCCTCTTGCACCCATCTGCGCAGGCTTTGCGGCACATCAAACATCCATCAGTGCCGCGATGGCGTGTGTTCTGCCTCACTGAAATACAGCGCCACGCGTGCTCGGCCTGCGCGGCGCATGCCCAATCGCTCTGCGGCGGCTTCACTCACATCGATGATGTATGGACCCGCCTTGGGGCCACGGTCGTTGATGCGAACCCAGACCTCACGGCCGTTGCCCACATTGACCACACGCAGCCGAGTGCCCAGCGGCAAAGTCAGGTGTGCAGCCGTCAGGGCATGTCGATCAAACCGCTCGCCACTGGCCGCGCGACGCCCATGCCAACGCTTACCACCGTACCATGTCGCCCACCCATTGAGCACCGGGTCGGCCGTGGTCATGGCCTGTTGGTCGACTTCCGGTGACTGCAATACGGCCTGCAGATCGCTGGCATGTGCCTGGTAGAAAGGCAAGACAGCGCAGCACACCGCCAAGCTCAGCGTTAGCGCTTTCACCGGCTTTTCAGCCCCGACAAAATGCCCATCGTGGCAGCGCTCTGGTTCATGGTGTAGAAGTGCAGCGCTGGTACCCCCGCGCGGATGAGCTGCTCGCACAGATCAGTCACGACATCCAAACCAAAGGCCTTGATCGATTCGATGTCGTCGCCATAGCCTTGCAGGCGCAGACGGATCCATCGTGGGATTTCAGCGCCGCAGGCGTCCGAAAATCTCAGCAACTGAGCCGAGCTGGTGATCGGCATGATGCCTGGCACGACGGGCACATCCACGCCCAGCTTGTGGGCATCGTCCACAAAACGGAAATAAGCATCCGCGTTGTAAAAGTATTGGGTGATGGCCGAGTGGGCACCCGCCTTGACCTTGGTGGCAAAGGCCTGCAAGTCTGACTCGGGCGATTTGGCTTGCGGGTGGACTTCGGGGTAAGCCGCTACTTCGATGTGGAAGTCGTCGCCCGTTTCGGCGCGGATGAAGCTCACCAGATCGCTGGCATAGTGGAACTCGCCACCTGCGCCATAGCCGCTGGGCAAGTCACCGCGCAAAGCCACCAGGCGCTTGACGCCCATGGCTTTAAGGGTGGCCAGCTCTTCGCGCACCGAGGCCTTGGTCGCGCCAATGCACGAGAAGTGCGAGGCCGCGGCCACGCCTTCGTTCTGGATCGCGCCCACGGTGGCAAATGTGCCTTCCTGGGTGGAGCCGCCCGCCCCATAGGTGACCGAACAGAACTCGGGTTTCAAAACATACAGCTGCTGGCGCACCTGGCGCAGCTTCTCTGCGCCTTCGGGCGTCTTGGGCGGAAAAAACTCCAGACTGATGGGCAAATTCAAAGCACTCATCACATCACCTTCCATTCAATAATCATTGGCCTTGGCATACGCCTTGGCGGCCAGATCGGCCTCGTGCGCCACGCGTCTTGCCTCGCGGGCGGGCATCACGGCCGCGGGCTCTGGCCAGCAGGCTTGCACAAAAAATTCACGGTTGCCATCGCCGCCTTCGATGGGGCTGTCGATCCACGCCGTCACCTTCAGGCCCAGATCGCTCAGCGCCGTGCGCAAACGGTCTTCGATGAAGGGGTACAGGCTTTCGTCCTTGACGATGCCGCCCTTGCCCACTTGGCCTGGCTGCAACTCGAACTGGGGTTTGACGAGCATCAGCAACTGGCCTGTCGGCTTGAGCAAATGCACCACGCCCGGCAGCACCAGCGTGAGCGAGATGAAAGACACATCCCCCACCATCAGATCAAAACCTTCGAGCGCGTCCGGAATGCGCTCGTCACCGGGCTCGAGTTCGCGGGCGTTGACGCCTTCGATGGAGATCACCCGTTCATCTTCGCGGATGCTGTCATGCACTTGCGCGTGCCCCACATCGATGCCCACCACCTGCGCCGCGCCATGCTTGAGCAAACAGTCGGTGAAGCCCCCGGTGCTTTGCCCGACGTCCAGGCAACGCAGGCCTTGCGCCGAGACACCTGTGGCCTGCAGTGCACCTTCGAGCTTGAGGCCACCACGCGAGACGTAGCGCGACTCAGCGTCGTCGAGCAACTGCAGCGCAGCGCTTTCGGGCACGTCGTCCCGGTTCTTGCCGACCTGGCGCCACTCCCCGTTGGGCTGCTGCCACTGAACGCCTGCGGCGATCAGTCGCTGAGCCTGTGAGCGAGAAACGGCCAAGCCGCGCTCGACGAGAAGTTGATCAATGCGCATGCGGTGGGGTTCAGTCAAACAGTAGATAAGGGGAGGGGCTGTGGCAAACCAAGCATGTCGGGGCTGAAGCCACCGACCTACGGGGCAGCATTTGCAGGTTGGCGGCTTGAGCCCCGACATGGCGTCACGACGACACCACGCAGGCGCTGAGCACCAACCCACTCAGCGCATCAATAGCGGTACGTGTTGGCTTTGTAAGGGCCGTTCTTGGACACACCGATGTACGCGGCTTGTTCGTCCGTCAGTTCGGTCAGCTGGGCACCGACTTTCTTGAGGTGCAAACGTGCCACTTTTTCGTCGAGGTGCTTAGGCAAGACATAAACCTTGCCTGCTTCGTATTGGTCTTGCTTGGTGAACAGCTCGATTTGGGCGATGGTCTGGTTGGCGAACGAGGACGACATCACGAAGCTGGGGTGGCCGGTGGCGCAGCCCAGGTTCACCAGACGGCCTTTGGCCAGCAGGGTGATCTTCTTGCCATCGGGGAAGATGACGTGGTCGACCTGGGGCTTGATCTCGTCCCACTGCAGCTTTTCGAGCGAAGCGACGTCGATCTCGTTGTCGAAGTGACCGATGTTGCACACGATAGCCTCGTCTTTCATGGCCGCCATGTGCTCGTAGCGGATCACGTTCTTGTTGCCGGTGGCCGACACGAAGATGTCGCACTTGTCGGCGGCGTACTCCATGGTCACGACCTTGAAGCCTTCCATGGCGGCCTGCAACGCGTTGATCGGGTCGATCTCTGTCACCCACACCTGGGCGCTCAGGGCTCGCAGGGCCTGGGCCGAGCCCTTGCCCACGTCACCGTAACCGGCGACCACAGCCACTTTGCCGGCGATCATCACGTCGGTGGCGCGCTTGATCGAATCGACCAGCGACTCACGGCAGCCATACAGGTTGTCAAACTTGCTCTTGGTCACCGAGTCGTTCACGTTGATGGCGCGGAACATCAGGCTGCCCTTGGCGGCCATCTCGTTCAGGCGCAACACGCCGGTGGTGGTTTCTTCGGTCACGCCAATGATGTGCGCGCTCTTGCGGCTGTACCAGGTCGGGTCCACCGCCAGCTTGGCCTTGATGGCGTTGAACAGGCAGGTTTCTTCTTCGCTGCTGGGGTTGGCGATCAGGCTGGCGTCTTTTTCAGCGCGCTTACCCAGGTGCATCAGCAGCGTGGC
>JBEEJQ010000117.1:0-8499 GCA_041169105.1 Pseudomonadota bacterium | reverse complement strand
CTTCGCCCACCGCCGGCAAGCGCTCGCCTCGTCCTGAGGCACCACCGCCAAGAGGCGGCTTGACGGCCCCCGGATACGGCCACCACAATGCCCCAACAGACAGCCCATCAGGCTGCACAGGGAGACATCGATGGTGAACACCCCCGAAGAATTGGGTTTGTGGCTGCGGCTGTCGCTCACGCCGGGCGTTGGCGATCAAGCAGCACGCCAGCTGCTGGCGGCCTTTGGCGAGCCCGAACACATCTTCCGTCAATCCGAATCGGCGCTGCGTCAAATCGTCTCGGCCAAGCAGGCGCAGCAGCTGCTGACCCTCCCTGACGGCTGGGCCGATCTGAGCCGCGACACCTGGGACTGGCTGCAACACACGCCCACGCCAGACATCACGCACGCCGTGCTGACCCTGGGCGACGCCGAGTACCCCGCGCCTTTGCTGCTCATCCCCGACCCACCCGTGATGCTCTATGCCCTGGGCCAAACAGCCGCGCTGCAGGGTCTCAAGGCCGAGCAATCGCTGGCCATGGTGGGCAGCCGCAACCCCACACCCCAAGGCCAGAGCAATGCCCGTGAATTTGCACGCGCTTTGGCTGGCAGCGGCTTGACCATCGTCTCAGGCATGGCCTTGGGCATCGACGGCGCGGCGCACGATGGTGCACTGCAGGGTGCCCGCCCACAGGCACTGGCCACCATCGCCGTCGTCGGCACGGGCCTGGACCGGGTCTACCCGCGCCAGCACCGCGAGCTGGCGCACCGCATTGCGCAGCGCGGCCTGATCCTGAGCGAATACCCGCTGGGCACACCGCCGCTGAACGCCAACTTCCCCAAACGCAACCGCCTGATTGCCGGCTTGTCCCAAGCCACCTTGGTGGTCGAAGCCGCCTTGCAGTCCGGCTCGCTGATCACGGCCAAACAGGCGCTGGAGCAAGGCCGCGACGTGCTGGCCATTCCGGGCTCCATCCACTCGGCGCAAGCCAAGGGCTGCCATGCCCTGATCAAGCAAGGCGCCAAGCTGGTGGAATCGGCGCAAGACGTGCTCGAAGAGCTGCGCATGCCCGACCCGTTTGCCCGAGTGCCACTGGCCTTGGCACCCACGGCAGCACCGACTGAAACCGAAGATGAATTGCTCGGCGCCATGGGCCACGACCCGGTGGGTCTGGACGCCTTGCAGGCACGCTGCGGCTGGCCTACGGCCCGGTTGCAAGCGCAGTTGCTGGAGCTGGAATTGATGGGCCAAGTCGGCCGCTTGCCCGGCGGGCTGTTTCAGCGCATGGGCATGGGGTAAGCACCAAAACAAAAGGCACCCGAAGGTGCCCTTGTGGGAGTGGCGAAGTCTCAGACCACCGCGCCCGAATTTTCGTCGCTGTTGTCGCGGTCTTTCTTGATCGGTTTGATCAGGTCTTCGCGCTCGATGCCCAGCCACATGGCAATGGCCGCAGCCACAAACACCGACGAGTAAATACCGAAACAAATACCGATGGTCAGCGCCATGGCGAAGTAGTGCAGCGTCTCGCCACCGAACAACAACATCGACAGCACCATGATCTGGGTCGAGCCGTGGGTGATGATGGTGCGGCTGATGGTCGAGGTGATCGCGTTGTCGATGATCTCCACCGTGTTCATCTTGCGGTAGCGGCGAAAGTTCTCGCGGATCCGGTCAAAAATCACGACCGACTCGTTGACCGAATAGCCCAGCACCGCCAACACCGCCGCCAGCACCGCCAGCGAGAACTCCCACTGGAAGAAGGCGAAGAAGCCCAGGATGATGATCACGTCGTGCAAGTTGGCGATGATGGCCGAGACGGCGAATTTCCACTCGAAGCGCACCGCCAGGTAAATCACGATGCCAATCACCACAAAGGCCAGCGCCTTCAAACCATCCTCGGCCAGCTCGTCGCCCACTTGCGGGCCGACAAATTCGGTGCGGCGCAGCGTCACATCGGCGTTGTCCGCCTTCAGGGCCGTGAGCACTTTTTCGCTTTGCTGGGCCGAGCTCACGCCCTTTTGCGCGGGCAAGCGGATCATCACATCGCGGGCGGTGCCAAAGTTTTGCACCTGCACTTCAGAAAAGCCCAAAGTACCCACCGTGGCACGCACCTTGTTCAGATCAGCAGGCTGGCTGTAGCTGACTTCCATCAGCGTGCCGCCGGTGAACTCCACCGACAGGTGCAAGCCACGGCTGAACAGGAAGAACACCGCCAGCGCAAAGGTCACGAAGGAAATCGCGTTGAACACCAACGCGTGCTTCATGAAGGGAATGTCTTTTTTGATCTTAAAAAATTCCATGATCTTCTCCCCTTAATCGGCTTTCACCGCAGAGCCGCCTTCGGGCCGCCACACGGTGCCAATCGACACCGACTTGAGTTTCTTCTTGCTGCCGTACCAGAGATTCACCAAGCCGCGCGAGAAGAACACGGCCGAGAACATGCTCGTCAAAATGCCAATGCAGTGCACCACGGCAAAGCCACGCACAGGGCCGGAGCCAAAGGCCAGCAAGGCCACACCCGCGATCAGCGTGGTGATGTTGGAGTCAAAAATTGTGGCCCAGGCGCGGTCGTAACCGGCATGGATGGCCGCTTGTGGGCTTGCGCCATTGCGCAACTCTTCACGCACACGCTCGTTGATCAGCACGTTCGAGTCGATCGCCATGCCCAGCGCCAGCGCCATCGCGGCCATGCCGGGCAGGGTCAAGGTCGCTTGCAGCATCGACAAGATGGCCACCAGGAACAACAAGTTCACCGCCAGCGCAATGCCCGAGAACAGCCCGAACATAGCGTAGTAAACACACATGAAAGCCACGATCACCAGGAAACCCCAGGTCACGCTGTTGAAGCCTTTGGCGATGTTTTCAGCACCCAGGCTCGGGCCGATGGTGCGCTCTTCGATGATCTCCATCGGTGCGGCCAGCGAGCCTGCACGCAGCAGCAGCGCGGTGTCGTTGGCTTCGGCCGTGGTCATGCGACCGGAAATCTGCACGCGACCGCCACCGATCTCGGAGCGGATCACCGGCGCGGTCACCACTTCGCCCTTGCCTTTTTCAAACAAGAGGATGGCCATGCGCTTGCCAATGTTCTCGCGGGTCACATCCTTGAAGATGCGGGCGCCCTTGGCGTCCAGGGTCAGGTTGACCACGGGTTCTTGCGTCTGGCTGTCAAAGCCAGGCTGCGCATCGGTCAGGTTGTCACCCGTGAGGATGACTTGCTTTTTGACGATCAGCGGACGGCCTTCGCGCTCCAGGTAACGCTCAGCGCCAAAAGGCACGATGCCGCCTTGCTCGGCCGCACGGGCTTCGGTGCTCTCGTCGACCATGCGCACTTCCAGCGTGGCGGTGCGGCCCAGAATGTCTTTGGCCTTGGCCGTGTCTTGCACACCAGGCAGCTGCACCACGATGCGGTCCAGACCCTGCTGCTGGATCACCGGCTCGGCCACGCCCAGTTCGTTGATCCGGTTGTGCAAGGTGGTGATGTTTTGTTTGAGGGCTTGTTCCTGCACCTTGCGGGCCGCTTCAGGCTTGACGCTCACGACCATGCGGAACTCGGCACCGTCCGCCACGTCCTGGGTTTGCAAATCGGGCAGCTGGGCCGACACCAAACGCTTGGCCGCTTCGAGTTGCTGCGCATCGCGCAAGCGAATTTCCACTGTCTGGCCATTGCGGCTGATGCCGCCGTGGCGAATATCTTTTTCGCGCAGCAGGCTGCGCAGGTCACCGGTGATGGACTCCACGCGCTGCGTGAGCGCCGCCTGCATGTCCACCTGCAGCATGAAGTGCACGCCACCGCGCAAGTCCAGACCCAGGTACATGGGGGCTGCATGCAGCGAGGTCAACCAATCGGGCGAGCGCGACACCAGGTTCAGCGCCACCACATACTGCGGATCGGCCGCGTCGGGGATCAAGGCTTTTTGAACCGCGTCCTTGGCCTTGAGCTGGTTGTCAGTGCTGTCAAAGCGGGCCCGGATGGAGCCGCCTTCGAGGGCAACGCTTTGGGCATTGACGCCCGCAGCCTTGAGCGCGTCTTCGACTTTTTGCAGCGTGCCGGTGTCCACCTTGATGGTGGCCTTGCCCGAAGACACCTGCACGGCAGGCGCCTCACCAAAGAAGTTGGGCAGGGTGTAGACCACCCCCAGCAACAATGCGATCACGATGATCGCGTATTTCCAGACCGGGTAACGGTTCATAGGGACTCGCGTACAGGATGAAAAACCGGGGCGACAAGCGCCCCGCTGAAAAGCCGAAAACGGTTCTGAATTACTTCAAAGTGCCTTTAGGCAAAACCTGCACCACGGCGCTGCGCTGCATTTGCACTTCCACGCCGGCAGCGATTTCCACGCCGATGTTACTGTCACCGATTTTGCTGACCTTGCCCAGCAGACCGCCAGCGGTCACGACTTCGTCGCCCTTGGCCAGCGCGTCGATCATGGCGCGGTGCTCTTTTTGCTTTTTCATCTGGGGGCGGATCATGACGAAATACAGCACCGCAAACATCAGCAGCAAGGGCAGCATGCTCATCAAGGTGGACTGCATGTCGCCGCCAGCAGCGGCAGCAGGAGCGGTTTGGGCAAAAGCGGAAGAAATGAACATGGGAAAACTCCACAAAAACGGGACATCTGTCTTCTGCCCCGCGCCAAAGCGCCACAAGGCAGACCAACGGGGGATTGTATGCGGGGCTATGATGCCCCCGAATGCACCCGCCGCCGTCGGGTTTTAAGCTCTCAACCGCCCCAATTGCCCCCGAAAGTCCGCTTTTGTCCTTCCCTGTTTTGCCTGTGGCCGCCTTGCTGGGCTCACTGGTGTCGCTGTCGATTGGCACCTCGTTTGCCAAAAGCCTGTTCCCGGCTGTGGGGGCCGAGGGCACCACCCTGTACCGCCTGGTGTTTGCCACGCTGATGCTGATGGCGTTTTGGCGGCCCTGGCGTCGCCGCTGGGTCTGGGCCGACGCCTGGCCGCTGGGCCTGTACGGCGTCACGCTGGGCGTGATGAACCTGCTCTTTTACAACGCCATCAAGACCATCCCCTTTGGCCTGGCGATCGCCATCGAGTTCACCGGACCGCTGGCTGTGGCCTTGTGGACTTCGCGCCGGGCCAGCGATCTGGTCTGGGTGGCCTTGGCCGTGCTGGGCTTGGGCCTGATATTGCCTTTGCCCGGTGCCAGCGACGCACTCGACCCCGCTGGCATGGCCTTTGCCCTGGCGGCTGGGGCCTGCTGGGCGCTGTACATCGTGTTTGGGCAGCGGGTGGCCAAGCGTTATGGCGTGCTGGCCACGCCCATGGGCATGCTGGCGGCTGCCCTGGTGGTCACGCCCTTTGGCCTGTACGAGGCGGGTAGCGCCTTGCTGGACACCCAATGGCTGGCCGCGGGCCTGGCCGTGGCCCTGCTGTCGAGCGCCATCCCCTACACGCTGGAGATGTACGCGCTGAACCACCTGCCCAAAAACACCTTCAGCGTCCTGCTCAGCCTGGAGCCCGCCGTGGGCGCGGTGGCTGGCTGGGTGGTGCTGTCCGAACGCTTGAGCACCAGCCAATGGGCCGCCATGGCCTTCATCATCTGCGCCTGCATGGGCAGCGCCTGGTCAGCTGGACGAGCGGCCCAAACGCAGTGAGTCCAGACGCTGGTGCAGCGCATCGCCCCAGTCCAGCGGCATCGCCTGCTTGGCTTTGAGGTAATGGTCGGTGAACACGTCCAGATACGCGTCCAGCATGTCCCCCGCATGCACCTCGCCGGCCAACGCCAAGCACAAGGCGGCCACCTCAGAGGTGCACAAATGGTCCTCACGTTTGGAGCGGCGCAGGCGGTAACGTGACAACTGCTCGGGCTCCAAACTGAGCACCGGCAAATGGCTCAAGTAAGGGCTCTTGTGAAACATCTTGCGCGCCTCGGACCAGGTGGCATCGAGCAAGATGAACAAGGGCCTTTTGCCCGCCAGAGGCTGCACCTGCGTGACGACCCGCTCGGACGCCGCATATTCGCCGGGAAACACCACATAAGGCTGCCACTGCGGATCGACCAGCAAACGCAGCAACTCAGGGTCGGCCTCGGTGCGGGCCCAAGCGAAGGCGAAGGTGTCTGGCACCACATCGGCGATCAACCAGCCGGTGTTGCTGGGCTTGAGCGGCTCGGTGTCGCACATGATCAGGCACATGCCCGCTTGCGTGGCCACCTGCGGGCGCAAGGCGCACAGGCAGTGGCTGAAGATCACCCGGCACTGCGGACAGCGCTCGGCCCGCGAACCCCGGGCGATGAAAGGCTCGGTCCTGCGCGCCATGCGGGCATCGCGCAGGCGCGAGACGGCGTGCTTGGGGGGCTCAGTCAAAACGGTGGCTCCAGCTCAAGCGCAGCATGCGCGGCTCGGCCGGGTGCACATGGCGGTCCCACACCGGCGCAGACTCTCCGGCCAGGCGCGATGCGTAAAAGTAGTCGATGTCATTGCTGCGCGTGTTGAACAGGTTGAACACGTCCAGGCTCAAGCGGTTGCGCGCATCCACCCGGTAGGCCACGCGCAGGTTGCCGACCCAGGACGCGGCAGACTTGACGCTGTTGTCTTCGATCAAAGGACGGGGCCCGAAGTAACGCAGCCGAAACGATGTGGACCAAGGCCCCCAAGCATCGAGCGTGATGCCCAGGTTGGCCGTGGTGCTGACCGCACCGGGAATGAACGGCCCGGCCGCATCGGCGTCAGTGAAGCGGGCACGCGACCACGACAAGTCAGCATCCAGCGCGACATGCTCACCCACCCGCGCAAAGTGCCCCCACTCCAGTCCGCTGCGGCGCGATGGGCGCGAGGGCTCAGTGGTGCCAGCGTCGCCCACAAACAGCAACTCCGAAGCGGTTTGAAGCTGCCACAGCGACACGGTGGACTTCCAGCCGGGCAGCACGGTCCAGCGCACACCGACTTCCGACGCACGCGTGCGCACCAGCGGACTGACCGGATCCACCGCCTGGGTCGTGCCCCGCGCATCGTTGGAGTGAAAGCCATGGCCGTGGTTGAGGTACAGCTCGGCCTTGTGCCATGGGCCCAACACCAGACCCAGCTTGGGCGACACCATGTGCGCACGGGCCTGACCGGAGTGGTCGCTCAGGCTCGACTGCACATCGAACTGGTAAGCGTCACCACGCAGCCCGACCGTGCTGCGCAGCCAAGACAACCAGCGCACCTCGTTTTGAAACCACAGCGCCACACTGCGCTGCTGGATCTGGTCTTCGCGCACCGTGCTCAGCACCACCCGCTCGCGGGTGCCGTACAAACCCACGGGCGCGATGTGGTCCTGCCGGGCCTGCAGGCCATAGCTGTTCTCCACCGCCTTGTCGCCCCATTGCATGGGCACCGATTGCGACAGCGACAAACCCACCGCCTGCCGCTGCTCACGCTGCATGAACTGGTCGCCGGTGGGGCAACTGGTCACCGGGTCGCTCAGGCAGTACTGAAAGTTGGACCACAAATCGAGCGAGGACTGCAGCCACCAGGCATTGGCGCGGGTGCGAGTGTCGCCCTGCAACCAGGCCCATTCGCCCGACAGGCTGTAGCGCTGGGTGTGGCCGCCCGTTGTGCTGTCCAGGCTGCCAAAGCGCGAGATCAAACCCCGGTCGATGGCACGCTGGGGCACCTGGTCGGTCGACGTCCAACGCCCGCGGTAGGCCATGGCGGACACGGCATAACCGTTGACAGTGCTGCCCTCGCTGTAGCGCAGCACGCCGTTGAGCTTGCGGTAATCCTCAGGGGTCTGCCAGGGGCCATCGTTGCGAAAGACTTCCAGCCCGTACAGCAGTTTGCCGCTGCCCACGCTGGGTGAACCCGCCAGCAAGCTGCGCGCAAAGCCGCCTTGCCCCAGCGTGACTTGCGCCAGCGGGCTGTCCATCTGGCGCAGGTAATCGATGTGCGCCGTGCCCGCCGAGCCAAAGTCGCCGTTTTGTGCGTCGTAAGGGCCCTTTTGGTAGTGCACTTTTTGCACCAGCCCGGGGATCAAAAAGTTCAGATCGGTGTAACCCTGCCCGTGCGCGTGGCTGGGCATGTTGACCGGCATGCCGCCCACAAAAGTCGCGAAGTCGGTGCCGTGGTCCAGGTTGAAGCCGCGCAAAAAATACTGGTTGGCTTTGCCATCGCCCGCATGCTGGGTGACCATCAGGCCGGGCACCATCTCGAGGACCTCGCCGGGGCGCAGCAAAGGCAGGGCACGCAAGCGCTCGCCCGAGACGATGCCCTCGCTGGCCGAGCGGGCCAGGCCCGACATGCTCTCCCGCTCGGCGCGGACTTCCACCGTGTCAGCGCCTTGCGCCTGCACACCGGCGCACAGGCTCGCACTGACCGCAGCCCACAGCGCATGCGCCAGCAGCTGGCGACTCGGGATGAGCAGGTTCATGGACGCGCTCAGCGCCCCACAAACACGGGTTTTCTGCGCTCGGCAAAGGCCGCTCGGCCTTCGGCAAAGTCGACGCTGTCGCTGGTCATGTGCTCGCGTGCACGCAGGCGATCGGTGTCCATCTGCCCTGCGGCGATTTCGTTGATCGACTT
>JBEEJQ010000116.1:0-8507 GCA_041169105.1 Pseudomonadota bacterium | reverse complement strand
CCCGGCCAGACGAGCCGGGCAAACAGTCTGGTCTGACACTGTTTTAAAAACTGAAAGGGCGTTGAAATGAGCAAGTTAGTAGGTTTGGTCGGCTGGCGCGGCATGGTCGGCTCGGTTCTGATGGACCGCATGATTCAGGAAAAAGACTTTGACCTGATCGAGCCGTTGTTCTTCTCCACATCGAACGCGGGCGGCAAAGCCCCCTCGATGGCCAAGAACGAAACCACGCTGCAAGACGCTTTCAACATCGAACAGCTCAAGCGCTGCGAAATCATCATCACCGCACAAGGCGGCGACTACACCTCCGAAGTCTTCCCCAAGCTGCGCGCTGCCGGCTGGAGTGGCCACTGGATCGACGCCGCATCGACCCTGCGCATGGAAAAAGATGCCGTGATCATCTTGGATCCGGTCAACATGCCCGTGATCAAGAACGCGCTGGCCCACGGTGACAACAACTGGGTGGGCGGCAACTGCACCGTGTCTTGCATGCTGATGGGCGTGGGCGCCCTGTACAAAGCAGGTCTGGTGGAGTGGATGAGCACCCAGACCTACCAAGCAGCATCGGGCGGCGGCGCACAACACATGCGCGAGCTGCTGACCCAATACGGCACCCTGAACGCCGAAGTCAAAGCCCTGCTGGACGACCCCAAGAGCGCGATTCTGGAAATCGACCGCAAAGTCATTGCCAAGCAACGCGCCCTGACGGGTGCCGAGACTGCCAACTTTGGCGTGCCCCTGGGTGGCTCCTTGATCCCCTGGATCGACAAGGACCTGGGCAACGGCATGTCCAAGGAAGAGTGGAAAGGCATGGCCGAAACCAACAAGATTTTGGGCATGGGCGAGGGGTTCAACTCTGCCGCCATCCCAGTCGATGGTTTCTGCGTGCGTGTGGGCGCCATGCGTTGCCACAGCCAAGCCCTGACCTTCAAGCTCAAAAAAGACGTGCCCGTGGCCGACATCGAAGCCATGATCGCCGCTGACAACCGGTGGGTCAAAGTGGTGCCCAACACCCGCGAAGCCACCATCAAAGACCTGACCCCTGTGGCCGTGACCGGCACCATGACCATCCCGGTGGGCCGTGTGCGCAAGCTGGCCATGGGCCCAGAGTACGTTGGCGCGTTCACCATTGGTGACCAGCTGCTGTGGGGCGCGGCCGAGCCGCTGCGCCGTATGTTGCGCATCTTGCTCGATGCGTAAGTTGTGATATCTTCGATAAACAACTAATTAGATCAGAGATATGGAAAAAATGACTTCTAACGCAGCAATATTTGGCAATCTTAAAGCCATCAGCGCCGGCGTTTTGCTCGCGTGGAGCATTCCATCCCATGCTCTGACCTTGGGTAAATTCCAGACTCAATCGGCCATGGGCGAACCCTTGCGAGCTGAAATAGAAATCACGCAATTCACCCCAGATGAATTGCGTGGTCTTCAGGCTCAATTGGCGTCGCCCAACACCTTCAAACAAGTCGGCATGGAATTCAATCCTGGCCTCAATGGGGTTGTGGCGCGCATCGAAAGCCGTGCTGAAGGACGCGCTGTTATCGTCTTGATGGGTCACAGTCCAATTCAAGATTCATTCATTGATCTGATATTGGAAGCCCAATCCCCCACAGGCAAGGTGGTCAAGAACTATGCATTGCTGTTGAATGCAACAAGCTCTGGATCACCCTCCCAGAACACATCAACTTCTGCTCGAGCAGTTGCTCAAACCGAAGTCATTTCATCACCCGTCCGGTTGTCCAACACCGCCGACACGACCATCACCACACTCACGCCAAGTGCGGTTGAGCTCAATGCGGACCGTGTTCCAGTTTACAGATTTGACAACCCGAATAACGATCCAGCCAAGCCCATAGCCAGCCCTCGCAATGCCATGGATACTGCGGTCACACCCGTAGTGGCGAAGACCATCACCAGCGCATCAGTTTTGACGGCTGGCAACACACTGACCGTCAACCCTGGAGATACCGCATCAAAACTGTTGATGGCTCATCTGCCGGACGGCGTGTCACTTGAACAAATGATGTTGGCCGCAGTTCGAGCCAATCCGGATGCCTTCATTGAAGGCAATGTCAACCTCGTTCGCTCAGGCACAGTCTTGCGCATTCCCAAGCGGGAAGAAGCGGCACAAATTTCCCGCGAACAGGCACGTGAAACTGTTCTCGCACAAAACCGTGACTTTGCTGCCTATGCTCGCCGCCTTGCCGGATCCCCCTTGCTGGTCGGCTCCGCAGAAAACCGGGAAATGTCTGGCACCGTCAGCAAAAGCGCTCCCCAAGCGCCTGAGTCGGTGGCCAAACAGGACAAACTCACGCTGTCCAAAGCACAGCTTGACAACAACAGCGAAGAAGCCCAACTCGCAGCCGAGCGCGAAAGCAAGGATGCAGCAGAACAGCTCAAGGCGTTGAAGAAAAACATGGACGACCTGCAGGCCATGGCCAAAGGTCCTCAAGCCGAAGCTTCAACACCCCTGCCAAGCACTGCGAACAGCGACATGAGTTTGCTGGACCAGATGGGCCAGAACAAATCAATCTGGACATGGGCACTGGGTGTTTTGCTGGCCCTGTTGGCCTTGGTGTTCTGGAGCCGTCGTACCAGCAACAAAGCTGAAGCCATTTTTGCACCGTCTTACGACGACATCAGCCAAACGGCATCGACTGCAGAGACAAGCACCCACATCCCGCAGCAGATCACCGACATTGATCTGAATCTGGACCACAGCACAGAGCCAGCAATTCAAGCCTCCGCACCGGCCATTGACAATGTGACTGAACAAAACAAACTGGCGCTGGCCAGCCAATTGTTGAGCAGCGGTGACAAAGACTTGGCGCGCACGCTGATCACATCGGTCGCATCCACAGCCAGCGGTGACCTCAAAGCCCGCGCGCTGCAGATGCTCGGTCAAATCGCGTGAGACTGGCACTCGGTGTCAGCTACTCCGGCACGGCCTACCAAGGCTGGCAAAGCCAGTCTTCCGGCCTGACGATTCAGGACAAACTCGAAAAGGCCCTCGCGGCCTTTTGCGATGTGCCCCGTGTGAGCACATTGTGCGCCGGTCGCACCGATGCAGGGGTTCACGGCCTCATGCAGGTCGTGCACTTCGACACCGATCTGGACCGAACACCCTACTCCTGGGTGCGTGGCACCAACCGCTTCTTGCCTGACGACATTGCCGTGCAGTGGGCACAGTACGTGCCCGACAGCTTCCATTGCCGAGCCAGCGCCACCGGCAGGCGCTACATCTATGTGCTACTCGATTCGCCGGTGCGCCCCAGCCTCGATGCAGGCCGCGTGGGCTGGTCCTACCGGCCCTTGATACAAGAAGCCATGCAGCAAGCCAGCCAGCATTTGCTGGGCGAGCACGACTTTTCATCGTTCCGCGCCAGCAGCTGCCAGGCGCTGTCGCCCGTCAAAACGCTGCGCAAAATCGACATCTCCCGCCAAGGCCATTACTGGCGCTTTGCGTTTGAAGGCAACGCCTTTTTGCACCACATGATCCGCAACATCATGGGCTGCATGGTGCAGGTAGGACAAGGCCAGAAAAAACCCGACTGGATGCTGGACGTGCTGCACGCCAAAGACCGCGACGCAGCGGCCCCCACCTTCTCGCCAAACGGCCTGTACTTTGCCGGCCCGATCTACGATGCACAATGGGGACTGCCCGACACCACCCCACCTTTTGACTGGTTGCCATGACCGTTCAACGCACCCGCATCAAGATGTGCGGCTTCACCCGCGAAGCCGATGTTGACGCCGCCGTGCAAGCGGGGGCCGACGCTATCGGCTTCGTGCTCTACCCGCCCAGCCCCCGAAACGTCAGCATCGCGCGTGCCGCCGAGCTGGCCAGCTTGCTGCCGGCCTTTGTCACGCCGGTCTTGCTGTTCGTGAACGACACCCCCGAGCGCATCCGCCAGGCTTGCGCCGCTGTGCCGGGTGCCTTGCTGCAATTTCACGGCGATGAATCGGCCGAATTTTGCGAAGCCATGAGTCTGGCCACCGGCCGCCCGCATCTGAAGGCCGCGCGAATCCCCCTGACCGAGGCGGCCCGCTTTGACTTGGTAAAATTTGCCGAAATTCACCCAAAAGCCCAAGCCATCTTGCTCGACGCCCATGTCGACGGGTTCGGCGGCGGCGGAAAAACTTTCAATTGGTCACTGCTTCCTCCAAGCGTCAATGCTCACCTCGTTTTGTCTGGTGGACTCACACCTGCAAACGTGGCCGATGGCATCCGCACCTTGCGCCCACGTGCACGGTCTTTGGCCGTTGACGTGAGCTCCGGCATCGAAGCGGGCAAAGGCCTGAAAGATGCCGCCCTCATCCAGCAGTTTGTCTTGGCGGTTCGCGCTGCAGACAACGAATCCTGAATCCTTTTTCCAAGCTCACCATGTACGACTACCAACAGCCCGATGCCAAGGGGCATTTCGGCATTTACGGCGGCAGCTTTGTGTCAGAGACGCTGACCCACGCCATCAACGAACTCAAAGACGCCTACGCCAAGTACCAGCACGACCCGGAGTTCATCGCCGAATTCAAGTCCGAGCTGGCGCACTTTGTGGGTCGCCCCTCCCCCGTTTACCACGCAGCACGCATGAGCCGCGAGATGGGCGGCGCGCAGATCTTCCTGAAGCGTGAAGACCTCAACCACACCGGCGCGCACAAGATCAACAACACCATCGGCCAGGCCATGCTCGCCAAGCGCATGGGCAAAACCCGCATCATTGCCGAAACCGGTGCCGGCCAGCACGGCGTGGCCACGGCCACCATCTGTGCCCGCTATGGCCTCGAATGCGTGGTCTACATGGGCAGCGAAGACGTCAAGCGCCAAAGCCCCAACGTCTACCGCATGAAGCTGCTGGGCGCGACCGTGATCCCTGTCGAGTCGGGCAGCAAGACGCTCAAAGACGCCCTGAACGAAGCCATGCGCGACTGGGTGGCCAATGTGGACAACACTTTCTACATCATCGGCACCGTGGCGGGCCCGCATCCTTACCCCATGATGGTGCGCGACTTCCAGAGCGTAATCGGCGAGGAATGCCTCACGCAAATGCCCGAAATGTTCAAGAGCCTGCAAATGGCAGAACAGCAGCCCGATGCCGTCATCGCCTGCGTGGGCGGCGGCAGCAACGCCATGGGCATCTTCTACCCCTACATCGCCCACGAAAACACCCGCTTGATCGGCGTAGAAGCCGCAGGCGAAGGCATGGACTCGGGCAAGCACTCGTGCTCGCTGCAGCTGGGCAGCCCCGGCGTGCTGCACGGCAACCGCACCTACATCTTGCAAGACGACAACGGCCAGATCACCGAGACCCACAGCGTGAGCGCGGGTCTGGACTACCCTGGCGTCGGCCCTGAGCATGCATTCTTGAAGGACATCGGCCGCGCCGAGTACGTGGGCATCACCGACAAGGAAGCGCTAGAAGCCTTCCACTACCTGTGCCGCACCGAAGGCATCATCCCGGCGCTCGAATCGAGCCACGCCGTGGCCTACGCCATGAAGCTGGCCAAAACCATGCGCTCTGACCAGTCGATCCTGGTCAACCTGTCAGGCCGTGGCGACAAGGACATCGGCACCGTGGCCGACTTGTCGAGCGCCGACTTCTACTGCCGCCCCAGCTGCCAAGGCCAATCGGTCAAGGGCGGCGAGCAGCCTGTGAATTTTGTGAAGTGAGGGCTGACATGAGCCGCATTGACACCACCCTCTCCCAGCTCAAAGCCCAAGGCCGCAAAGCGCTGATCCCTTTTGTGACGGCAGGCTTTCCCTTTGCCGACAGTACCCCTTCGCTGATGCACGCCATGGCCGCCGCCGGGGCCGATGTCATCGAGCTGGGCGTCCCGTTTTCTGACCCGTCTGCCGACGGCCCGGTCATTCAAAAAGCGGGCGACCGCGCCCTGGCCTATGGCATTGGCCTGGTGCAGGTGCTGGCCATGGTGCGCGAGTTCCGACAGACCAACGCCACCACGCCCGTGGTGCTGATGGGCTACGCCAACCCGGTCGAGCGCTACGACCAAAAATTCGGTGCTGACAGCTTCATCCGCGACGCGTCCGCCGCCGGTGTGGACGGCGTGCTGATCGTGGACTATCCGCCCGAAGAGTGCGTGGAATTTGCCGCCAAGCTGCGCGCCCACAGCATGGACCTGATCTTCTTGCTGGCCCCCACCAGCACCGACGAGCGCATGCAGCAAGTGGCCCAGGTGGCTAGCGGTTATGTGTACTACGTCTCGCTCAAGGGCGTGACGGGCTCGGGCGCCCTAGACATCGATGCGGTGGAGTCCATGCTGCCGCGCATTCGCCAGCACGTGAGCGTGCCGGTGGGCGTGGGGTTTGGCATCCGCGACGCCGCCACGGCCAAAGCCATCAGCCGCGTGGCCGATGCGGTGGTCATTGGCAGCCGCCTGATCCAGTTGATCGATGCCGAATCGGCCGATCGCGTCAACACCGTGGCCTCCGAGTTCTTGAGCGGCATCCGCCAAGCGCTGGACGCCTGACCCGTCTGAAGTCGCTGACCGCGTTTCAACGATAATCCGCCCCTGAAGGAGAACCCTCATGAGTTGGCTTGAAAAACTGCTCCCCCCCAAAATTCAGCACACCGACCCGGCCGATCGCCGCTCGGTGCCCGAAGGTTTGTGGATCAAATGCCCCAGCTGCGAGACTGTGCTCTACAAGACCGACCTCGAAGAGAACCAAAACGTCTGCCCCAGCTGCTCGCACCACCTGCGCATTGGCGCACGTGCCCGTCTGAACGCCTTTCTCGACGGTGAAGGCCGCTACGAAATCGGCCAGGAAGTCGTGCCTGTGGACGCCTTGAAGTTCAAGGACAGCCGCAAGTACCCCGAACGCCTCAAAGAAGCCATGGACAACACCGGCGAAACCGATGCCCTGGTGGTCATGGGTGGCTCGGTGCACAACATCGAGCTGGTGGTCGCCTGCTTTGAGTTCGACTTCATGGGCGGCTCCATGGGCTCGGTCGTGGGCGAGCGTTTTGTGCGCGGCGTGGAAACCGCCATCGCGCAAAAAGTGCCTTTCGTCTGCTTCACCGCCACCGGCGGTGCCCGCATGCAAGAGGGCCTGCTCTCGCTCATGCAAATGGCCAAGACCAATGCGGCCTTGACCCGTCTGGCCAAAAAAGGCCTGCCCTACATCAGCGTGCTGACCGACCCGACCATGGGCGGTGTGTCGGCCGGTTTTGCCTTTGTGGGTGACGTGGTGATTGCCGAGCCCAAAGCACTGATCGGCTTTGCCGGCCCCCGCGTGATCGAAACCACCGTGCGCGTGACATTGCCCGAAGGTTTCCAGCGTGCCGAGTTCCTGCAAACCAAGGGCGCGGTGGACTTCATCTGCGACCGTCGCGAACTGCGCAAGACCGTGGCCAGCACCTTGGCCATGCTGCAACGCCAACCGGCCGATGCGGTGAGCTGATTGCCCTGCACTCCAAAGAAAAGGCCCTCTTGCGAGGGCCTTTTGCATAGTGGCGTCGCTGTTCAGTACATCCAGCTCATTTGCAACTGGGCCAGCACGATGCCCAGCAACTGCAGAACCAAGAGCAAGGCGATGGGCGACAGGTCCACACCGCCAACCAACGGAATCCAGCGGCGAAACGGGCGCAAGAAAGGGTTGCACAAACGCTCACTCAGGGCGTGCATGGGCGAGCCAGGATTGACCCAGGACATGATCGCCAAGACCAGCACCAAAGCGCCCAGAGCCGAGACGACCAACTGCGCCAACCCCACCAGACCGACCAAGGGCAACAAGCCCAGCTGGCCACGACCGCCCGCCAAAAACCAGAGCACACCAAATTGCGCGAGTTTGACCAACCATGCCGCCAACAGGCTGGACAGATCACCGCCTGACCAGGTCGGCACGATCTTGCGCAAAGGCAAAACCAGCCAATCGGTCACGGCAAACACAAAACGCCCCAAGGGCTGCTGAAACGAGATGCGCTGCCACTGCATCACAAAACGCAGCAAACACGTGCCTGCCACCAAGCCCGCCAACACATCCAACACCACACTCACCATCTGAAACCACATCGCTTGTTCTCCTGCTCGTGCGATGATACCCAGATGCCTGAAAACCCCGCCTCATCGCCCGAATCACAGACAGAATTGCCGCTTTTTCCCTTGGGCACCGTGCTGTTTCCCGGCGCTTTGCTGCCCTTGCAGCTGTTTGAGTTGCGCTACCTGCAAATGATTGGCGAATGCGAGCGCCAGGGCACGGGCTTTGGCGTGGCCACCCTGACCCAGGGGCGTGAGGTCCACCGCCCCGGCGCAGCGGCCGAGCAATTCGAGGTCATCGGTACCCGGGTGCAGATCGAGCGCATCGCGCGGCCCCAACCCGGCTTGGTCATGGTTTGGTGCCGAGGCGTGGAGAAGTTTCGCATCGAGGCCACGCAGCAGCGCAGCGACGGCCTGTGGTTGGGGCGGGTGCAAGCCCTGCCGCCCGAGCCCGCCGTGCAAGTGCCCGAAGACCTGCAACACCTGTCGGCACACATGCACGAGGCCCTGAGCCA
>JBEEJQ010000115.1:0-8557 GCA_041169105.1 Pseudomonadota bacterium | reverse complement strand
TACCACCCGCACAGCGCGTTGGGCTACCTGCCGGCCAAGCTGTTCAGGGAGAAACGAGCGGTAAATTAAACATACCGGCGGTACTGCGTTACGGGGTCAAGACCAATTGAGTTCAATGTGATGCTTGGAGTGGACAGCACCCAGAATCTCAGCAGGAACCTCGATACCTGCTTCGCGCAGCTTGCTCAATGCCAACCTCTTTGCCTGGAGCTCATCGTTGCTGGCCATCAGCACAGTGAACGTAGAGTAGGCATCGTGCGCACCACCGCCGCCCCCGCCGGTGTACAGCGGATCGTTTGAAGACATCGTATGCACCCGGTTGTTTTTCATCGTGGCTGAATAGCTGCCCGATGCAGAGCTCGGATGACGGAAGGCAGCGCCCTTTTGGGTGTAACCAGCCTCGGTCAGGATCTCCCCGACTGTGAAGGTCTGGTTAAACAACTCCACCAATGGAGGGACCATCGGTGGCACCAACCAAGTGTCATCATTGGCCGATGCACATGGCTCCACGGCCAAGGTCTGGAGTTCGTCCCGCCATTCCAATTCCGGGGCCAACAGCTTGCCATCACGCAAGGAACACGAGTCGTAGAAGTCCCCCTGGTTAGGCAGGTAGCAAAGCTGGGACAGACGTTGCGCTGCACGATCCGGCTCAAACCCTGCGGCGCTGAGCTTGTCATTCAACACGCGTTGCGCCAGCTCCCAAGTTTCAGAGAACAGGGGCGTTGCCAGCGGAACCAGCAGGCGACACCGCTGATGCTCGGATTTTGCAGATTTCGTGGTGTAAATCTCGAAATCTGCATTACCGCTCATCAAGCGCATGAATTCAGCCAGTTCCTCAATCGGACGGGTGTTTTCGTCCAAGTCTGCCCAGAGGGCAAAGTACGTTCCAAGCTTGCGCTGGTCGCTGGCCTTGCGTGACAGCAGGGTTGAAGGGATGAACCACTGGCAGTCTTGCTTGTCGCAATTCTGGGGAGCATCAACCATGGCAACGATTTCAGCCCAAGCGATGCTGACGTATTCGCGCCGCTTCTTCCCAGGGTTGTCACGGTCAGGCTCGTTGGTGTGGTACATGCCGAAGCCGGAAACGAACTTGACTTCGTCAAGGGCACGGTAATTTTGGAGGTGGAGCTTGCCGTTCATGCTTTCACCCCCATGAGACGCTTGATGTCTGAGACCGGCCAGGCCAACCGCCCATTGATCCTGATCGGCTTCAGAGGGCCATTTTCACGCATAGCCCATTGCCGCAGCGTTTGTGGTGCGCGATTGAGGTGCAAAGCGGCATCGTTGGTACACAACGTGCTCCGCTGCTCTTGCGTCAGAGGACGCAGTTTTTCAGAAGTGAAGTTCATACCCGTTTTCCTTTCGTAGATAGATCGGGGAACGAAGTTTCTTTGCTCCTGATGGTTGCACTCAACGTTGCAGATCTCACGCTTGAGGAGGCCTTAATTCAAGCGGCTATGCAGATCAATCTCCTGCAACCCCCTGCAATAGTTGCAGGTCTTTTTCAAGGTATTTTTAGACCCATCTCTGGCCCAATCCATCGAGCGGGCTGGGTTTACTTGAATGTTTTTGGATCACTTTTTTGATGGTTGGTCGCGAAACACCGTAAGTTTTGGCAAGTGCGCTTTGGCTTTCCCCTTTGCGAAATGAAGCTGTGATCTCTCTTTCTTGTTGCGGAGTGGTTTTTTTGGATGACCCTCTCACGATCTTTTCAATCACACGGATCTGAGTTTTTACGGTCATAGCCTCACAAAATTCAATGAACGCCCGTTCACTTAGAACAAATTTTTGAGGGTTGATGGGCCCCGATGTGATGGGGGTAAAAAAATGCTTGTTGTTGGCTGTAATTTCTCCGTATTCAATAAGCTTGATCAATGTTTTTTGTATTGACTCCTGGATTAGCTTGTCAATTTTCTGATTCATCTTGGCAATCTTTTCCGCGTATTTTTTTTCCAAGTGCGTACTCGCTGTGCTGGGCGGTCTGATGATGTCGCAAACAAGTTCAATAGCCTTTTCACCAGGGATTGGGAACATGTCAGACGTGATGTGGAGAAGATGTTTACTCATGACCAGTTGATCCTTGTGTGAGGTTTGTCCCAGAAATCGCGCATTGATCCTTGCATCGTCTAAGAACAACCGGACTTATCGCAGGACGGCTTTGTTCTTTAATGTTCGACAATCAGCCGGACGGTAATCTTTAATGACTAGGTCAAACTTTGGATGGATCGACGAAGCTCACAGTACGAATGCCCAACTTACATGGGTTTTGGATAAGCGCACCGTGGATGATGTTCACCCAACTGAGAGAAATCTGTACGCTGATTCGCAAAGTTACCGTGCCCACGCAATGGCCTGGTGATCATCAGCGTGTTGTGGGATGAGCAACTTGGGGGCTTCTTCAGCTTTGATTGGAGCCAAAAGGAGTGCGATCAGTAGGCGACTGAGTGCCCTGTGATCTTGTACTGGAGTCTGTAAACGGTCTGTAAGGGCTTCGGTCAAGAAAAAAGGCCAACCCCGAAGGATTGGCCTTGATTCGCTTGGAACCCGCATGGTTGCTGGGTTTCCAGAGATGGTGCCCGGGGCCGGACTCGAACCGGCACGCCTTGCGGCGGGGGATTTTGAGTCCCCTGAGTCTACCAATTTCACCACCCGGGCGGGTATTCGTGAAGACGCAGATTATGGCACATTTTTGATGCCGCCCGCACCCGCACTTTGAAAAAAATCAGAACTTCATGCCTACCGCCAGCGTGGCACCACGGGCCGTGGTGTTGTTCTTGTCATAAAAGCTGGTGTAGCCCAATGAGCCGTAGGTGGTTTTGTTGAAGTGGTAGTTCAGTCCGATGCCGTAGGCCAGATCATGCTCCGTTTGGGTGGCGGACAGACTGCCGTACTGGGCCCTGGTTTTGTTTTCAATGGACCCCAGACGGCCAAACAGCTCCCACTCGGGCGTTAGCATGACTTTGGGCTTGATGAAAAAACCAAATGCGCGTTTCACCTTTAGGCTCGCGTCTGCCACCTCCGAGCCATTGAGGCTGATGGTGTCGGGGTCCACGTTTGTCACGGCGATGCCCTCCAGGGCCAGATTTGGATGGAATTCATAGCCCACCACCACGCCAGCCACGGTGGGTTGGGATTTGAGCGTGTTGCCATCCACTGTGGCTTTGACGGACAAGGGGGTGACGCCGATTTCGCCGTACCACTGGGCATGTGCCAGAGAGGCTGTGAGCGCCAGGACGGCCAGGCATGTGGATTGGATATTCATGGAAAGACCTTTCGTGCTGAAGTGGTTCAAGCTGCTCGTTCTGAGTGAACGCCCAGTGGCGCTACCTTAGGCATGCAGGTCGCTGTCGTCCGTGTGCTTGCACACCCAAGGCCATGCATCGGAATGCGGGCCGCCTGATGTGTGTGCGTTGACGTCCTGATGTGCCCGACTTATGGCAAAGTACGCCCATGATTTATCCCACCATTGAAGATGCCATCGGCAAGACCCCACTGGTTGCATTGCAGCGCTTGGGTGCCCACGACATGGGCCCACGGGGCAACGTGATCCTGGGTAAGCTCGAGGGCAACAACCCTGCCGGCTCGGTCAAGGACCGGCCTGCTTTGTCCATGATCCGCCGGGCCGAAGAGCGCGGCGAGATCAAGCCCGGCGATACCCTGATCGAAGCCACATCCGGCAACACTGGCATCGCGCTGGCCATGGCCGCGGCCATCAAGGGCTACCGCATGATTTTGATCATGCCCGAGGACCTGTCGATCGAACGCGCCCAGACCATGAAGGCCTTTGGCGCCGAGCTGATCCTGACGCCCAAAAGCGGCGGCATGGAATACGCCCGCGACTTGGCCGACAGCATGGCTGCGCAAGGTAAGGGCCGCATCCTGGACCAGTTTGCCAACCCCGACAACCCGCGCATCCATTACGAGACCACCGGCCCCGAAATCTGGGAGCAGACCGGCGGCAAGATCACCCACTTTGTGAGCGCCATGGGCACCACCGGCACCATCACGGGCGTGTCGCGTTACCTCAAGGAAAAGAATCCTGCGATCCGCATCATCGGCGCACAGCCCAGCGAAGGCTCGCGCATTCCGGGCATTCGCAAGTGGCCGCAAGAGTATTTGCCCAAGATTTACGACCCTGCCGGCGTGGACGAGCTGGTCTACGTGAGCCAAAGCGATGCCGAAGAGACCTGCCGCAAGCTGGCCCGCACCGAAGGCATCTTTGCCGGCATCTCGGCCGCAGGCGCTTGCTGGGTCGCCCAGGAGATTGCGAAAACCGTACAAAACGCGACCATTGTGTTCATCGTGTGCGATCGCGGTGATCGCTACTTGTCGACAGGCGTTTTTCCCGCCTGAACCCAGGATGAACCATGGCTGAATTCCGTTTTTGCCCCCAGTGCGCCAACCCCCTGTCTTGGCTGACCCAAATGGAAGACGGGGGCGAGGTCATGCGCCTGCGCTGCACGGCCTGCGACTTCACCCATTGGAACAACCCCACACCCGTATTGGCCGGCATCGTGCAGGTGGGGGACGAAATCTTGCTGGCCCGCAACGCGGCCTGGCCCGGTCGGCGCTTTGCGCTGATCACCGGCTTCATGGAGGCGGGTGAGACCCCCGAAGACGGCATCCGCCGCGAGATTGCCGAAGAGACCAACTTGCAGGTGACCGCGCTCAAGCTGATCGGTGTGTACGACTTTCAGCGCATGAACCAGGTCATCATCGCGTACCACGCGATGGCCGAAGGCCAGGTGCGCCTCTCGCCCGAGTTGGCCGAATACAAGATGTTCGCGCCGCAAGACATCATCTGCTGGCCCGCAGGCACCGGCTACGCCATGGGCGACTGGCTGCGCACCATTGGCATCGAGCCGCAGTTCATGAGCTGGGCCGAGCGCGAGGCCCAAAGCCAGGAACCGAATCAGGATTGAGTGATGAACTTTGACAAAGAAATTGACACCAGCGGCCTGAACTGCCCGCTGCCCATCCTGAAAGCCAAGAAGGCCCTGAACGACCTGACCACCGGTCAACTGCTCAAAGTGATTGCCACCGACCCCGGCTCATGGCGCGACTTTGAGGCCTTTGCCAAGCAAACCGGCAATGAGCTGGTCTTGCAAGAAAAAACCGAATCCGCTTTCGTCTTCGGCCTCAAGCGCCGCTGATTCAAGACGTCCCTGCAAGCAATCTGGTGCTGTGCTTGATCTTGGCTGGATCGCCATGACGCGCTTGCGATGACGATTTCAACTGTAGGTCGGCGGCTTCAGCCCCGACAAAAGGCTGTGTTCTACGTACACATGTCGGGGCTGAAGCCGCCGACCTACGGTAGGACTGGGCCCCAGCAGATCACAGGCTCAAGCCTTTGAGGTATTCGCGGAAGGATGCGCCCACTTGGGGGTGCTGCAGGGCCAGCTCGACGGTGGCCTCCAGGAAGCCTTCTTTGCTGCCGCAGTCGTAGCGCTTGCCTTCGTACTGGAAGGCGTACACCGCCTCGCGCTGCATCAGGCGTGCAATCGCGTCGGTCAGCTGGATCTCGCCGCCCACGCCGGTGGGTTGGTTGCGGATCTCGTCAAAAATGCCGGGCGTCAAGATGTAGCGGCCGGCCACGCCCATGCGCGAAGGCGCTTTGTCGGGGCTGGGCTTTTCCACGATCTGCTCAACACGGATCAACTGTTTGCCTGCCGATTCGCCCGCCACGATGCCGTAGCGCTTGACCTGGTTCAACGGCACTTCCTGCACGGCCAGAACCGATCGGCCCTGCTTGGTATAAGCGTCCACCATTTGCGACAGCACAGAGCTGCCTTGGTTGACCATCAGGTCGTCGGCCAGCAACACCGCAAACGGCTCATTGCCCACCAGGGGCTCGGCACACAGCACCGCATGGCCCAGGCCGAGCATACGGTTTTGGCGCACATAGGCGCAGACCATGTCGTCCGGCTGCACCGAACGAACCAGCGACAGCAGCTCGTCCTTGTGCGCCGCTTCCAGCTCGGTTTCGAGTTCGTAAGCGGTGTCGAAGTGGTCTTCAATCGCGCGTTTGCTGCGGCCCGTGACGAAGATCATGTGGCGCACACCGGCCGCATAAGCCTCTTCCACCGCGTACTGGATCAGCGGCTTGTCCACCACCGGCAACATTTCTTTGGGCGCGGCTTTGGTGGCGGGCAAAAAGCGGGTGCCCAAACCGGCGACGGGGAAGACGGCTTTGCGAATGACGTTGTGGCTCATGGTCGATTCCTCAGGGCTCAGCCCAGGCGTTGCAGTTGTTGGCGGATCTTGTCCAGCGTGGCACCAAAGTCGGCCACACGCTTTTTCTCTTGCTCGATCACGGCCGGTGGCGCTTTGGCCACAAAGGCCTCGTTGCCCAGCTTGCCATTGGCTTTGACGATCTCGCCTTCCAGACGGGCGGCTTCCTTGGTCAAACGAATCTTTTCTGCGGCCACGTCCACTTCCATGAACAGGCACAAACGGGCTTCACCCACCACGGCCACCGGTGCGGCTTGTGCGGCTGCGATCCACTCAGCTTCGGTCTCGAAGACTTTGACTTCGCTCAGCTTGGCCAACGATTGCAGCACCGGCGCTACGCTTTGCATGAAGGCGGTGTCGCCCAGCACGTACATGGGCATGCGCGTGGCGGGCGAGACGTTCATCTCGCCGCGCAGGTTGCGGCAGGCGTCCACTAGGGTCTTGAGCTTGGCCACGTGGGCTTCGGCCGCTTCATCGATGCGCTCGGGCTGGCTCACGGGGTAGGCCGCCACACTGACCGACTCGCCCGGACGGCCTGCCACCACCGACACCTTTTGCCAGAGCTCTTCGGTGATGAAGGGGATGATCGGGTGCGCCAAACGCATGATGGTTTCGAGCGTGCGGATCAGGGTGCGGCGGGTGGCGCGTTTTTGCGCGTCGTCGCCGGTGTTGATCTGCACTTTGGCGATTTCGAGGTACCAATCGCAGAACTCGTTCCACACGAAGTCATAAATCGTGTTGGCCACGTTGTCGAGGCGGTATTCGGCAAAGCCCTTGGCCACTTCGGCCTCAACGCGTTGCAGATGTGAGCTGATCCAGCGGTCGGCCTGGCTGAAGCTCATGTAGCCATGCACGGGGCCGCCCACTTCGCATTCGGCTTTGGTGTGCTCTTTCAGGCCGCAGTCCTGGCCTTCGCAGTTCATCAGCACAAAGCGGGTGGCGTTCCACAGCTTGTTGCAGAAGTTGCGGTAGCCCTCGCAGCGCTTGGAGTCAAAGTTGATGCTGCGGCCCAAGCTGGCGAGTGCGGCAAAGGTAAAGCGCAGCGCGTCCGCGCCATAGGCCGGAATGCCTTCTGGGAATTCTTTTTCGGTCTGCTTGCGCACCTTGGGTGCGGTCTCGGGCTTGCGCAGGCCTTGGGTACGCTTGTCCAGCAGAGGTTCGAGCGTGATGCCGTCGATCAGGTCCACGGGGTCGAGCACGTTGCCTTCGGACTTGCTCATCTTCTTGCCTTGGGCGTCGAGCACCAGGCCGTGGATGTAGACGTGTTTGAACGGCACTTTGCCGGTGAAGTGTGTGGTCATCATGATCATCCGGGCGACCCAGAAGAAGATGATGTCGTAGCCTGTCACCAAAACGGAGGAAGGCAGGTACAGGTCGTAGTCTTGTGTTCCGCTGGCGGCAGTGGCACCGCCGGTCGTGCTCATACTCGCTTCGCTCGCCAAATCGCCCGATCCGGCGGCACCACTGCCGCCAGCTGCGTTGTTGCTGCTCCAGCCGAGTGTGGAGAAGGGCACCAGTGCACTGGAGTACCAGGTGTCGAGTACGTCTTCGTCGCGCTTGAGTGTCTTGCCAGGGGCTTTGGCTTGTGCTTCCGCCTCATTGCGGGCGACGTACACCTTGCCGTCTTCGTCGTACCACGCCGGGATCTGGTGGCCCCACCACAACTGGCGCGAGATGCACCAGTCCTGGATGTTGTTCATCCACTGGTTGTAGGTGTTGACCCAGTTCTCGGGCACAAAGCTCACTTGGCCGGACTGCACCGCATCGATGGCTTTTTGGGCAATGCTCTTGCCGGTGGCGTCTCCTTTGCCCACTTGGTTCATCGCCACAAACCACTGGTCGGTCAGCATGGGCTCAATGACTTGGCCAGTGCGGGCGCAACGCGGCACCATCAGCTTGTGTTTCTTGACTTCGACCAAATGGCCTGAGGCTTCCAGATCCGCCACCACGGCTTTGCGGGCCACGAAGCGGTCAAGACCACGGTATTTCTCGGGCGCGTTGTGGTTGATGGTTGCGTCCAGGTTCAGCACGCAAATCATCTCCAGCTTGTGGCGCTGGCCGACTTGGTAGTCGTTGGTGTCGTGCGCAGGCGTGACCTTGACCACGCCGGTGCCAAAGGCTTTGTCCACGTAGTCGTCGGCAATCACGGGGATGGTTCGACCGCACAGGGGCAGATTGACCTGCTTGCCGATGAGGGCGCTGTAGCGCTCGTCTTCGGGGTGCACCATCACGGCCACGTCGCCCAGCAGGGTTTCGGGGCGGGTGGTGGCCACGGTCAATGAACCACTGCCATCGGCCAAGTCGTAGCGGATGTGCCACATCGAGC
>JBEEJQ010000114.1:0-8559 GCA_041169105.1 Pseudomonadota bacterium | reverse complement strand
TTGCCCATCAAATTTGCCGTAACCCTGGTGGAGGCTTTGGGCCGCGAGCCCGACCGGCCTGCGCAGTTCGAAGGCATTGAGCAATTGCCCAAACGTGTCCAAGTCATGCAGGCAGATGTGGCGCAGATCAAGGCTTACATCGCCAAGCACTGCGGCTGAGGTTCAGCATGACCAGCGCCCCACGTGCCCCCCTGATGCCTCTGGATGAGGCGCTGTCCACCTTGCTGCAGCAGATCACGCCCCTGAGGGGTGTTGAATCTGTCGCCACCTTTGATGCCGACGGCCGCGTTCTGGCCGAGGACGTGGTGTCTGCTTTGCAGGTGCCTGCTTTCGACAACTCCTCGATGGACGGTTATGCCGTTCGCTGTGAAGACCTGGTGCCTGGCGCGGTACTTTCGGTCACCCAACGCATCCCGGCAGGCCACCAAGGCCAGCCTTTGCAGCCTGGGCAGGTGGCCCGCATTTTCACGGGTGCCCCTGTGCCCGCGGGCGCAGACGCCATCGTCATGCAAGAGCAGGTGGAAGTGGTCGAAGACGGTGACACGCCGCGTGTTCGATTCCTCCACCAAGCCCAGGTAGGGGAGTGGATTCGCCGCAGTGGCGAAGACATTCGCCAGGGACAAACAGCGCTGCGCCAAGGCCAAAAACTGGGACCTGCCGAATTGGGCTTGGCCGCCAGTTTGGGCTTGGCGCACCTCAAGGTGGTGGCCAGGCCGCGTGTGGCTTTGTTTTCGACCGGGGATGAGCTGGTGATGCCCGGCGACGTGGCGCCCCAAGACATGCCCCCGGGAGCCATTTACAACTCCAACCGCTTTTTCTTGCGCGCCTTGCTGCACCGACTGGGTTGTGAGGTCAGTGATCTGGGCATCGTGCCCGATCGCCGGGAGGCCACCTTGGCCGCGCTCAAAACAGCGGCAGATCACCACGACCTGATTTTGACCAGTGGCGGTGTTTCGGTCGGTGAAGAAGACCATGTTAAGCCCGCTGTTCAGGCCTTGGGGGCATTGGCCTTGTGGCAAATTGCCATGAAGCCGGGCAAACCGTTCGCATACGGCCATGTGCGGCGCGAGTCGCAAAGCGGATCGGCGCATTTTGTGGGCTTGCCCGGCAATCCGGTGTCGAGTTTCATGACCTTTTTGCTGTTGGTCAGGCCCTTGATCTTGAAGTTGCAGGGTGTTGCCGATGCGACGCCTGAGTCCTTGCAACTGCCCGCCCACTTTGACTTGCCCAAGGCGGACAAACGGCGCGAATTCCTGCGTGTTCGCCGCAATGCGTTAGGCGGTTTGGATCTGTTCCCGAATCAGAGCTCTGGTGTTTTGACTTCGGTGGTCTGGGGCGATGGTGTCATCGACAACCCCGCAGGTCAGACCATCGCGCACGGGGATGTGGTTCATTTTTGGCCTTTTTCCGGGTGGTTGTCATGAAAGTTCAAGTCCGTTATTTCGCATCCTTGCGCGAAGCCATCGGCACGGGCAGTGAATCGGTAGAGACAGCCAGCACCGATGTGGCTGGACTGCGTGCCGAACTGGTCGCGCAGGGCGGTGCACATGCTGAATGCTTGGCCTCCGGTCGGGCCGTGCGTGTGGCCGTCAACCAGATCATGGCCAACGAGGGCACGGCTTTGCAGACCGGCTGTGAGGTGGGCTTTTTCCCACCGGTCACGGGAGGCTGAAGCCATGAACCAGCGTGTGGTGGTGCAGACGGCCGATTTCGACTTGTCTCAGGAAGTTATGGCGCTCAGAGCGCAAGACCTGCGCGTGGGCGCGGTGTGCAGTTTTGTGGGCACGGTGCGTGACACCCAAGCCTTGACGGGGGTGCCGCAGGACCAAATTCAGGCCATGGAACTGGAGCACTATCCGGGCATGACCGAAAAATCGATCGAGGCCATGATCGATGAGGCGCACAAGCGCTTCGATTTTTATGCGGCACGGGTGGTGCATCGGGTCGGTCGGCTGTTGCCGGCAGACCAAATTGTGCTGGTGGCCGTGACATCGGCACACCGAGGCGAGAGCTTCAAGGCCTGTGAGTTCCTGATGGACTACCTCAAGACCCAAGCACCTTTTTGGAAAAAAGAACAAGGCCCACAAGGTGCGCATTGGGTCGATGCTCGCGTGTCGGATGACGCCGCTTTGGCCCGCTGGGGCATTCAGGCATCCAACGCCTGAGCGCAAAGCGCAGGCTCAGTGGGTGTAGCGAGGCGGCGCTTCTTGGGGGGTGCCTACCGATTCGCCGGCAGCTTGAGCCGGTGCCGTGGTGAAGTCCCAATCGGCTTTGATCAGGGCTTGCTGGATGAGGTGGACCAGACCATGGACCAAGCTGGATTGCAAGTTCAGCTGGCAGGACTTCACCGGCGCGTCCACCGACTTTTCTTGAAAGGTGATCAACAGCCCGCCGTTGCTTTGCAGACTCAGCTGTGCGTCGGTGATCAACAGCGGCTCTTCGCCCAGGGGCTTTTGGACGGCCTGGGCCTCAAAAGGGGTTGAAAAATCGGCTTTTTGCAAGAAAGCATCCCGTTTGATTTCGGTGAGCATTTTTTGCGAAGTGGCATCGGGCACTGCCACGCCCGGTTGACTCGCTTCCACGCGGACCACGGACTGGTCGATGGCCGGCATCAATCGCAAGCACATGCGCCGAGTGAGCCAAAAACGGAACTCCTGCTTGTCCAAGGTATTGAGGCGCAACAAGAGACGGTCTTGGCGTTCTTCGTAACTGACGGAAAGCTGGTGAATGTTCATGCTTTGATTTTAGGCAAAGTTCCGGCCACTGTCGCCGCTTGAAAATGGCCAAGGCAACCCAAGCTAAAGCCCATTGGAGAAACAATCATGCGCATTGACAAATTGACCACGAAATTTCAGGAAGCTTTGGCGGATGCCCAGTCGCTGGCCTTGGGGCGTGACCATGCTTACATCGATCCAGCCCATGTGCTGGTGAGCATGCTCAAGCAAGAGGATGGCCCCAAAGCCTTGTTGTCGCGTGCGGGCGTGCAGGTGCCCGCCTTGCTGCAAGCCGCAGAGGCGGCTGTGACGCGCTTGCCGCAGGTGAGTGGACAGGATCAGGTGCAAGTTGGCCCCGATCTGGTGAAGTTGTTGCAAGCGGCAGAAAAAGAATCCATCAAGCGCGGCGATGCCTTCATTGCCAGTGAGCTTTTTCTCTTGGCATTGGCCGACAGCAAGGCGGAGATGGGCCGCATTTGCAAGGAGCATGGCCTGTCTCGCAAAAGTCTGGAAAGTGCCGTCGATGCCGTGCGAGGCGGCCAAACCGTGGGCAGCGCCGATGCCGAAGGTCAGCGTGAAGCGCTCAAGAAATACTGCATCAACCTGACCGAGCGTGCCCGCTTGGGCAAGCTGGACCCGGTGATTGGCCGCGATGATGAAATCCGCCGAGCGATTCAGGTCTTGCAGCGCAGGACCAAAAACAACCCGGTGCTGATCGGCGAGCCGGGCGTGGGCAAAACGGCGATTGTGGAAGGCCTGGCTCAGCGCATTGTGGCTGGCGAAGTGCCCGACTCCCTCAAGGGCAAGCGCGTCTTGTCGCTCGACATGGCGGCGTTGCTCGCAGGCGCCAAGTTCCGTGGTGAATTCGAAGAGCGTCTGAAAACCGTCTTGAGCGAGTTGGCCAAGGACGAGGGTCAGACCATCGTCTTCATCGACGAGTTGCACACCATGGTGGGCGCCGGCAAAGCCGAAGGCGCGATGGATGCGGGCAATATGCTCAAGCCCGCTTTGGCGCGTGGCGAGCTGCATTGCGTGGGCGCGACCACCTTGGACGAGTACCGCAAGTACATCGAAAAAGATGCCGCGCTGGAGCGCCGTTTTCAGAAGATTTTGGTCAGCGAGCCCAGCGTCGAGGCCACGATTGCCATCTTGCGGGGTCTGCAAGAAAAGTACGAAATCCACCATGGCGTGGACATCACCGATCCGGCCATCGTGGCGGCCGCCGAGTTGAGTCACCGCTACATCACCGACCGGTTTTTGCCTGACAAAGCCATTGACCTGATCGATGAGGCCGCGGCCAAGATCAAAATCGAGATCGATTCCAAACCCGAGGTCATGGACAAGCTCGACCGCCGTTTGATTCAGCTGCAAATTGAACGAGAGGCTGTGCGCCGTGAAAAAGACGAGGCCTCTCAAAAACGACTGACCTTGATCGAAGAAGAAATCGTCAAGCTCAAAAAGGAAGCGGCCGATCTGGAAGAGATCTGGCATGCCGAAAAAGCGCAAGCCCAAGGCGGCCAGCAGGTGCGCGAGCAGATCGATGCCCTGCGCCAGCAAATTGAAGAACTCACCCGCAAAGGTGACTTCAACAAAGTCGCAGAGCTGCAATACGGTCAGTTGCCCGCTTTGGAAAAAACACTCAAGGAAGTCCAGGCCAAGGAGGCTGCGCCCGGTGAGAAACCGGTGCACCGTTTGCTGCGCACCCAGGTCGGGGCGGAGGAAATCGCTGAAGTGGTGTCCCGAGCCACCGGTATTCCCGTGTCCAAGATGATGCAGGGTGAGCGCGAAAAACTGCTGCAGATGGAAGACAAATTGCACCAGCGCGTGGTGGGTCAGGAAGAAGCCATTTCTGCGGTGGCCAATGCGATTCGCCGTTCGCGCTCGGGCTTGTCTGATCCAAATCGTCCGACCGGTTCTTTTCTGTTTCTGGGCCCTACCGGTGTGGGCAAAACCGAGTTGTGCAAAGCGCTGGCGGGCTTCCTGTTTGACAGCGAGGAGCACCTGATCCGTGTGGACATGAGCGAGTTCATGGAAAAGCACTCGGTCGCACGCTTGATCGGTGCGCCCCCTGGCTATGTGGGCTATGAAGAGGGCGGGTATCTGACCGAAGCCGTTCGCCGCAAGCCCTACAGCGTGTTGCTCTTGGACGAGGTGGAAAAAGCCCATCCCGATGTGTTCAACATCTTGCTGCAAGTGCTGGACGATGGCCGACTGACCGATGGTCAAGGCCGGACCGTGGATTTCAAAAACACGGTGATTGTGATGACCTCCAATTTGGGCTCGCACCTGATTCAGTCCATGGTCGGCCAGCCCGCTGAGGACATCAAGGAAGCGGTCTGGGATGAGTTGAAATCGCATTTCCGTCCGGAGTTCCTCAATCGGATCGATGAGACGGTGGTGTTCCATGGCCTTGATGCACAGCACATCGCCTCGATCGCCAGCATTCAGTTGCAGGCTTTGCGCGATCGATTGGCGCGCATGGACTTGCACCTGGACGTCTCTGCTGCTGCTTTGTCAGAGCTCGCCAAAGTGGGTTTTGATCCCGTCTTCGGCGCGCGTCCGCTCAAACGGGCCATTCAGCAAAGGCTGGAAAATCCCTTGTCGCGCTTGCTGCTGGAAGGGCGTTTCCCACCTAAGAGTGGCATCGAGGTCTCGGTGGACCCGGTTCGCCATCCCGGGCAGTTTGACTTCAAGGTGGTGCCCGCCGCAGCCTGATCTGAGCTGTATCCCATAGCAAGGGGCAAGGTGGCGACACCTTGCCCCTTTTTTCAGGGCTAAACTGCGCCAGCGCAGACCGATGAGGCCTTCCGATTCCCGAAGCCAGCGACTGCCTTCAAAAAAGAGCACACCTCCATGTCATTGGCATCTTCGGGCAGCGAAGCCCCAGTCACCTTGCAAAGCGATGCCAAAGTGATGGCCCTGGTGGGTTTGGCGCACTCCTGTTCGCATTTTTCTCATCTCTTGCTGCCCTTGATGTTCCCGATCTTCATTCGGGATTTTGGGTGGACCTATTCCGAACTCGGTTTGCTCAGCACCTTGTTTTTTGTGGTTTCAGGTGTGGGCCAGGCTTCGGCCGGATTTGTGGTGGACCGCTTGGGCGCACGGCCGGTGTTGTTTGGCTCCATGGTCTTGTTCACCTTGGCCTGTCTTCTGGCTTCGGTGGCAGACAGCTATGCCCTGCTGATGGGGGTGGCGGTGTTGGCGGGCTTGGGCAATGCCCCGTTTCATCCGGTGGACTTCACCATTTTGAATCAACGTGTCTCCACACCCCGCTTGGGGTATGCCTTCAGCGTTCATGGCCTGAGCGGCAATCTCGGCTGGGCCGTGGCCCCTGTTTTCTTCACGGTCACGGGCGCGCTTTGGGGTTGGCGTCACGCATTTTTGGCCGCTGCCGGTGTGTATGCACTGGTGCTTGGGGTCTTGTTTTGGCACCGCGCCTGGCTCAAGACCACGGTGTCGGTGCGAACATCTGGCGCAAGCACGGGCGCGAACGATTTGGCTTTCCTGCGCTTGCCTGTGGTTTGGTGGTGCTTTGCCTTTTTCTTGCTGTCCACGGTGACCTTGGCCGTGGTTCAGAATTTTTCTGTGCCCATTCTCAAAGCCCTGCACGGGGTGAGTCTGGAGCGTGCTTCGATGACCTTGACGGCCTACATGTTCCTTGGGGCGGTGGGCATGCTGGCAGGGGGCTTTGTGGCTGCACGCTGGCCGCGCTGGAGTGACCGTGTGGTGGCCATGTGTATGACTTGCGCCGCCGTGCTCATGGCTTTGTGTGCCAGTGGCTTGTTTGGGGATATGGGCACCTTGGGGGTATTGGCCGCGACGGGTTTGGCCATTGGTGTGGGCGGTCCGAGCCGCGATCTGATGATCAAAAAAGCCACCCCCAAAGGGGCCACTGGCCGGGTGTACGGTCTGGTTTATTCGGGCTTGGACGTGGGCTTTGCCTTGTCGCCCTTGTTGTTTGGCACCTTCATGGACCGTGGCTGGTACCAGGCCACTTTGCTGGGAGCTGCCTTGGTCCTGTTGCTCAGTGTGGGGGCGGCTTTAGGGGTGGGCAAGCGGACCATCGCGCACGTGTGAGCGCTTCAAACCTGTGCGACAGCCGCCCATCTTGCGCTTGGGCAAAATCAACGCATGACAAAAAAACTTGCTGGCCATCTTCTCGTGGAATGCCTTTTGGCCCAAGGCGTGACCCATGCATTCGGAGTCCCGGGTGAAAGCTATCTGGCCGTGCTCGATGGGTTTCATCTGCACCAGGACAGCATCCGTTTTGTGATTTGTCGCCAGGAGGGCGGTGCCGCATTCATGGCCGAAGCACAGGGCAAATTGACCGGTCGCCCTGGTGTGTGTTTCGTCACCCGTGGCCCTGGCGCGACCAATGCTTCCATCGGTGTGCACACCGCGTTCCAGGACTCCACGCCTATGGTCCTTTTTGTAGGCGATGTGGCCAGTGACACACGGGACCGTGAAGCTTTTCAGGAAATGGATTACACCCATTTCTTTGGTCCCTCGACCAAAGGCATGGCCAAGCGGGTGGAGCGCGTCGATGACCCGGAACGCTTGCCCGAATACGTGGCGCGTGCATTTGCGACGGCCATGAACGGCCGGCCCGGCCCAGTGGTGCTGGTCTTGCCTGAGGACATGCTGACCCAAACCATCGCACACGCCCAAGCCTTGCCACGCGTCGAACCTGTGCAGGCCTGGAGTGATCCGGGGGCTTTGCGCACGCTGCGGGACATGTTGCTGCAAGCCCGTAAGCCCTTGGTGATTTGTGGTGGCGGCGGCTGGACTGTACAAGCGGCACAAGCTTTGGAGCGCTTCGCAGAAAACTGGCAATTGCCCGTGGCCAACGCCTTTCGTTTTCAGGACACTTTCGACAACCACCACCCGCAGTACGCCGGCGATGTCGGCATCGGCATCAACCCCGCTTTGGCGGCGCGTGTGCGCGAGTCCGATTTGATTGTGGCCATCGGCCCTCGTTTGGGGGAGATGACCACGGGCGGCTATACCTTACTCAAAGCGCCCAAGACCGACCAAAAGCTGGTGCACATCCATGGCAGTGCAGAAGAGTTGAACAGGGTGTACCAGGCCGATTTGGCGATTCACGCCACCATGAATGCGGCAGCCAGAAGTCTGGAGGTCTTGACGGCACCGCCTGACTTGTCTTGGGCCACATGGACAAAGTCGATCAACGAAGATTATTTGAAAAACCTGGTGCCCCAAACCTTGCCGGGTGACATTGACATGCCCGCCATCGTGGCGACGCTGAAAAAACACCTGCCGCAGGATGCTGTTTTGACGAATGGCGCTGGCAATTTCGCCAGCTGGATGCACCGCTTTTACAAGCACCATGGCTTGGTCACAGGCCACAAAACGCAGCTGGCCCCGACGGTGGGATCCATGGGTTACGGCGTGCCTGCAGGCATTGCGGCCAATTTGCTCACGGGCCGATTGGCTTTCACGATTGCGGGTGATGGCGACTTTTTGATGAACGGGCAGGAGTTGGCCACTGCCGTTCAACACGGTGGCAAGAGCATCATTTTGCTGCTCAACAATGGCATGTACGGCACCATTCGCATGCACCAAGAGCGCGAATACCCCACGCATGTGACCGGCTCACAACTGAGCAATCCTGATTTTGTGCTGTTGGCCCAAGCCTATGGCTATGCCGCCACACGCATCCGAAAAACCGAGGCGTTTGAGCCCGCTTTGCTCGAGGCATTGAGCCGTGATCAGGGCACGCTGATTGAGGTGATGTTGGACCCCGAAGTGATCACGACGCGTGGCACCTTGAGCGCGATCACCCAATCGGCTTTGGCCAAACAGAAAGACTGATGCATCGCTTTGA
>JBEEJQ010000113.1:0-8638 GCA_041169105.1 Pseudomonadota bacterium | reverse complement strand
TTTTGTGCGACGGCAAGAACGTGACCGCTTTGGCCACCAGCCAAGACCACAAACGCCTGCTGGACGCCGACCAGGGCCCCAACACCGGCGGCATGGGGGCTTATTCGCCAGCGCCTGTGGTCACGGCCGACGTTCACGCCCGCGCCATGCGCGAGGTGATCATGCCCACCATCAAGGGCATGGAAAAAGACGGCATTCCCTACACCGGCTTTTTGTATGCCGGTTTGATGATCGATGAACAAGGCAAGCCCAAGACACTGGAATTCAACTGCCGCATGGGTGATCCCGAGACGCAGCCGATCCTGATGCGTTTGAAGTCTGATCTGGTGGAAGTCATGCTGGCCGCGACCTCCGAAGGTCTGGACAAGATCGAGCTGGAGTGGGACCGCCGCGTGGCTTTGGGTGTGGTGATGGCCGCTGCCGGTTACCCGCTCAACCCGCGTAAAGGCGATGCCATCAGTGGCTTGCCGCAAGACGCCGAAGACGCCATGGTGTTCCACGCGGGCACCACCGAAAAAGACGGCCAAATCTTGACCTCGGGTGGTCGCGTGTTGTGCGTGACGGCCTTGGCCGACTCGGTGCGTCTGGCGCAGCAAAAGGCCTACCAGACCGCCAGCAGCATCCAGTTTGACGGCATGCAAATGCGCAAAGACATCGGCTACCGCGCCATCAAAAACTGAAGCGCCATTGAAAGGCCCCTGCCCATGACACACCCTGTGACCTTCAAAGGCTCGCGCTTGGCGCGCTGGATTTTGAAAGCCTTTGGCTGGACCTTGAACTTTGAGGGCTTCCCCACCTTGCAAGGGGTGGCGATTGTGTACCCGCACACCAGCAATTGGGATTTCCCGGTGGGCATTTTGGCCAAATGGGCACTGGGCATCCCGGCCAATTTCTGGGGCAAGGACTCTTTGTTCAAGTTTCCCATCATGGGCGCGTGGATGCGTTGGGTCGGCGGCGTGCCGATTGACCGCAGCTCGCCCAAAGGCGTGGTCGGTGAGATGGTGCAGGTGTTTGAACAGCACCAGCGCGAGGAGCGGCTGCTTTGGCTGGCCCTGGCCCCGGAAGGCACGCGCAGTCTGACCCCGGGCTGGCGCAGCGGTTTTTACCAAGTGGCCAAAGGCGCTGAGGTGCCCTTGGCGCTGGTCAAGCTCGACTGGGGCACACGCACCTTGTCCTTGGTCGATTTCTACAATTTGACGGGCGATGTGGAGGCCGACTACGCCCACATGGCCCAGGTTTTTGAGGGGGTTCGGGGTTACAACGCCGATCAGGCGTCTCCCGTTGCGCCTTGGAGTCCGGTCGCGCGGACCACCGCCTCCCCATCTGCCACGGCCACAGTGGCCGACGGCGCTCAGCACACGATCCATTCATGAACGATTCCATTGACCTGGCCGCCGTGCGCCAGTACCTTCAGGGCTTGCAGACCCGCATCACGCAGGCATTGACCGACATCGATGGCACGCCATTTTTGGTGGACCACTGGACCAAAGACCCGGGCGAAAAACTGCAGGGCAACGGCATCACCCAGATCCTGGAGGGTGGCCCGATTTTTGAACGTGCCGGTTGTGGCTTCTCGCACGTCAGCGGTCCGCAGCTGCCGCCTTCGGCCACGCAGCACCGCCCTGAGCTGGCCGGCTCGGCTTTTGAGGCCATGGGCGTGTCCCTGGTTTTTCACCCGCGCAACCCCTATGTGCCCACGGTGCACATGAATGTGCGCATGATCGCGGCCAAACCCGAGGGCAGGGCACCTGTGGCCTGGTTTGGCGGCGGCATGGACCTGACGCCGTATTACGGTTTTGACGACGATGCGGTGCATTTCCACCAGACTTGCAAGGATGCCCTCCATCCATTTGGCGAGGGCCTGTACCCCCGCTTCAAAACCTGGTGCGACGATTATTTTTGCAACAAGCACCGCCACGAACAGCGGGGCATTGGCGGGGTCTTTTTTGACGACTTTTCCGAGCTGGGCATGGGCCAGAGCTTTGCCATGTTGCAAAGCGTGGGAGACGCCTTTTTGAGCGCCTATTTGCCCATCGTCGAACGTCGCCAAGACATGCCTTGGGGCGAGCGCGAGCGTGATTTTCAGCTCTACCGCCGAGGCCGTTATGTGGAATTCAACCTGGTCTGGGACCGGGGCACGCATTTCGGTTTGCAGTCGGGTGGCCGCACGGAGTCGATCCTGTTGTCGATGCCGCCCGAAGTGCGGTGGTCGTACCAGCGTGTTGACGAGGCGGGTTCACCTGAGGCTCGTTTGCTCAGCCACTATCTGGTGCCCAAGGACTGGGTTTGAGCACTGTGCCGCAGCCCATGCGCCTGGGCGTGTTTGGCGGGGCGTTTGACCCGCCGCATGCCGCCCATGTGGCCCTGGTGCAAGCCGCTGTGTTGCAGCTGGGTCTCGACCAGGTTCGGGTCTTGCCGACCGGGCAGGCTTGGCACAAACCGCGCAGCTTGAGCGAAGCGTCGCATCGCCTGGCCATGGCCCGCCTGGCGTTTGAAGCGGTGCCCGAGGCGGTCGTGGATGCGCGTGAAATGTTGCGCCAGGGCCCCAGCTACACGGTGGACACTTTGCGTGAGCTGAAGTCGGAATTCCCACAAGCCCAGCTGTTTTTATTGATCGGCGATGACCAGCGGCGGTCCTTGCCCGCATGGCACCAAATCGAAGAAATTACCCGGCTCGCTATAATTTGCGCCGCAGGCCGCGATGCAGCCGTTCAGGCTTGGAGCGATTCCAGTGCAGACGCTCCTGGCGCAGTCCCCCATTCAATTGATGCGCGCATCCAGACTTTGACGATGCCGCTCATGCCCCACAGTGCCACGGACATCCGTGCGTTGGTGGCCACAGACCGCAACATCCAAGGTCTGGTGCCACCCGCTGTTGAGCGCTATATTCACGAACACCACCTCTACAGGCCCCATTGATGACCGATACCGCTGCCAAAAAAGACATTCAGAAACTCCAGCGTGCCATTGTGGACGCCCTGGAAGATGTGAAAGCACAAGACCTGCAGGTGTTTGACACCGAGCACCTGTCACCCTTGTTCGAGCGCGTGATCATCGCCTCGGGCACATCCAACCGCCAAACCAAGGCCCTGGCCGCCAGCGTGCGCGACAAGGTGCGCGATGCCGGTTTTGGCAAACCCCGCATCGAGGGCGAAGACAACGGCGAATGGATCATTGTGGATTGCGGCTCGGCCGTGGCGCACATCATGCAGCCCACCATCCGCACTTACTACAACCTGGAAGAAATTTGGGGCGACAAGCCCGTGCGCCTGAAGTTCGGTGCGCCCAAGCCCGCTGCACCCGAGCCCAAGGCAACTGCCCGCAAGAGCGCTGCCAAGAAGACGGCTGCCAAAACCACGACAAGCAAAACCACTGCAAGCAAGACCACCGCTGCCAAACCAGCAGCCAAGTCCAAAGTGGCTTTGAAGGCACCCGCCAAATCGGCCAAACCTGCCAGCAAAACTGCTGCCAAGGCACCAGCCAAATCAGCCGCAAAAACAGCGTCCAAACTCGCCGCCAAGTCAGCAGCGGCCAAAGCACCCGCCAAGAACACGTCCAAGCCGACCGTGAAGACCGTCGGCAAGCCATCGCCCAAAGCCGCTGCCAAAACTGTAGCCACCAAAACGCCAGCCCGCAAGGCCGTGAAAGCCCCCACGCGTCGCAAAGCCGATTGATTTTTCATGAAGCTGCTGATCGTTGCGGTCGGCCAGCGTGTGCCTGACTGGGCGCAGACCGCCTGGGACGACTATGCCAAGCGTTTCCCGCCCGAGCTCAAAGTCGAGCTCAAGGCGGTGAAGACCGAGCCACGCGGCTCCAAAACCCTGGCCACCTTGTATGCGGCTGAGCGCCAGCGCATTGAGGCGGCCATCCCTCGGGGCACCCGCATCGTGGTGCTTGATGAGCGCGGCACCAACCTCACCACACAAGCGCTGGCCGCTCGGCTGACCTCATGGCAGCTGGGGGGGGACGATGTGGCCTTGGTGATCGGTGGGCCTGATGGCTTGGAGCCCGAGTTCCGCCAAGCGGCCCACGAGCGCATTCGCCTGTCCGACATGACTTTGCCCCACGCCATGGCTCGGGTGCTGTTGATTGAGCAGCTGTACCGCGCCTGGTCGATCAACGCCAACCACCCCTACCACCGCGAATGAATCCATTCATTTACCTGGCGTCGCAAAGCCCGCGACGCAGCCAGTTGCTGCAACAAATCGGCGTGGCCCACGAACTCTTGTTGCCTGAGCCGAGCGAGGACGCCGAGTCGCTCGAAGCCATTCGCGGCAGCGAAGCGCCAGGGCGTTACGTGGCCCGTGTGACCGGCTTGAAGCTGGATGCGGCCGTGGCCCGCCTCAAGCGCCTGGGTTGGCCCACAGCGCCTGTTTTGTGCGCCGACACCACCGTGGCTTTGGGACGGGAGATTTTGGGCAAACCTGCCGATGAAGCCGATGCACGGCGCATTTTGCAGCAGCTGTCCGGTCAGACGCACCGCGTGTTGACTGCGGTGGCCGTGCAGTCGGGCCGCAAGCGGGTGCAGGCGGTGTCCGAGTCATGGGTGCGTTTTGCGCCCATGACGGCCGCGCAAATCAAGGCTTATGTGGCCAGCGGTGAGCCCATGGGCAAAGCCGGCGCTTACGGCGTGCAGGGCAGGGCCGCGTCGCACATTGAACAGATCCGCGGCAGTTATTCGGGCATCATGGGTTTGCCTTTGTTCGAGACCGCATCGTTGTTGCGCTCGGTGGGCATTTCCTGCTGACAGCCCTTGGGGCTGTTTTTCCACATACACCTGAAGCGATCCATGCAACAAGATATTTTGGTCAATTGGTCTCCTCAGGAGACGCGCGTGGCGGTGGTCGAGTTTGGCGCCGTGCAGGAGCTGCACGTCGAGCGTACGCTTGAGCGCGGTTTGGTGGGCAATGTTTACTTGGGCAAGGTGGCCCGTGTGTTGCCTGGCATGCAGTCGGCTTTCATTGACATCGGTCTGGACAAAGCCGCCTTTTTGCATGTGGCCGATGTGTGGCAAAAGCACCCTGAAGGGGATGCCTCGGCACGCACGGGCCAGCCCTTGGTGCCGATTGAAAAGCAGGTGTTCGAGGGCCGCGCCATCATGGTGCAGGTCATCAAGGACCCAATGGGCACCAAAGGCGCTCGCCTGTCCACCCAGATCAGCATTGCCGGCCGCCATTTGGTGTTCTTGCCGCAGGATGACCACATTGGTGTGTCGCAAAAAATCCCGTCTGAGCAGCGCGATGCTTTGCGCAAACGCGTCCAAGCCCTGGTGGGGCCAGCCGGTGGGGGCTTCATTTTGCGCACCAATGCCGAAGACTCCAGCGACGAAGAGTTGCAAGACGACATCGCTTACCTGCGCAAGACCTGGGCCCGCATCAAAGACGCGTCGATGCGCTTGCCGCCAGCGTCCTTGCTACACCAAGACTTAACGCTCTTGCAGCGCGTCCTGCGCGATCTGGTGGGCGAGGTCACCCAAAGCATCCGCATCGATTCTCAAGAGCAATACGCTCAGCTGGTCGAGTTTGGCCGGGAGTTCATGCCCAAGGCGACCGAGCGTTTGCAGCACTACAAGGGTGAACGCCCGATCTTTGACCTGTACTCGATCGATGAGGAAATTGCCCGCGCCTTGGGGCGTCGAGTGGATTTGAAGTCGGGCGGTTACCTGATCATCGACCAGACCGAGGCCCTGACCACGGTGGATGTGAACACCGGCGGTTATGTCGGTGCCCGTAACTTTGAAGACACCATCTTCAAAACCAATTTGGAAGCCGCGCAAGCCATTGCTCGGCAATTGCGCCTGCGCAATCTGGGCGGCATCATCATTGCCGACTTCATCGACATGTCGCGCAGCGATCATCAAGATGCGGTGCTGGCCGAGTTCCGCAAACAGCTCTCGCGTGACCGCGTCAAGACCATGGCCGGCGGATTTTCGTCCTTGGGTTTACTGGAGATGACCCGCAAACGCACCCGTGAATCATTGGCCCACATGCTGTGCGAGCCATGCCCCAGTTGCCAAGGCAAAGGCATTGTCAAGACGGCCCGATCGGTGGCCTACGACATCTTGCGCGAAATATTGCGTGAAGCGCGTCAGTTCAACCCGCGAGAGTTTCGTGTGGTGGCGGGTGCTGCCGTGATCGATTTGCTGCTCGACGAAGAAAGCCAGCACCTGGCCGGCTTGTCGGATTTCATCGCCAAGCCGATTTCCTTGCAGGTGGAGTCTACGATGGGCCCGGAGCAATACGACATCGTCTTGCTCTGAGCCTTCGGTTCAAGCCTCAGGGGCCGTCCATTCACCCCGGTGGTGCAAGCGGGCATAAGCGCCCCCTGCTGCCAGCAGTTGCGCAGGCGCACCTTGCTCCACGATGCGGCCTTTGTCCATGACCACCACGCGGTCAGCATGCTCGATGGTGGACAGGCGGTGCGCCACGATCAGCGTGGTGCGGCCTTGCATGAGCTTTTGCAGCGCGTCCTGCACCAGACGTTCCGATTCATTGTCCAAAGCCGAGGTCGCTTCGTCCAGAATCAAAATGGGCGCATCTTTGTAGAGGGCGCGGGCGATCGCCAGGCGCTGCCGCTGGCCGCCGGACAGCTGGCTGGCGTTGTGCCCCAGCAGGGTGTCCATGCCTTGGGGCAGTTGGCTCACGTGTGACCACAGGTTGGCCGCTTCCAGGCATGCCTGTATGCGCTGGCGGTCAGCGGTCTGGCCCAGGCAGACGTTTTCGGCCAGGCTCTCATTGAGCATGACCACGTCCTGGCTGACCATGGCGATTTGTTGACGCAAGCTGGCCAGTTGCCAATCTTCCAGGGCCACATCATCCAGACGCACTTGACCCGAGCTGGGGATCAAAAAACGGGGCAACAGTTGGATCAGGGTGGTTTTGCCTGCACCCGAGGTGCCCACCAAAGCCACGGTTTCGCCAGGTGCCACACGCAAATCGATGCCGGCGAGTGCTGGTGCGCTGTCTGGTTGGAACTGCAACTTCACATCCCGCCATTCAATCAAGCCCTTTGCACGAGGGCTTTGGTGTGTGCCTTGTGTTTCCTCGGGGGCGTCTTGCATGAGTGAAAGGCCACGCTCCAGCGCGGCCAGACCCCGGGTGATGGGGTTGGCCACATCGGCCAGGCGTTTGATGGGCGCCACCAGCATCAGCATGGCGGTGATGAAGGAGACAAAACCGCCCACGGTAGCCCCGGAGTCGGCACCTCGGCTTTGCATGAGGGCGATCATCAGGACCAAGGACAAAGCGATGGCCGCCATGATCTGTGTCAAAGGGGTCATGGCTGCAGAAGCCGCCGTGGACTTGAGGGCCAGCTGGCGCAGACGTTGGGCCAGTTGGGTAAAACGGCCCATTTGTTGTGTTTGTGCGCCATGCAGGCGGACCATGCGATGGGCCAACACGTTCTCTTCAACCACATAGGCCAAATCATCGGTGGCCTGTTGGCTTTCGCGTGTGAGCCGGTAAAGGCGTTTGGACAAGGCCTTCATGATGAAGCTCAGACCCGGGGCAACCGTGAAGACCACCAGGGTGAGCTGCCAGTTGAGCCACATCAGGTAGCCGACAAGGGCCAACAAAGTGAAGCCGTCGCGTGTCAAGCCAATCACGGCGGAGACCAGTTGAGCGGCACCGTTTTGTACTTCGTACACCACGGTGTTGGACAAGGCGCTGGCAGATTGGCGGCCAAACAGTGACAAATCGGCATGGACCAATTGGCGGAACAAATCCGCCCGCAGTTTCTCCATGCCGTCGTTGGTGACCTTGGCCATGGCGTATTGACCGGTGAAATGTGCCAGCCCGCGCAAAGTGAACAGGCCAATCACCACCAGGGGAATCGACCACAAAGGCAGGCTGTTTTCTGCAAAACCCTTGTCCAGCAAAGGCTGAAAAAGCGCAGGAATCAAAGGTTCCGTTAAGGCCGCCACCAAGGTGGCCCCCATGGCCAGAGCCCAAACGCCGCGTTGCTTGGCGAAATAGGGGGCTAATTTGAGCATTCGGGCGCGAATGCCGCTCTGTGGCGCGATGGTTTGAGGATCGTTCATGGGTACTTTGATTGTAAGCAGCTCCCCGCTGAGGCCGATTTGGGAGATTCTTGTGTGTTTCAGCACGGCCTGTTTGGCCTGAAACGCTGCTTGAACGGTGTACGATCAGGGCCTGTCTTTGGAGGTCATTGCACTGTGCTGCACATGAAACTGTTGTCGATCCGATCGAACTGCTTGCCTTGGCTGTTGGCGCTGCCGGCTTTGCTGCTTTGGGGCCTGCCTGCCTGGGCGCAATTTCGCGTTGAAGTGACGGGTGTGGGCATGACCCAGCTGCCCGTGGTGGTGGCCCCTTTCAAAGGGGAAGCGCAGTCGCCCCAAAAAATGGCCGCCATCGTGCAGGCCGATCTGGAGCGCAGCGGCCAGTTCAAGGGCTTGTCCGCAGGCAGCGCGCAGCTGGATGAAGTCAGCCGCCCCGATTGGTCGGTCTGGCGTCAGCTGTCGGCCGAAGCCTTGTTGGCCGGCTCGGTCACACGGCTGGCCGACGGCCGTTTTGACATTCGTGCTCGCTTGTGGGATGCGGTCAAAGGGCAGGAAAAAGCAGATTTCCGCGACACCGTGGTGGCCGCGGATTTGCGCCTGTCTGCCCACCGCATCGCCGAC
>JBEEJQ010000112.1:0-8895 GCA_041169105.1 Pseudomonadota bacterium | reverse complement strand
GCTGCCAAGTTGGCCGAAGCCCAAGCCCAAGGCGAGAAACTCGCTGGCGTGGTCGTCAAGCTGACCCAAAAAGCCGGTGTGGATGGCCGTTTGTTTGGTTCTGTGACCAACCACGACATCGCTGAAGAACTGAACAAGCAAGGCTACAACCTGGTGAAGTCTCAGATCCGCATGCCCCACGGTCCCATCAAGATCGTGAGCGATTCCACTGTGTCTGTGGCTTTGCACACCGACGTGGTGGTGGATGTCACCGTGACGGTCTACGGCGAAACAGCCTGATCACCGGTTCATCCCGACAAAAGCCGCCAGCGTGAGCTTGGCGGCTTTTTTATTGGACTTGTATGCCTTTGGTAGCCATGTGGCCGTTGTCCCACATTGATCACCGCATTTCCCATGCTTATCCACAGACTTATCCCGTGACGCATGGGATGTGGCCGAGTACCATGACCTTTTAAGTTGTCCCCCTCAATGTCTGCTGTCTTTTCGAACCATTTGAACGAGTTTCCCGCCGATCTGTCGTCTGACAGCCAAGTGGCCAAACTGCGCGTGCCTCCGCATTCCATCGAGGCTGAATCCAGTGTGCTCGGGGGACTGCTGCTCGACAACGGTGCTTGGGATCGGGTGGGCGATTTGCTGGTGGACAACGATTTCTACCGACATGAGCACAAACTGATTTACTGCGCCATCGGTGCTTTGATCAACGCGTCCAAGCCTGCAGACGTGATCACCGTCAGTGAGCAATTGCAAAACCAGGGCAAGGCCGATGAGATGGGCGGTTTGGCCTATCTGAACTCCTTGGCGCAATATGTGCCCAGCGCCAGCAACATCCGGCGCTACGCCGAGATCGTTCGTGAACGTTCCATTTTGCGCAAGTTGGTTTCGGCCAGCGATGAGATCGCGACCAACGCCTTCAACCCACAAGGCAAGGCCATTGACCGCATCCTGGATGAGGCCGAGCAAAAGATCTTCAACATCGGTGAAGAAGGCTCGCGCATGAAGCAGGGCTTCCAGTCGATGGATTCGCTGGTGGTGGAGCTGCTGGACCGCGTGCAGGAGATGGCGGACAACCCGAACGACATCACGGGCGTGCCCACGGGTTTTTACGATCTGGACCGCATGACGTCGGGTTTGCAGCCCGGTGACATGGTGGTGCTGGCGGCACGTCCTTCGATGGGCAAAACCGCATTTGCGATCAACATCGCCGAACATGTGGCGCTCAATGAAGGCCTGCCTGTGGCGGTGTTCTCCATGGAAATGGGCGCTTCTCAGCTGGCCGTTCGTGTGGTGGGTTCGATTGGCCGCGTGGACCAAGGCCATTTGCGCACCGGTAAATTGACCGATGAAGAATGGCCGCGCTTGACCGAAGCCATTGAGAAGCTGCGCACGGTGTCACTGCACATCGATGAAACGCCAGGCCTCACCCCATCGGAGTTGCGTGCCAATGCACGCCGTCTGGCCCGACAATGCGGCAAGTTGGGCCTGATCGTGGTCGACTACCTGCAGCTCATGAGCGGCTCGGGTGGATCAGGCGGTGACAACCGCGCCACCGAATTGGGTGAGATCTCGCGGGGCCTGAAAATGCTGGCCAAAGAACTGCAGTGCCCTGTCATTGCGCTCTCGCAGCTCAACCGAAGCGTGGAACAACGCACCGACAAGCGGCCCATGATGAGTGACTTGCGGGAATCGGGCGCGATTGAACAGGATGCCGACATCATCATGTTCATCTACCGCGACGATTACTACAACAAAGATTCGAAAGACCCTGGCGTGGCCGAGATCATCATCGGCAAGCAACGAAACGGCCCCACCGGGACCGTTCGTTTGGCTTTCCTGAAGAACCTGACCCGCTTCGAAAGTCTGGCCTCCGGCGGTTTGGGCAGCGACGACTATTGATCGTCGCCGCAAGGGCCTTAGAGCGTTTCGCTGGCGAAATCGGCCAGGCGCGAGCGCTCTCCACGGGCCAGCGTGATGTGCCCGCCATGGGCCCAACCTTTGAAACGGTCTACGGCATAGGTCAGGCCTGAAGAGCCTTCGGTCAAGTAGGGCGTGTCGATCTGGGCCAAGTTGCCCATGCAGATGATTTTGGTCCCCGGTCCAGCACGGGTGATCAAGGTCTTCATCTGCTTGGGCGTCAGGTTTTGCGCCTCATCGATGATCACGTACTTGTTCATGAAGGTGCGGCCACGCATGAAGTTCATGCTCTTGATCTTGATGCGGCTCTTGATCAGTTCGTTGGTGGCCGCGCGACCCCATTCACCGGCATTGCCGCCATCGCCCTTGGCCAGAAACTCCAGGTTGTCATCGAGCGCGCCCATCCAGGGGCCCATTTTTTCTTCTTCGGTGCCAGGCAAGAAGCCAATGTCCTCGCCCACGCTCACCGTGGCGCGGGTCATGATGATTTCGGTGTAACGGCGATCGTCCAGTACCTGCGTCAAGCCGGCGGCCAAGGCCATCAAGGTCTTGCCAGTACCGGCCGTGCCTGCCAGTGTCACGAAGTCCACATCGGGATCGGTCAGCAGGTTCATCGCGAAGTTCTGCTCTCGGTTGCGCGTGGTCACGCCCCAGACCGCGTTCTTTTGTGAGGTGAAGTCCTTGAGTGTGCGCAGCACGGCAGTTTTGCCGCGAATTTCAGTGACGCGGGCATACAGGCTGGGCTCGCCGGGCGCTTCAAAATAAACGAATTGGTTCATGAACAGGCTGGGCACCACCGGGCCGGTGATCCGGTAGTAGGTGTGTGTGCCTTGTTGCCAGCTTTCCACCGATTTGCCGTGCTTGGTCCAGAAGTCAGTTGGCAAGGCGTAGGAGCCAGGGTAGAGCAGATCGCCGTCTTCCAGGGTTTTGTCGTTCTGGTAGTCCTCGGCTTGCAGGCCCAAAGCCCGTGCTTTGACCCGCATGTTGATGTCTTTGGAGACCAGCACCACTTCACGGGGCTTGTGCAGTTCGCCCAGTGCCTTGACCACGCCCAGGATCTGGTTATCGGCCTTGCCTTGTGGCAGAGCCAGTGGCAGGCTCAAATCCAGTGCCTGTGTCTGGAAATACAGCTGACCCAATGCGTCGCTGTAACCGGTGGTGTTGAGGGGGGAGCCTTTGCCCAGATCCGCGCCTTGTGCCGATGCCAGTGCATCCAAAGAGCGGCTGGCCTGGCGGGCATTGCGGGCGACTTCCGTCATGCCTTTTTTGTGGCCATCGAGCTCTTCGAGCACGATCATGGGCAAAAAGACATCGTGTTCCTCAAACCGGAACAAGCTCATGGGGTCGTGCATGAGCACATTGGTGTCCAGCACGAACAGCTTGGTCGGTCCCGCATGGCGCTTGCGTGCGGGCTTGACGTCTTTGCCCGGCTTGGTGGAGGCGGTTGAGGCTTGAGGCGTTGCCGCCACATCTGCTGGCCGAGCTGCGGCAGCTTTGCTGGGTTTGGCGGGTCGTTTGGCTGAGGGGGCGGCAGCAGGGACAGCTGTGCTGGTGACTTCAGGCGTGGCACTGTCTTCGTCAGCGAGCGGCGTGTCAAAGGCCTTGTGGGTCAGACGGCTGGCGCGTTTGGTGGGGGCGGGTGGCAGTGGCATGGACAAAGGGCCTCTTGAAAAGATGGAAAAAATGCCGACTAAAAAAGAAAAAGCCGCCTGGAGGCCAAGGCGGCTTTGTCGTGGAGTGCAGGGCTGATTTTCATCGGCATGGGTTCATTATGCATGAGCCCCAAGACACCTCCGGAAAATGATTTGAAAAATCACTTGGCCTTTTTCAGGTCCTTCACAGCTTTGAGAACTTCCTCCACATGACCGGGGACTTTCAGGCCGCGCCACTCTTGCTTGAGTGTGCCGTCGGCACCGATCAGGAAGGTGCTGCGCTCGATGCCCTTGACCTTTTTGCCGTACATGATTTTGTTTTTGACCACGCCGAACATGTGGCACATTTTTTCTTCGGTGTCGGCGATCAATTCAAACGGCAATTCGAGTTTGGTTTTGAAATCATCGTGCGATTTCATGTTGTCACGCGAAACGCCAAAGACGGCGGCGCCGGCTTTGACAAAATCTTTGTACTTGTCGCGAAACTGCATGGCTTCTGTGGTGCAGCCAGGGGTGTTGTCCTTGGGGTAGAAGTACAGCACAACGGTTTGGCCCACATGGGAGACGTTCGAAACTTTCAAACCGCCGGTGGCGTTCGCTTCAAATTCGGGGAGGGGTTTGTTCAGAACGATCGCCATAAAACTTAGAACTCGCTTCACTGGTTGAGCGTTTGCCACCATCGGTTGGCGTCAGCATCGCTAAAGGCCGTAGGCCTTGACAACCTTCTATTTTACTCTGAAAGAGGGGGTTGCAGTTACCCGTTAATGATGAAGTGCATGGCCAGGAAAATGCATGCTTTAGGGTTCGATCAGAAGTGCTGCAAACACTTTGCGGCCTTCGCTGGCCAGGATGTTGTAGGTGCGACAAGCGGCCAGGGTGTCCATGCTTTCGAGCCCAATGCCTTTGGTGATCAACGGGGCCAACATCGAGGCGGGTGGAAATTGCAGCTTTTTGCCGCAGCCCAAAATCACCAGCTCCACACCGTTTTGCGCCAGCGCTTCAAACGCCTGTGCATCGAGTTCGCTGAAGTTCTTGGGGCCCCATGTCCAGGAGGCCACGCCATCCAAACTGCTGACCACCAATGACTCGGTGTGCTTTTCGCCATTGACCTCAATCCAGCCAGGTCCGTGGGCATTGATGGTGGGGGCGTTGGACTTGTCGGGCTGGAGTTTCATGGGGTGTTCACATTTGAGCTTCAAGACGCTCGGGCGGAGGCCGATATGGGCCTGAAATTGTGGTCAAATTATAGGTTTTCCCTCATAACCAAGCCTTTGGAGGCACTTTGAAGCCCATTCAGAAATCCGCCAAGCTCGCCAACGTCTGTTATGACATCCGTGGCCCCATCATGGACCGCGCTCGTCAGATGGAAGAGGATGGGCACAAGATCATCAAATTGAACATCGGCAACCTGGCGGTTTTCGGCTTTGATGCGCCTGAGGAAATCCAACAAGACATGATCCGCAACCTGCCCAATTCGGCCGGTTATTCGGACAGCAAAGGCATTTTTGCGGCGCGCAAAGCCGTGATGCACGAGACCCAAAAGCAAGGCATTTTGGGCGTCACGCTGGACGACATTTACTTGGGCAACGGAGCCAGCGAATTGATCGTCATGGCCACCAATGGTTTGCTCGACGATGGCGACGAGTTGCTCTTGCCGTCTCCAGACTACCCCTTGTGGACGGCCGCTGCCAGTTTGTCGGGCGGCACACCTGTGCATTACCGCTGCGAAGAGGCCAATGGCTGGATGCCCGATCTGGACGATATTCGCGCCAAGGTCACCCCGCGCACCAAGGGCATTGTGGTGATCAACCCGAACAATCCAACGGGCGCTTTGTATTCCGATGAGTTGCTGCGGGGCATCGTCGCCATCGCTCGTGAACATGGCTTGGTGATCTTTGCTGACGAGGTGTACGACAAGGTCCTGTACGACGGCATCCAGCACACACCTTTGGGCAGCTTGTCAGAAGATGTCTTGACCTTGACGTTCAACTCCTTGTCCAAGAGCTACCGTTCGTGCGGCTACCGCGCTGGCTGGATGGTGATCTCTGGCGACAAGAAGGCAGCCAAGGACTACATCGAGGGCCTGAATATGCTCTCGAACATGCGCTTGTGTGCCAATGTGCCCGGGCAATGGGCGATCCAGACCGCCTTGGGCGGACACCAGAGCATCAATGAATTGGTGGGTGAGGGCGGTCGTTTGCGCAAACAGCGTGATTTGGCCTACGAGCTGATCACGGCCATTCCGGGCGTCAGCTGCGTCAAGCCCAAAGCCGCCTTGTACATGTTCCCCAAGCTGGACCCCAAGATTTATCCCATCCAGGACGATCAGGATTTCTTCTTGCATTTGCTGGAAGAAACCAAAGTCATGTTGGTGCAGGGCACGGGCTTCAACTGGCCCGATCCAGACCATTTCCGGATTGTGTTCTTGCCGCACGTCGATGATTTGCGTGAGGCGATTGGCCGGGTGGCCCGCTTCCTGGAAGCTGCCCGTAAGCGTTTTGGCACCGATCATTTGGTGGCCTGAGTTTTTTGAATCAAGCGCTGGACATACCAGCGCGAACCGTAGAAGAGAAGTCGATGAAACCGATCAAAGTAGGCCTGTTGGGCATTGGTACCGTGGGCAGTGGCACTTTCAATGTGCTCAAGCGTAACCAGGAAGAAATCCAGCGCCGTGCTGGCCGTGGCATTGAAATCGCCATGGTGGCTGACCTCAATGTGGCCCGCGCCCAAGAGGTGGTGGGTGCTGGCGTCAAGGTGGTGGCCGATGCCCGCGAGGTGATTGCCAATCCAGAAATCGACATCGTGATCGAGTTGATCGGTGGTTATGGCATTGCCAAAGCCTTGGTGCTCGAGGCGATTGCCGCAGGCAAGCATGTGGTCACCGCCAACAAGGCTTTGCTGGCCGTGCACGGCACCGAAATTTTTGCAGCAGCCCAAGCCAAAGGCGTGATGGTGGCGTTTGAAGCCGCCGTCGCCGGTGGCATCCCGATCATCAAGGCACTGCGTGAAGGCCTGACCGCCAACAGCATCCAGTGGGTCGCCGGCATCATCAATGGCACCACGAACTTCATCTTGTCCGAAATGCGCGACAAGGGCCTGGACTTTGGCGTGGTGCTCAAAGAAGCCCAACGTCTCGGTTACGCCGAAGCCGATCCCACCTTCGACATCGAAGGCGTGGATGCTGCGCACAAAGTGACCTTGATGAGCGCGATTGCGTTTGGCATCCCCGTTCAGTTTGACAAGGCTTATGTCGAAGGCATCACCCAATTGGGTGCGGCCGACATCAAGTACGCCGAGCAACTGGGTTACCGCATCAAGCTTTTGGGCATCACCAAGCGCACAGCACAAGGCGTGGAGCTGCGCGTGCACCCCAGCCTGGTGCCGACCCAGCGCCTGATCGCCAATGTGGAAGGGGCGATGAACGCCGTGATGGTGCAAGGCGATGCCGTAGGCACCACTTTGTATTACGGCAAGGGTGCAGGCTCTGAGCCCACAGCCAGTGCCGTGATTGCCGACTTGGTGGACATCACCCGTTTGCACACGGCCGATCCGCTCAACCGCGTGCCGCATCTGGCTTTCCAGCCGGGCGCGATGAGCGACCTTCAGGTCTTGCCCATGTCCGAAGTCGTCACCAGTTATTACCTGCGCTTGCGCGTGGCCGATCAAGCCGGTGTGCTGGCCAAGCTCACGGGTTTGCTGGCCGATGCCGGCATCAGCATCGATGCGGTCTTGCAGCGCGAAGCCGACCAGGTCAGCCAGGCCGGTGAAAACCAGACCGATGTGATCATCCTGACCCACGACACCCGCGAAGGCACGCTCAACGAGGTGCTGGCCCAGATGCAGGCTTTGCCCACAGTGATGGCCCCGATCGTTCGTATCCGCAAAGAAGAGTTGAACTGATGCGTTACCTGTCCACACGCGGCCACGCTGACCGCAAACGTTTTTGCGAAATCCTGCTGGAAGGCCTGGCCCCTGATGGTGGTCTGTACCTGCCCGAGTCTTATCCGCAGGTGGACGCAGCCGCTTTGACGCGTTTGCGCCAAGTGTGGCAAAGCCAAGGTTATGCGGCTTTGGCCTTTGAAATTTTGTCGCTTTACATCGATGACATTCCCGCCGACGATTTGAAGGCCTTGTGCCAGAAAACCTACACCGAGAAGGTGTTTGGAACGCCCCAGATCGTGCCGCTCAAGCCTTTGCAAAGCGCAGGCAGCGCCAAGCCGGACTTGTACCTGGAAGCGCTGTCCAACGGTCCAACCTTGGCCTTCAAGGACATGGCCATGCAGTTGCTGGGCAACTTGTTCGAGTACGAATTGGCCCGCCGTGGTGAAGAGCTCAACATCTTTGGTGCCACCTCGGGTGACACCGGCAGCGCCGCTGAATACGCCATGCGTGGCAAGAAGGGTGTTCGCGTTTTCATGACCAGCCCGCACGGCCGCATGAGTCCGTTCCAGCAGGCTCAGATGTTCAGCTTGCTCGATGACAACATCCACAACATCGCCATTGAAGGGGTGTTTGACGATTGCCAGGATCTGGTCAAGTCGGTGTCCAACGATCTTGACTTCAAGCGTCGGTACAAGATTGGCACCGTCAACTCGATCAACTGGGCCCGCTTGTTGGCGCAGGTGGTGTATTACTTTGCGGGCTATTTCCAGGCCACGCAAACCAACGACCAAAAGGTCAGTTTCACCGTGCCCAGCGGTAACTTTGGCAACGTCTGCGCAGGCCATGTGGCCCGCCAGATGGGTTTGCCCATTGACCGTTTGGTGGTGGCCACCAACGAAAACGACGTGCTCGATGAGTTCTTCCGCACCGGCCTTTACCGCGTGCGTGGCACGGCTGACACCCACGAAACATCGAGCCCCTCGATGGACATTTCCAAAGCCAGCAATTTCGAGCGATTCGTGTGCGACTTGCTCGAACGCGATACGGCGCAGGTGAACGCCATCTTTGGAGAAGGCTTGAGCCGTCAAGGGTCCTTCGATTTGTCCGCAGACCCACGCTTTGCCAAGGCGGCGGCAGTGTACGGCTTTGAAAGCGGCAAGAGCACCCATGCCAACCGCCTGCAAACGATCCAGCAGGTGTTTGCCCAATATGGGGTGATGATCGACACGCACACGGCTGACGGCGTGAAAGTGGCCAAAGAGCATTTGAATCCTGCTGTGCCCATGATCGTGCTGGAGACCGCCTTGCCCATCAAATTTGCCGCAACCCTGGTGGAGGCTTTGGGCCGCGAGCCCGACCGGCCTGCGCAGTTCGAAGGCATTGAGCAATTGCCCAAACGTGTCCAAGTCATGCAGGCAGATGTGGCGCAGATCAAGGCTTACATCGCCAA
>JBEEJQ010000111.1:0-8974 GCA_041169105.1 Pseudomonadota bacterium | reverse complement strand
TCGCTCATGAATGTCTCCTCAAGGGGTGATGAGCGAAGCTTAAACGAAAGTGCTGGATGACTAGCACTTATGCTCACATCAACACGGCGTAACACGCTGGATCAATTTTTTAGCATAGGCTTTTTGCCGCCAGCGGATCAAGCCTGTGATCCAAAGCCCTGGTAAGAGCAAACCTGTCAACAACACAAGCACTCGACCCCATAAGCCTAAACCCTCGCCATTGTGCAAGGGATGCATCCAATTGATCAGCATCTCACTCCACGGCAAATCCAAGCCGTCACGCACAGCCAGCACATCGCCTGTTTGTGGGTGCAACCACAGCTGAGTTTTCGGAAATCGACGCCCGGGCTCGCCCGGCTGGTACAGCCGTATCGACACCGCTTCACCCTTTTGACCTGCAGACTCCAGCCACCTCAACTCGGACTTCGGAAAGTTCTGCTGCGCGATCACGGCCGCTTGTTGCAGACTCAGAACTCGCCCATCCAGTGGCTCAGCGGCCACCCATGAACGGGGAGGAGCCTGCACCGTCGTGACAAGCGACAGCATGGCCCTCAGTTCTTGCGGCCATACCAAAGCAACGCCTGTGACGCTGAGCATCAACATCAAAATGAAGCTGTACACCCCCGACAAAACATGCAAGTCATACACCCGCTTGACACGCCCAGACCGGATCACGGGCTTTAGCGCCTTGCGCGTACTGCGCAGGGACGGCCACCACAATGCCAGACCGGCAGTCAGAGAAATGACCAAGGCCATGCCGAGAAAGCCCACCCAAACTTGGCCTTGCGGACCCAACAACAAGCTGTAATGCAAGTCATAAATCCAGGTCGTGCCGCTGTCACCCCAAAAGCGCTGACTGGTCACTTCAAGTGTCTGGGGGTTGAGCGTGACCAACAAAGGCGCAAAAACCCCGGTCGGGCGCTCTGCAGGCTTGTAATAGCGTGCGCGCAGCGGGTCTTGTGGGTGCAGCGGCATTTCGATCCGCCAAGACCCCAAACGCTCTGGGAACTCCGAACGAAGCTTTTCAATGACGCGGTCCGGGTTGATCGATACCGCTGGTGATTCACTCACACGAATGGCGGGGTTCGCAACAGCATCAATATCCAGATAAAAAACCAGCAGGCTTCCCGTCAGCCCCAGCAAGGCGAACAGGAAGCCCACACTCAAACCAAGATACAGGTGGACACGCAAGCACCACTTTCTCCAGGTCTTTTTCATACTCAATAGCGCCAGGTTGCCGATGCAAAAAAGCTGCGCTGGGGCGCCGGTGCATGCAAAGACTGCGAACCATCCCACCAAACATACTCGTAATATTGATTGGTCAAATTACGTGCCTGGAAGTCGATGCTCAGCTCACGATTGACCTGATAGCGGGCTGATGCATTGAGCAAGGTATAGCCGCCGAACTGACCAGTGGCGTTGGTCCTTTCCAGATAACTGTCGCTCTGGTGGTTGATCCAGGCGGCCAGTTTTAGCGCATCCGTCGCTTGGTACTCGCCACCCAAATTGATCAACTGGTGAGGTACATGATCAATTTCTTTGCCCACGGTACTTGCCGTTTCAGCAAAAAGAATTTTGGATCGCTGCAGCGATGCCGAAGCCCACAAACGCGTCTTCGCATCGGGACGGGCATTGATTTCGACATCCAAACCCTGCCGCTGGGTCTTGCCGATGTTTTCCGAATCATTGGCAGGATCATTGAGCTTGCGTCGAGCTTCATTGCTGGCCGTTTGTCGCCACGCAGCGACACGACCATCCAGCCAGCTGACCGGCTTGAACTTCAGACCAGTTTCCCAACCTTGATTGATGGAAGGCTCCAAATCATTAACCTGGTTGACTTTGTAGGACGCTGTGCCGACACCCACTTGAAACGATTTACCCCAGTTACCGTAAACCGACGCAGCGTCTGACAGTTGATAGATTGCGCTGATCTTGGGCTGATTGACCAAACCGTAATCATTGATGGCATACACCCTGTTGTTCAACCTGTTGGTGTAATTTCCGCTGACCTTGTCCACGCGCCAGGCGGGCACCAAAGTCCACTGGTCAGCAGGTTTGAGGACAGCTTGAACGAATGCACCGGCGGTATTGAAGTCAAATTGTTGATTGCGTGTTTGCGCTGTCCGCACCTGTGTGGCTGTGGTGTAACGCTCACTGACATTGTCCTGGCGTTCCATATCCACACCAGTGACAACAGTCGTGTCACCCAAGGCCGTTTGGCCAGCTCGCCATGTCAACTGGGCTGACGCTCCAACATGCTGCTCATCGACCACACGTTCTTGCTGAGAAGTGCCTGCAGAAAACTTCACAAAGCGGCGATCGTTGATGGCGTTGCTGTACACCTGTGCTGAACCCACCCATTGCGCAGATAAACGGTGCTCAGCTTGCAAGGCCAGTTGCGACACGACACGCTTGTCCTCATCGCTCACGTTGTAAGCCGGGGACTGTAGCGGATCAGCCTTGGCCTGAGCCGCAGTCAAATAACCCGCTTCCTGCGCTTTGCCTTCATAGCGGCGTGCGATCAGCCCCACACGTGAATTTTTGTCTTGTGAAGTCAAAAACCATTTGCCCGAAAAACCGACATTCTCCGAAGCCGAGTGAGCACGATGCCCATCTGAATTCTGGTAATTCAGTGCGTAATTTTGCGAGAACCCATCTTTTTCGATGCCCAACGCCGCTTGTGCCTCTTGCGTGCCAAACGAACCGGTGGTCAAGCGCAGCTGACGCTCATTGCCCCCTTGCTTGGTGATGATGTTGGCTGATCCCGCAATGTTGTGCAAACCATAGCGCGGATCATTGGTCCCACGCACCACCTCAATGGCTTCGATGTTCAACTTGGGGGCCAAATCAATGTACGGCATGTTCCCATCATTGCTGTTGGAAGGCACGCCATCGATCAACAACTTGACAGCGTTGATTTCGCCTTCGCCATTGAAGCCACGCAAGGAAAATTTGCCCGATGTATTGCCCTGTCCGAACTGCGTGATTTGCACGCCAGGAACCTGCTCAAACAACTGCCAATTATTGAGCGTCACCTGCTCTTCGATACGCTCAGAGGGCAGGATGTTGACCGAGGTGAACACCTGGCGCGTGTCCAGTGCGCCCTTGGGTGCACTGACCAGCACTTCACCGACTGCGGTTGCAGTCGTCTGGGCGTGAGCAATGCTCACACCCCCCAAGGCTGCGACGAACAGTGCTGCACCCAGTGCGACAGGTGATTGTTTGCGTTGGTATTGAGAAATTGATTTTTTCATGATGAAAAAGATAGAGAAAGATTGAATTTCGAACGATTGAGATTAGGAATAGGCATCAGGCCTGCACGCACGTATTGCAAAACGCCAATGTGGCCAGCGCCACAGGGGAGAGACGAGAAATATGAAATGTCATTGTGCTGTCCATGGATTGTTGAATTCATGACCCGTTGGGTCTTGGAAACCAGGCTCAGAAGCCAGGCCAGTGACTCGTTATGGCTGGCCTGGTCAAAGGCCTGCTACTCAATGCTTGGGGTGAGTAGCGTGCGCACCATGTGCGCCACCATCCACTCGCAACATGCCCTCGAAGGAGGCGAACTTCCTGAGGGTTTCTGCGGGCAGACGGCTTTCTGCGGCCTGCAGCTTCATGGCCAGCGCCTGGGCTTCTGCGGCTTTCATGCCGGTCTGAGCAAGCGTGCTCGCTTGGCGCAAGCCGTCGCCACCACAAACCACGATCACCCATTGACCATGCCGCTTGTTGAGCAGCGCACGACCACCGCGCACGTCTTGCAACCAGCCCGCAACGGCCCACCCCCCCTCCACCGCCACTGGTGTGACGGTGAGTGGCGACTGAGGTTTGTCAAACTGTTTTTTCAAAACATGAACGATCGCTTGGGCTTGCGCCTGCTCAGGTGCAGTCTTCACGGCTGCATCTGGATGCGCCATGACCATGTTCAGGTGGGCCGCCAAGGAGAGCGTCAAGGCCATGTGGGTGATGTGTTTCATGGTGCAGCACCCGTTCAGAAGCTGGCTTTCACACCCAGCTGCAGGGCGCGACCTGGCATGGGATAGCCTTCGCGGAATGCATACGTTTTGTCGAAAATATTTTCGACTGCAGCAAACACCTCTCCACGCTGTCCCAGCTGTGGGAGTTTGTAGCCCATGCGCAAATTGGCCACGGTGAAACTGGGCACTTGCGTCAAATTGGGGCTGCCATTTCGAGCTTGGCCCAAAACGACCATGGCCGATTGATGTTGCGCATCGGCACTGACTCGCCATGCACCTTGTTGCCAATTGACCCCTGCGGTCAGGCTGTTCTCGGGTGCGTAGGGCAAATCAGCTTTGCTGCTGTTCAGATGTGTCCAGCCTGCAAACCACTGCCAAGACTGTCCCAGGGATTGCGCCCATGTCAGCTCCGATCCCGTGACCTCATAGCTGCCCATGTTGACAAAACTTGGGGCAGAAACCGCCGGGGGGAAGGCAAAGATGTAGCGATCCTTGACGCGGTCCTTGAACACAGACACATCCACGCTGGTCCCCTGCTGCGGCTTCCAGGTGGCACCCAACTCCTGATGATCCAGCCGCTCAGCGCCCAAGCTTTTCCAGCTGTTGCTCAAAGCCGGGATCAAGTGTGACAGCACTGCCGCATCCAGACCGGGATAGCTGATGCCCTTGGACACTTGCGCACGCAAAGCCAATCGTTCGCCTTGTGCCAGCACCACGCCCGCTTGGTGTGCAGATTCTGACTTGAGCACATTGTGTTCGTAGCGACGAAGACCTGCGGATGGTGTGGCCGTCCAGCCCTGACCCAGCTCAAACTTGTGGCTGACAGCCACAAACGGCGACGTCACTCGCAAGTCTGGCGGGATGAAGCCCACGGTCGCCACATCGCCACCGATTTTGTCCACATCCAGCCCCGCCTGCACCTGGCCACCTTGCCAAGGCTGCAGGCTTTCGCGCCAGCGCAAACCCGATGTTTTGAAGCTGGATTTCAGACCCGGTTTTTGCTCCCCATAGCCCTCGGTGCTGTACAGCTTGAAGCTGCCCTGCGCAGCATCGTGCTGATGAGCCACGGTCAAGGCCAACAAATCGCCTTGGGTGTCGTAGGTTTGACCTTTGTTGGCAAGCGTCGTCGCATGGCCAGGGTCTGTTGCGCTGTTTTGCGTGCTCATGGCCAAGAGGCGGACCGACCAGTTGCGGTCAATCTGATGTCCCAGCTGCCCCATCACATTGTTCAAACGGCCTTTGGCGTCGGGACGGTGACCATCGGACGACGCGTACCCTTGTGCCAAGCTGAAGTCCCAGTCGCCTTGACGCCCCTGGACATCCACTTGCTCAGCCACCGTGCCAAAACTACCTGCCCGAACACTGACATCACCCGACACGCCATCGGTCGCACGCGCTTTCTTGGGCGACAAGGCAATCGCACCAAAGGTGTTGCCAAATTCGTGCAGTTGAGGCCCCTTGATCACATCGATGCGTGACATGCCGTTGAGGGGCAACAAATCCAGCAAGGGGTGGTTCCAGATGCCCATGTAAAAGGGCACACCATCGATGTAGGTTTTGATCTCACTGCCTGGCCGACTGGTGCCCATGCCGCGGATATAAACCGCGCCGCCTTCCTCGCCACCAAACGAGCCCACAGGGTTGAAGCGCGAAATGCTGACGCCGGGCGTTCGGCGCAAAGCTGCGGCGGCGTCGATGGCGTTCAAGTCTTCGATTTGGCGCGACGTCACCGTGGTTTTAAACCCGGCCATGTCATCGGTGCTGTTGCTGTCAATGACCGCTGGGGCAGTGACCAGCACCTCCAGAGCTTGGGTTTGCGCAAACGCATGGGGGCCAGAGGCATACACAGCCAATGCCAGGGCGATGGGAGAGAGACGAAATATTGTTTTCATGATCTGAACGAATCTGGGCGAGCAGGCACAGCCATGCACGCGAAAAGAAATCACCCGTACACATTCGGGTGAAGCCAAGTGGCCTTGCGGCGATCAGATCAGTTCAGGGGGCCCGCGAGAGGGCAGAGGCGGGGCCGTGCGTGCGATCAGCACGGCTTCGGGCAGTCGCTGCGCGATGTGCGAGCGGGCATCGGGCACATGGATCAGTGCCGCCACCGTGGGCGGTGGCAAGGCGGGCGTGGCGTGGGCGCACAGCGGGCAGTCCATGCTGGAGCTCACTTGGGTGTCTCCGCCCTCGCCCTGCACCACCACCTTCATGATGCCCATGGTGGAGCACACCACGTCCATGGTTTTGGGCTGCAAGGTGGCCGCCAAAACCGACACACCCACAAACAGCACGTACCAGACCAGCACAAGGCGGGCCAGGTGGCGCAGTGTTTGGGAGGTGGTGTACATGATGTGGATTATCTCAAAACACAGGCGATGCTTGACCCGAGTCAAGGGAGACCATGGGGTGTGCTCGGTTTCGGGTCGACATGCAGAGACTCACCGACGCGCCGTCCACGGGTTGCCGTGACGTGGGTTCTCAACGAAGGTTTTGTCCGTCAGCGCATTCAAAAACGCCACCAAGTCAGTGACTTCTTGCTCGCTCACTTCAAACCCCGCGATCAGCGAACTGCGCATGGGGTTGGGGCCTGCAGGGGTGTTGCCTGCGCGGCCCGCCTGGGCGTAGTGCTCGCGGATGACTTGTTGCAGTGTTGGGATCGAGCCGTCGTGCATGTAGGGCGCGGTGAGCGCCACGTTGCGCAGCGTGGGCGTGCGGAACTGGCCCATGTCGTCGGGGTTGCCCGTCAGCTCGCTGATGCCGACGTTGTTGGCCGGATACGCGCCCCGGCCATCCAGGTTGTACAGCCCGGTGTTGTGAAAGCCTTGTTCGGCCAACGGCAGTTTTTGGTGACGGATGTTGTCGGTGAAGGTGAAGCCGCCGTGGCAGTGGTAGCACTCCATCTTTTCGCCAAAGAACAACGCTTCGCCGCGCTTGGCCGATGCGCTGATGGCGTCTTTTTGTCCGCCGTACTGGTAGCGGTCATAAGGGCTGTCAAACGACAACAGGCTGCGCTGAAAACTGCCGAGCGCTTTGGTCAGGGTGCTGAGCGAATACAGCGCCTGCGCGCCCTGGCTTGCCTCGGCCGGGAAGGCTTTGGCAAACAGTTCGCGGTAACGCGCATCGGCTTGCAGGCGTGCAAACAGCTCTTTCTCTTTCCCTGCCATGCCCATCTCAACCGGGTGCTCGCCAAACAGCGGCACCAAGGCTTGCACCTCCAGCGCGGTCAGATTGGGATTCGCCCAGGTCAGCACAGGCAGGTACGCCACATTGGCCAGCGACATGGCGCTGCGGCTGCCTTGCTCCTTCGTCACGCCTTCAGACAAGGCCAGCCCATCGGTGAAGGCCTTGTCCTGGTGGTGGCAGCTGGCGCACGACATGCTGTTGTCGGCCGACAGGCGCTGGTCATAAAACAAGTGCCGCCCCAGCTCGACCTTGGCCGCGCTCATGGGGTTGTCGGCCGGCTCCACCGGGCGGGGCACCCATGCGGGCAGCCCCCAGTGGTACGCCTGCAAGGCGCTGCCGCTGAGCAGCACCCAGCCCAGCACCAAAGCGGGCCACAACACGAGGGAGCGGGGCAAGCGCTTCATGACCGATCAGCGCTGGGACAACAGGCGTTGCGGGCCAGCAGCGGCCACGCCGTCGTAGGCCAAGCCCAGAGCGCTCATCACGGGCGGGCAGTCGGCGTCTTTCAAAAAGCTCATGCAGCCGGGCGATGTGCCTTTGGCGTTCACGTCCACATTGGCCTGTGCCAACACCGCGCCCATGTCCACCACCACGGTGTTTTTGGCCAGGTCAAACTGGTTGAGGCGCACGGTCATGCGGTTGGGGTTTTGGCAGGCGCTGGGGGCTTGGGTTTTGCTGTCACCCGCGCATGCTGTGCTGCCCAGGTGCACCGAATAGCGCGTGACGGGGCCCATGGCGTTGGGGGCAGCCGGTTTGTCGGTGCTGATGCCGCTGCTGGTGGTGTCGAACTTGATGAACTTGTAGCCGCCTTGCCAGTTCCAGAACATGGCCGTGGAGTTGAGTGGCGCGGGGGCCACGGTCGGGTCTTGGTGGTTTTGCGCAAAGGGCACGCCCACGGTCAACTCCACACCCACATAGTCGCCCGCAGGCACTTGGCCACGCACGGCGGTGTTGGTGGCGGTGGTGCCATTGCGGCAGGGGCCGGTGCCGTTTTCAAAATCGATCAGGGCCACGTTTTGGTGCTGCCACATGCCGTCTTGCGTCAGTTGCACTGGCACGGCACTGCCGTCTTGGCGCAACAACTTCACCTCGCTCACATACATGCGGAAGTCGCTGGGCGTGATGCTCGAACGTGTGGTGCCCACGCCGTCGTAACGCTGGCCGCAGGCAAACGGCTGGCCGTTGATTTGCGCCGCAAAGTTGAGCGACACCTGCGCGGTTTTGGGCGTGCTGGGCACTGTGCTGCAAGCGGCCAGTGCCAGGGCGGCAGCTGTGATGAAGAGTTGTTTCATAAAGGTCTCTTGGTGGGTTTCAGTGTTGATGTGCCTGGCTGGCATTGCCCGAGCGCGGTGTTTGCACCCAGACGTTCACACGCCGGGTTCCGGCTTTTTCAAAGACCAGCTCCAGGTCGAAGCGGTCGCCATCTTTCAAGGGCTGATTCAGATTGATCAGCATCAGGTGGTGTGTGCCCGCACCGCCGTGGCGCAGGTTGACTTCGGTGCGCGCAGGCAGCTCAATGGCGGGCACTTCACGCATGCGCATGACTGGCCCGTCCATTTGCATCTGGTGCAGCTCAACCCGCTCGGCCACCGCGCTCTTGGCGGCGATCAAACGGTCGGCTTGGCCGCCCCGGTTGCGCAGGCCTTTGAAGTACACACTGCCGTTGCGCGTGCCCGCCAGGCTGGGTGTGGCATAGGGGTGGTCGATCACCAGATCGCCTTGCTTGAAGTCGTGGGCGTGGGCCTGAGGTGTCCACAGCGCCACAGCGCCGATGAACAGCCCGCCCAAAATGAAGCCCAGTCCGAAGCCGGTTT
>JBEEJQ010000110.1:0-9493 GCA_041169105.1 Pseudomonadota bacterium | reverse complement strand
ATTGACCTCAAAGACGGCCACTGCGTTCGCCTCAAGCAGGGCGATATGGACCAAGCCACTACCTTTGGGGATGACCCCGCTGCCATGGCGCGCACCTGGCTGGAAAAGGGTGCTCGCCGATTGCACTTGGTGGATCTGAACGGTGCGTTTGCAGGCAAGCCCCAGAACTTTGGCGCGATCAAAGCCATCCTCAAGGAGGTCGGCAGCGACATTCCCGTGCAGTTGGGTGGCGGTATTCGCGATCTGGACACGATTGAAAAATACATCGACAGTGGTCTGCAGTACGTGATCATCGGTACCGCTGCCGTGAAGAACCCCGGTTTCTTGAAAGACGCTTGCACCGCGTTTGGTGGTCACATCATCGTGGGCCTGGACGCCAAGGATGGCAAAGTCGCCACTGACGGCTGGAGCAAGATGACCGGCCACGAAGTGGTGGATCTGGGCAAGAAATACCAGGACTGGGGTGTCGAGTCCATCATCTACACCGACATCGGCCGCGACGGTATGCTCAGCGGCATCAACATCGATGCTACCGTCAAGCTGGCCCAGGCCTTGACCATCCCCGTGATCGCTTCGGGCGGCTTGTCCAACATGGCCGACATCGAGCAGCTGTGCGCTGTTGAAGACGAGGGCGTTGAGGGTGTGATCTGTGGCCGCGCCGTGTACTCCGGTGACCTGGACTTTGCCCAGGCGCAGCAACGCGCCGACGAGCTGAACGGCTGAACATGAGCACAGGCGCCACCAGCCGCGAGGTGCTGTTTGCGGGACTGCCTGCCACCGAGTTGCAACTGCCCAACGGTGATCGGCTGGTCGTGGCGCACCACGGTGCCCATGTGTTGTCCTGGGTGGCAGGCGGCCGTGAGCGTCTGTACCTGAGTCCTCAAAGTGTGATGGATGGCCAGGCGGCCATTCGCGGTGGCATTCCTGTGTGTTTCCCCCAATTCAACCAACGCGGTGATTTGCCCAAGCATGGTTTTGCGCGCAATCAATCATGGACGGTCAAACCCGCGCGACTGGAAGATGACCAGGCACATCTGGTGCTGGCGTTGAACGACAGCGCCGCCACACGCCAATGGTGGGACCAGTCCTTTGAAGCGATGCTTTTGATCGAATTGACGCCCGGTGCGCTGCAGGTGGAACTGGCGGTGCGCAACACCGACACCAAGCCACTCAGTTTCACCGGTGCACTGCACACCTATTTCGCAGTCAGCGACGTGGCGCAGGCCCGATTGTTTGGCCTGGGTGGTCAGGCCGAATGGGATGCGGTCAAAGACCGACATGCCAGCGCAGCGCCAGAGCTGCGCTTTGTGGGCGAGTTTGACCGTGTCTATGCCGCTGCCCCGCAAGGCTACGAGCTGCAAGATGGCCCGCACACCCTGTTGATTGAGCAAGACATGGATTGGACCCAGACCGTGGTCTGGAACCCAGGTGCAGCCAAATGCGCAGCACTGGCCGACATGCCTGCTGACGGTTGGCAGCACATGCTGTGTGTCGAGGCGGCACAGGTATACGAACCGGTTGGCATTGCGCCGGGTGATTTCTGGCAGGGCGCACAACGCCTGCGTGTGCTCTGATTTTTTGAAAAGATAGCTTTCCATGCTGGCCAAACGCATCATTCCCTGCCTTGACGTGACCGGTGGTCGTGTGGTCAAGGGCGTCAACTTTGTCGAACTGCGCGATGCCGGAGACCCGGTCGAAATCGCGGCCCGCTACAACGAGCAGGGCGCTGACGAACTCACATTCCTCGACATCACCGCCACCAGCGATGGTCGCGACGTGATCCTGCACATCATCGAAGCCGTGGCCAGCCAAGTCTTCATTCCGCTCACCGTGGGCGGCGGAGTCCGCACCGTTGAAGATGTGCGCCGCCTGCTCAACGCGGGTGCCGACAAAACCAGCTTCAACTCGGCCGCGATTGCCAACCCGCAAGTCATCCGTGACGCATCGGCCAAATATGGCGCGCAGTGCATCGTGGTTGCCATCGACGCCAAACGCCGCACTGCCGAAGACGAGCAGCGCATCGGCACCAACGGCTTGGCCCTAGGCCCTGGCTGGGACGTCTACAGCCACGGAGGCCGCAAAAACGTGGGCCTGGACGCGGTGGCCTGGGCCACCCAAATGGCCGAATACGGCGCAGGTGAAATTCTGCTTACCAGCATGGACCGCGACGGCACCAAAAGCGGCTTTGACCTGCAACTGACCCGCGCCGTGAGCGACGCCGTCAGCGTGCCCGTGATCGCGTCTGGCGGCGTGGGCAACCTCGACCACCTGGCCGACGGCGTGAGCATTGGCGGCGCCGACGCCGTGCTGGCGGCCAGCATCTTTCACTACGGTGAATACACCGTTCAACAAGCCAAGCAACGCATGCGCGAGCGTGGCATAACGGTCAGGTTGTGAATATGAACTGGCTCGATCAAATCAAATGGGACGACAAAGGCTTGGTGCCTGTGATCGCCCAAGAAAAAGACACTGGCAACGTGTTGATGTTCGCCTGGATGAACCGCGAGGCTTTGCAAAAGACGGCCGAGCTCAAGCGGGCGGTGTATTTCAGCCGTTCGCGCAACAAGCTGTGGTTCAAGGGCGAAGAATCCGGCCATGTGCAGACGGTGCACGACATCCGCATCGATTGCGACAGCGATGTGGTGCTCCTCAAAGTCACTCAGCTGGGCCATGAGCCTGGCATTGCCTGTCACACGGGCCGCCACAGCTGCTTTTTCCAGAGCTTGCAGCCGGACGGCTGGCAGGCTGTGGACCCGGTCCTGAAAGACCCTGAAACCATTTACAAGTGAACACGATGAGTTCTACCGATACCCTGGCCCAGTCCTCTGAAGACACGCTCGCGCGTCTGGCCGCCGTCATCGAAAGCCGCAAAATGGCCAACGGTGGCGATCCCGAAAAAAGCTATGTGGCCCGCCTGCTGCACAAAGGCCCTGACGCCTTTTTGAAGAAGATTGGCGAAGAAGCGACCGAGACCGTGATGGCCGCCAAAGATGTGGACCACGGCGGTGACGCTTCCAAGCTGGTGTACGAGGTGGCTGACCTGTGGTTTCACAGCATGATCGCGCTGGCGCATTACGGCCTGACGCCTGCAGATGTGGTCAACGAGCTGGCCCGCCGTGAAGGCTTGAGCGGGCTGGAAGAAAAAGCGCTGCGCAAAGCGCAAGCACGCGAAGCCGCAGGCGAGTAAGCCCCCACCATGAACGCACCTGCCAACGACGACAGCGACCTCACGGTCAGCTGGGTCAGTTACATCCTGCACCTGATCGTGGCGGTCAGCGCAGTCGCGCCAGGCGGCCAACTGGGGCCTGCCTTGCTGGTGGTGGCCTTGATCATCGACTTGGTCAAAAAAGGCGATGTGAGCGGCTGGGAGGCGACGCACTTCAGCTTTCGCATCCGCACGGTGCTCTGGGCCGCGGTCCTTTACTTGATCACTTTGCCGCTGTGGTTTTTCTTTGTGTTCCCAGGCTGGCTGGCATGGGGGCTGATTTCCATTTGGTTTTTGTACCGGATTGTCTTGGGCATGGTGCGTCTGAACGCGCAGCGCCCTGTGACCGAATGATCGCGAAGGTGTCTGAATGATGAGCGATTCGAACTGTATTTTTTGCAAAATCATCGCGGGCCAGATTCCCTCGCGCAAAGTGCATGAAGACGAACATGTGTTCGCCTTTCATGATATTTCGCCATGGGCTCCTGTGCATTTTTTGATCATCCCCAAGCTGCATGTGCCATCGATGGCGCACCTGACGCCTGCCCATGAGGGCCTGATGGGCCACATGATGACGCTGGCGCCCAAGCTGGCTTTGCAAGAAGGCTGCAAACCTTACCCCGATGGTGGCTTTCGAATTGTGCTGAACACCGGGGCCGAGGGCGGGCAGGAAGTCCATCACCTGCACATGCATGTGATGGGCGGGCCGCGCCCTTGGCTCAAGGGTTAAATCGGTTCTTTTGAAGTCCAATTCCCGCATTCTGCAAGGCCCTTCAGTTCTTGGGGTTCACACCCCTTAGAATTCCCACAACATTAGGAGATTTCCATGGGTTCTTTTTCCATTTGGCACTGGTTGATCGTTTTGCTCATCGTGGTCATGGTCTTTGGCACGAAAAAGCTCAAGAACATCGGTTCCGACCTCGGTGGTGCCGTCAAAGGCTTCAAAGACGGTATGAAAGATGGCGGCGCTTCGGCAGACGACAAGGCTGCTGGTCAAGTGGCCGCCCCTGCTGCTGAAAAGACCACCATCGATGTTGAAGCCAAGACCAAGTCTTGATCGCTTGAATCGTTGAATGACTTGTTGTGCTTGATTTAGGCATTTCCAAAATAGCGCTGATCGGCGTCGTGGCGTTGATCGTCATCGGCCCCGAAAAGCTGCCCAAAGTCGCCCGCACGCTGGGCACCTTGGTCGGCAAAGCGCAGCGCTATGTGGCTGACGTCAAGGCGGAGGTCAACCGGTCGATGGATCTGGAAGAGCTCAAAAAAATGAAGGAAACCATGGAAACGGCGGCCCGCGATGTCGAGCAGTCGGTCCAAACCACGGCTTCCGAGTTTGAGAAAGACTGGGCGCAAACCACAGCGGGCATGACGGCCAGTTCGTCCAGCTGGGAACCTGAGCCGCCGAGCTACAAGCATCCGGACAAGAATTGGCGTCTCAAGCGGGGCGCGACGCCCCAGTGGTACAAGGCCCGTGCAGGCGTGCGCACCAAAGCGCTGTCGGGTGCTGCCCGTGTGGCACGGTATCGGCCCAAGTCCCTCAACACCTGATGGTTGGGCGCTGCGTGCGCCGGCTGTTCAACCTGTTTCCCTATGTCCGACTCCAATCCCCAAGACGAACTCGCCGGCTCCGAGCAGCCTTTTGTCGCGCATCTGATCGAGCTGCGAGACCGTTTGATCCGTGCGGTGGCGGCCGTGGGCATTGCCGCAGCCGTCCTGGCCATTTTCCCGGGGCCGGGCGAGCTGTATGACATTCTGGCCCAGCCATTGGTGGCGCATCTGCCCAAAGGGGCCACTTTGATCGCCACATCGGTGATCTCGCCTTTCATGGTGCCCTTGAAGATCATGCTGATGGCCGCGTTCTTGCTGGCGCTGCCGGTGGTGCTCTATCAGGTGTGGGCCTTTGTGGCACCGGGCCTTTATTCCCATGAGAAAAAACTGGTCTTACCCTTGGTGATGTCCAGCACTGTGCTGTTTTTCATGGGTGTGGCGTTTTGTTATTTCTTTGTCTTTGGGCAGGTGTTCAAGTTCATTCAGGGCTTTGCCCCCAAGAGCATCACCGCTGCGCCAGACATTGAGGCCTACTTGAGTTTTGTGCTGACCATGTTCCTGGCCTTCGGTTTGGCCTTTGAGGTGCCCGTGGCGGTGGTGGTGCTGGCCCGCATGGGGGTGGTCAGCGTGCAAAAACTCAAGGAGTTTCGGGGCTATTTTGTGGTGTTGGCTTTTGTCATTGCCGCCGTGGTCACCCCCCCCGATGTGGTCTCACAGCTGGCTTTGGCCATCCCCATGTGCTTGCTTTATGAGCTGGGCATTTGGGCAGCACAGATTTTCATTCGGCACACACAAGCGCCCGATGCATCTGACGATTGAGTCGATCGGGACTCATTGAAAAAGGGAGCGCAAGCTCCCTTTTTTGTGCGCGATTCACGGGTCAACGGTTGCTTTTTCGGATGCTGGGCCGCTCTGTCGGAGTCAGGGTCAAATTCAATTCACCTTGCCGACGCCAGACTTTCACCTGAGTGGGGTTGCCGGGCTTGAGGCCAGCCACCTGGGTCAGCAGTTCAGACACATTGCCCACGGGGTGGCCACCGACTTGAACGATCACATCGCCTGGCCGAATGCCGGCTTTGGCCGCTGGACCGTTTTGCAAAACGCCGGTGATGACCACGCCTTGTGGAAGGCCTTTTTTGTTGGCTGTTGGCAGCTGGAAGCTCTCGGCCAATTCGGGCGTCAGGTCCTGTGGCTCCACACCGATCCAGCCGCGTGAAACTTTGCCGTTTTTGAGCAGGTCCTGCATGACCTGTTGAGCGATGGACACGGGAATGGCGAAACCGATGCCCATATTGCCACCCGAGCGAGAATAGATGGCGGTGTTGATACCCATCAGGTGGCCGTGCACATCCACCAGCGCACCGCCTGAGTTGCCGGGGTTGATGGCGGCATCGGTCTGGATGAAGTTTTCAAACGTGTTGATGCCCAAGTGGCTGCGCCCCAAGGCACTGACGATGCCCGAAGTCACCGTTTGGCCCACTCCGAATGGATTGCCAATGGCCAGCACCACATCACCGACCTGCAGGTCCTGGGGTTGACCCAGCACAATCACCGGCAATTTGTCGAGCTGGATTTTTAAAAGTGCCAAATCCGTGTCGGGATCGGTGCCAATGACTTTGGCAGCAGCGCGGCGGCCATCGGTCAAGACCACTTCGATGTCGTCGGCGTCTTCCACCACATGGTTGTTGGTCAGGATGTGGCCCTCGGGGCTGACGATCACGCCACTGCCCAGGCCGCCAGCGTTCTCTTCAGGTTCACCCTCAAAAAAACGCGACCAGGGGTCGGTGCTGGGGGCGGAGCGGTTCTTGCTGGTGTTGATGCTCACCACGGCCGGCGAGGCTTTGAGGGCGGGGCCGCTCAGGCTGCCTGCAGGGCGGTTCAACAGCGAGCCTGCGGGGGCTTGCAACAGTGTCATGCCGTCGGCAGAGCGTTGGGCACTGCGGATCCATTCGGGCTTGAGTGTGGCCACGACAAACCAGGCCGCGAGCAAGACGGTGACCCATTGAGAGAAAAAAAGCCAATAGCGTTTCATGGCCTCGATTGTCCTTGATCTGATGGGCTTGTGTGCCCCCCGTGAGATGGGCGCAGGCCTTGGGCCACAATACGCGCATTGCCCCTAAAAAGCTTTTTATGACCGATGCCAAAACGCTGGGCCAGGCGCTGGATGCGCTGCTGCAGCCCGACAAGTTCAAAGACTACGGCCCCAATGGCTTGCAGGTGGAAGGGGACCGTGAGGTGCATTTGCTCGTCAGCGGTGTGACCGCCAGCCGGGCCTTGATTGAAGCCGCCATCGAAGCGAATGCCGACGCCATTCTGGTTCACCATGGTTTGTTTTGGCGCGGGCAAGACGGCCGCGTGACCGGCTGGATGCGTGAACGCTTGCGCTTGCTCTTGACGCACGGCATCCATTTGTTTGCCTACCATTTGCCACTGGATGCGCACCCCGAACTGGGCAACAATGCCCAATTGGGCCGTGTGCTGGGCTTGCAGACCGAGGACCGTTTTGGTGAGCAGGATTTGGCTTGTCTGGGACAGGGCCTGAACGGTGGCTGGTCTTCACCCCAAGGCCTTGCCGACCATGTGGCCGGTGCGCTGGGGCGTCAGGTCACTTGTGTGGGCGATTCGGCAAGGCCGGTGCGTCGCGTGGCGTGGTGCACCGGTGGCGCGCAAGGCTATTTTGAAGCCGCCATTTCAGCAGGTGCTGATGCGTTCATCACGGGTGAAATTTCCGAACCGCAAGCCCATCTGGCGCGTGAAACCGGTGTGGCTTTTTTGGCCTGCGGTCACCATGCCAGCGAGCGTTATGGGGCTCCTGCCGTCGGCGCACGCATGGCACAAGACCTGGGTCTGGTGCACCGTTTCATTGAGATTGACAACCCCGCCTGATGGGTGCGCCACACATGACATCGATTGCTTTGCCTTTGGCCATCACCCCTGGCGATCCTTGCGGGATTGGCCCGGAAATCATTGCCCGGGCCTGGCGTGACGCGCCTGATGTCACACGCCATTGTTTTGTGGCGGGCGATGTGGGCGTGATGCGCCGCGCCATGGCTTTGGTGCAGGCTTCGCCTGCTTTCCCGGTGTGCGAAATCGCCACCCCGCAGGAGGCGCTGACCGTGCCTGCGCGTTGCCTGCCGGTCTTGCAGGTGGTTCCGCCAGCGCCGGTGCTGCCCTGGGGGCAGCTGGATGCACGGGCTGGCCAGTTGGCTGGAGAGGCGGTCTTGTGGGCCACACGGGCGGCTTTGCGAGGTGAGGTGGCAGGACTGGTGACCGCCCCCTTGCACAAGGAGGCCTTGCACGCTGCAGGCGCGCCGTATGATCAATACCCGGGGCACACCGAGTTGCTGCAGGCCGAGGCGGCTTTGCATGCGGGCGTGCCCCTGGCGCAGATGCCGGTGCGCATGATGCTGGCCAATCACGAGTTGCGCACTGTGCTGGTCAGCATCCATGTTTCCTTGCGTGAGGCGCTGGATGCGATCACTCTTGAGCGCGTGCTGCAGACTTTGCGCATCACGCATGCGTCTTTGTCGCGCGTTTTGCGGCGTGCACCGCACATGGCCGTGGCGGGTGTCAATCCGCACGCAGGCGAGGGCGGTTTGTTTGGTCGTGAAGAGGTCGACATCTTGCAGCCCGCTTTGGCCCAAGCTCGTCAAGAGGGACTGGATGTGCATGGCCCCTACGCGCCGGACACGGTGTTCATGCGGGCACGGCGCAAAGCCGATGGTCAGCGCGAATTCGACGTGGTGATCGCGATGTACCACGACCAAGGCTTGATCCCGGTCAAGTACCTCGGGGTGGAGCAGGGCGTGAACGTGACACTGGGTTTGCCGCTGGTCAGAACCAGCCCCGACCACGGTACCGCCATGGACCTGGCCGGGCAAGGGGTGGCCGACGCCAGCAGCATGGTCCAGGCCATTCGCATGGCCTGGCAACTGGTCAGTGGTGGGCACTGACCGCTGTGAACCTCAGGCCTTGTTTTTGAGGCTGTCCCGTATTTCTCGCAAGAGCAAAACGTCTTCTGGTGTGATGACTTCTGCGGGCGCTGCCTCGGCCGGAGCCTCTTTCACCAATTTGTTCATTTGGCGGATCATCACAAAAATGATGAAGGCCAAGATGATGAAGTTCAGTGCCACGGTGATGAAACTGCCGTAAGCAAAGACGGCCCCCAGCTTTTTGGCTTCCACCAGCGACAGGCCTGCCGCCTGGCCAGCCAGGCCCAGGTAGTAATTGGAAAAGTCCAGGCCACCAAAAGCTTTGCTCACCAGCGGCATGATCAGGTCCCCCACAGCGGAATCGACGATTTTGCCGAAGGCTCCGCCAATGATCACGCCGACCGCCAAGTCCATGACGTTGCCTTTGACGGCAAAAGACTTGAATTCTTGGAGAAATGACATGAGAACGCCCCTTTTGAAAAGTTGAATCATAAAGTTTATTGTTTTTCAGTGTGAATCATGCAGCCTCAAGCTTTGTAAGTCGGTTGTCTGTTTCACTCCGCTACAATCCCCGGTTGACCCCGATAACGACTCGCTAGAGGATTCTCATGAGTGACACCCCAGTCGACAGCAGCAAGCGGACGTGGCTGATTGCCTCCACTTGCGCAGGCGCCGTAGGCGCAGGCTTTGTGGCCACCCCCTTCGTCAGCAGCTTCCAACCTTCCGAACGTGCCAAAGCCGCAGGCGCAGCCGTCGAAGTGGACATCTCCGCCCTCAAGGCCGGCGAGAAGCTCACTGTCGAGTGGCG
>JBEEJQ010000109.1:0-9562 GCA_041169105.1 Pseudomonadota bacterium | reverse complement strand
ACACGACTGGCCGACGGCCGTTTTGACATTCGTGCTCGCTTGTGGGATGCGGTCAAAGGGCAGGAAAAAGCAGATTTCCGCGACACCGTGGTGGCCGCGGATTTGCGCCTGTCTGCCCACCGCATCGCCGACTGGATGTATCAGCAACTGACCGGCGTGCCCGGCGCGTTTGCCACCCGCATCGCTTACGTCACCAAGTCCTCTGGACGTTACACCCTGTGGGTGGCTGACTCGGACGGCGAAGGGGCCAAAGCTGCTTTGAGCAGTCCTGAGCCGATCATTTCGCCTTCATGGGCCCCCAACGGCGCGCAACTGGCCTATGTGTCATTTGAGTCGCGCAAACCCGTGGTGTATGTCCACGAGTTGCTCACCGGTCAGCGCCGTGCTGTGGCCAACTTCAAGGGCTCCAACAGCGCACCGACCTGGGCCCCCGATGGTCGATCTCTGGTGGCTACGCTCAGCCGCGATGGCGGGTCACAGCTATACCGCATCGAGCTCCAGGGTGGCGAGCCTCGCAAGTTGACTCAAGCGGGTTCAATCAACACTGAGCCTGTTTTCAGCCCCGATGGCAACACTTTGTACTTTGTCAGCGACCGTGGCGGCAGTCCTCAGGTGTACCGGATGTCTGCGCAGGGGGGCGCAGCCGACCGCGTGACCTTTGCTGGCGGCTACAACATATCGCCTGCATTGAGTCCTGATGGCCGCTGGATGGCCTATGTCGCACGCAATGGCGGAACATTTCGTGTGCAGTTGATGGACTTGAACTCTGGACAGGTCATGCCTGTGACCGATACGTCGGCCGATGAGCGCCCCAGTTTTGCGCCCAACAGCCGTCTGTTGGTGTACGGTACGATTCATCAAGGCCAGGAAGCCTTGATGACGAGCACTTTGGACGGGCGCATCAAGGCGCGTTTGTCTGGGCAGGGTGGTGACATCCGCGAACCCCATTGGGGCCCTTTGCGCAAATAAGTTTTGTTTTTTAATTGACGAGGTAGATGATGAAAAAAGGTTTTTGGGTTGGTTTGTTGATGGTGGCTTTGTTGTCGGGTTGCGCCTCTGGTGTCAAACTGGATGACGTACCAGTGGAAGACAAAAGCGCTACGTCGTCGGGGGCCAACGCCCAAGGCGTAGGCATGGGCAATGGTCAAAATGGCGTGACCGGTGTTTTGACCGAGAAGTCCGCTTCGGGCATGGGTCCTGCCGGAGTAGCCCATGTGGTGTATTTCGATTACGACAGCTATGTCGTGCGTGCAGAGGCTCGTCCCGTGATCGAAAATCACGCCCGCTTTTTGCAAGCCAACAAGCAACGCAAAGCCAACCTCGAAGGTCACACCGACGAGCGTGGTGGCCGTGAGTACAACCTGGCCTTGGGTCAAAAGCGTGCCGAAGCTGTTCGTCAGGCGCTGACCTTGCTGGGTGTGTCAGACGCGCAGATCGAAGCCGTGAGCTACGGCAAGGAAAAGCCCGCCTCCACAGGGACTTCCGATGCTGACTACGCGAAAAATCGTCGCGTTGAAATCCGTTACTGATGGCCATGCACATGATGCTGAACTTTCGTGGGGCATGGCCCTGTTTGGTCTTGGCTGTGAGCTTGGGGGGCTTAGCGGGGGGGGCGCAGGCGGCTTTGTTTGAAGACGATGAGGCGCGTAGGGCCATCTTGGATTTGCGCCAGCGTCTGGAGCAAACCAACAAAAACCTGACCGAGGAAAACGCGCAACTGCGCCGCTCCTTGCTCGACTTGCAATCGCAAATAGAGAACTTGCGCAACGACGTTTCGCAAAGCCGTGGAGCCCAGGAAAACCTGGCCCGTGATCTGTCGGAAGTCCAGCGCAACCAAAAGGATGTGGCCGCAGGCGTGGACGAGCGTCTGCGTAAATTTGAACCCATCAAGGTCAATCTTGACGGCCGCGAGTTTCTGGCCGAACCGGCTGAGAAACGCGACTACGAAGTGGCCATGGACATTTTCCGCAAAGGCGACTTTGTGGCCGCTCAGGCAGCCTTGGTGCAGTTTTTGCAGCGCAACGGCAAAAGCGGTTACGCCCCATCGGCCTTGTTCTGGCTGGGCAATGCTCAGTACGCCAACAAGTCCTACAAAGATGCTCAGTCCAACTTTCAACAACTGCTGAATGTGGCCCCTGCCCACGCCCGTGCGCCCGAGGCCTTGTTGGCGATCTCGAATGTGCAGATCGAACTCAAAGACCTCAAGGCTGCGCGTAAAACCTTGGAGGATTTGGTAAAAGCCTATCCTCAATCCGAAGCGGCCAACACAGCGCGTGATCGCTTGGCACGTCTGCGTTGAGGCCTTCGCATGGCTGAGATGACGTTGGCCCAACTTCAGGCCCAAAGCCTTTTGGTTTTGGGCCTTTGTTTTGGTGTGGCTTTTGTCTGGGGTGTGTTGGTGCATCGCAGCCACTTTTGCACCATGGGGGCCATCAGCGATGTGTTGTTGATGGGTGACGCCCGTCGCTTTCGGCAATGGGGCTTGGCCCTGGCCGTGGCGATTTTCGGCTTTGGGTGGATGAGCGCTGTCGGCTGGCTCCAACCGATGAACACCATTTATGCCGGTCAGCCATTGAATGTCTTGACCCTCGGTCTCGGTGGCACCCTGTTTGGTGTGGGCATGGTGCTGGGCTCTGGCTGCACCAGCAAAAACCTGGTTCGCTTGGGCGCAGGCAATTTGAAGTCTCTCGTGGTGCTGCTGGTGATGGGCGTGGTGGCTCTGGCGACCATGCGAGGCTGGCTGGCTGTTGTGCGCGTTCAAGTGTTGGACGGCTTCACCATCACCTTGCCCGCCGGACCGTTTGCGGGGCAATGGGTTCAAGCCCTCACCGCCTGGTCTTTGGGGCAGGCCACGTTGGCGGCATCTGCTTTGGTCGCTGCGTGCCTCTTGCTCTGGGTGTTCAAGGAGCCATCGTTTCGACGTGTGTCGCAATTCGGCCCGGGTGCTGCGACGGGGCTGGTGGTGTTGGCGGTGTGGTGGATCAGTGGTGTGCTGGGTTTCGTGCCTGAACACCCCGAAACATTGGAACCTGTTTTTCTGGCCACGGCCAGCGGACGCATGGAGTCCTGGAGCCTGACCGCGCCGGTGGCCTATGGCCTCGATGCCTTCATGTATTTCAGCGATGGCAGCAAACGCATGAGCTTGGGCTTGGCGCTGATGCTGGGTTTGTTGGCGGGTGCCTGGGCCAGTGCCTTGCAGCAAGGCACTTTCCGCTGGGAGGGCTTTAGCCAAACCGCCGATTTGGCTCGCCACATCGCAGGCGGGGCTTTGATGGGCCTGGGCGGTGTGATGGGCCTGGGCTGCAGCATCGGTCAGGGCCTGTCGGGCTTGTCCACGCTCAGCGGCGGCAGCTTTGTGACGGTGTTGGGCATGGCCTTAGGGGCCGTTCTGGCTTTGCAATGGCAACTTCGCCGGGCGTGAGCATGAGTGATTGGACGATGGACGAGGAAGAGCAGCGCCGCTTTGGCGGTTTGCAACGCTTGTATGGTGTGGCGGGTGCTCAGCGCATTCGTCAGGCGCATGTGGTGGTGGTGGGCATTGGCGGCGTGGGCTCTTGGGCCGCCGAGGCACTGGCCCGCAGTGGTGTGGCGCGCCTGACCCTGATCGACATGGACCACATCGCAGAGTCGAACATCAATCGCCAGATTCACGCCTTGACCAACACCACAGGGCAGGCCAAGGTCGAGGCCATGCGTGAGCGCATTGCCTTGATTCATCCGGCTTGTCAGGTCGATGCCGTGGACGATTTTGTGGATCCGGACAACTGGCCGGGCTTGTTGCCCGCCATGCCTGACGCCGTGATCGATGCCTGCGACCAGGTCAAAGCCAAAGTGGCCATGGCCCACTGGGCCATGCAACAGCGCTGCGGCTTCATCACCGTGGGGGCCGCAGGGGGCAAACGGCTGGCGCACAAGGTGGACATCGACGATCTGTCACAGATCACGCATGACCCTTTGCTGGCGCAGCTGCGTTACCGCCTGCGCAAGCACCACGGTGCCGCGCGAGGGGACAAGCGCATGGGGCTTCGCGGTGTTTTCAGCCGCGAGTCGGTGGCACCGCCCGATGCATCTTGCGCCCTGGAGGGCGATGGCTCACTCAATTGCCATGGCTATGGTTCGGTGGTCAGCGTGACGGCCACTTTTGGTTTGTGTGCCGCTTCAGAAATTTTGAATTTTTTAGCCACCTCACATTTGAAGCCTGCAAAATGACGCTATAATTTGAGTCTTGCTGCAGTGCACCGCAATGCAGCATAGGGACCATAGCTCAGTTGGTAGAGCAGCGGACTTTTAATCCGTTTGTCGTGGGTTCGACCCCCGCTGGTCCCACCAAATTTAAAAGCACTTTGTATCTCGGTACAAAGTGCTTTTTTCATGGTGCTTGGCTTTTGCTGATCGAAAGAATCCCGACATGTCCGCCAAATTGAACATCCAAAATGAATTGAAAAAGATGAGCTTGTGCGAGCCCTGTTCAGGCATTCAACGCAACTGGCGCAAGGCCCCGGGCCACGCCGAGCTGGTTCAGGGGAGCAACCGCAAGGAAATTCGAGAAACCGGTTCGGTCACCATCATGCGTTACCGCTGTGACCGCTGCGGCACCAGCTGGGAATACGAAAACAACAAGGCCGACCAGCATGCGGGCTGGTCCGTGGTGGGCGGTTGATCCCGTTTCAAGACCTGCGCGTTCTGCGCAAATGAATGAAAAAAACCGGGTACCACAGTTGGTGGTGCCCGGTTTTTTCATGAGCGCTTCAAATGATGGCGGGCCATCAGGCGGTGGCTTCAAGCTGCGCGGTCAGCTCCAGCCAGCGCTCTTCGAGCCGCGCCACTTCATCGCTGAGCACTTTGAGTCGACGGCCTGCTTCTGCAATTTCTGCGGGCGGGATGGGTGAGCTCAGCAGTTCTTCCAAGGCGGTTTTTTCCTGGTCAATCGCAGCCATGCGTTGCTCGTTTTGTTCCAGCTCTTTTTTCAATGGACGGGTTTGTGCGGCTTGCTGCTGACGGCGTTGCGCGTCGAGCTTGCGTTGATCTCCGCTGCTGATCGCTGCTTGTGCGGCAGGCGCTTGCACCGGCGCTGCAACGACCACCTCGGGCACCGCCGCAACGCCCAGCGCTGCATCCTTGGCTGAATTTTTGGCCAACTCACGCAAGCGTTTGGACTCATCCAGCAGGTACTTCTGGTAGTCGTCCAAGTCGCCGTCAAAAGGCTCGACCTTGCCACGGCCCACCATCCAGAACTCGTCGCACACGGCGCGCAGCAAGGCACGGTCGTGGCTCACCAGCATCACGGTGCCTTCGAACTCGTTGAGCGCCATCGACAGCGCTTCGCGCGTGGCCAGGTCCAGGTGGTTGGTCGGTTCGTCCAGCAGCAGCAGGTTGGGGCGCTGCCACACGATCATGGCCAGCACCAAACGGGCTTTTTCGCCCCCGCTCATGGTACCCACGGCCTGCTTGACCATGTCGCCTGAGAAGTTGAAGGTGCCCAGGTAGTTGCGCAGGTCTTGTTCGCGGCTGGGTTCGCCGCTGTTCGGTCCCAGCTCCTTGGCCAAGCGGATCATGTGCTCCAGCGGGTTGTCGTTCGGGTGCAGCACGTCGAGTTCCTGCTGGGCGAAGTAGCCGATGTTCAGACCCTTGCCTTCGGTCAGCGTGCCCGCTAGCTGGGGCATGGTGCGTGCGATGGTTTTGACCAGGGTCGATTTGCCCTGACCGTTGGCACCCAAAATGCCGATGCGCTGACCCGCCAGCACCGATTTGCTGACGCCTTGCACAATGGTTTTGGGCTCGCCATCGACCATGTAGCCAAAACTTGCCTCGCTGATGGCGAGCATCGGGTTGGGCAGGTTGTTGGGTTCCTTGAAGCCAAAGGTGAACTCGGCTTCGGCCAGCAGCGGAGCCACTTTTTCCATGCGCTCCAGGGCCTTGACCCGGCTTTGCGCCTGCTTGGCCTTGCTGGCCTGCGCCTTGAACCGGTTGATGAACTTTTGCAGGTGGGCGATTTTGTCCTGCTGCTTGGCAAACGAAGCCTGTTGCAGTTCCATCTGTTGGGCGCGCAGGATTTCAAAGCCACTGTAGTTGCTGCCGTAGCGCGTGAGTTTGGCGTGCTCGATGTGCAAGGTGACGTTGGTCACCGCATCCAGAAATTCGCGGTCGTGGCTGATCACGATCATGGTGCCCGCATAGCGTTGCAACCAGGCTTCCAACCAGACCAGCGCGTCCAAGTCCAGGTGGTTGGTGGGTTCGTCGAGCAACAAAATATCGGACGGGCACATCAGCGCGCGGGCCAGTTGCAAGCGCATGCGCCAGCCGCCCGAGAAGCTGTTGACCGGGTTGTTCAGTTCATCCACCCGAAAGCCTAGGCCCAAAATCAAGGCCTCGGCGCGGGGCAGGGCGTCGTGGTCCCCCGCATCGGCCAGATCGGTGTACACATGGGCCATTTCCATGCCGTCGCCGCTTTCTTCGGCGGCCACCAAGCGTTGGCGCAACTCGGCCAGGCGGGTGTCGCCTTCCAGCACAAACTCGCTGGCAGGCTGGTCGGTCTCTGGCATGTTTTGCGCCACTTGCGCCATGCGCCAGGCTTTGGGCATCTCGAAGTCGCCGCCGTCTTCGTGCAGCGTGCCGTTGAACAGGGCAAACAAGGTGGATTTGCCCGCGCCATTGCGACCGACCAAGCCGACTTTCTCCCCGGGGTTCAGGGTGATCGAAGTTTGGTCCAGCAACACTTTGGTGCCGCGGCGGAGGGTGACGTTTTTAAGATGGATCATGAAAAGCAAATGCCCCGGAACCGATCCGGGGTGTGGGCCGTTACCGGGGTCAGGCCTGGAGAGTCAAAAGGGATTCGCGGGTGATCAGCAGCACCTGATCGTCGCCCGCACTGGTGTCAAGCCAAGCCACTTCCAGCTCGGGAAAAGCCGCGATGAAGTGCGCCACCTCGTTGCCGATTTCCAGCACGAGCACAGCGTCTTCGCTCATGCGCGAAGGCGCGTCCTTGAACAGCTGGCGCACAAAGTCCATGCCGTCGGCACCGCCTGCCAGCGCCAGTTCAGGCTCGGCGCGGTACTCGGCGGGCAGGGCGTCCATGCTGGCTTGGCAAACATAAGGCGGGTTGCACAGGATCAGGTCAAACGGCCCTGGAAGGGCAGAAAGGCCATCGCTGTGAATCAGTTTTACGCGCTCTTGCAGCTCGTGCCGCTCCACGTTGATGGCGGCCACGGCCAGCGCGTCATCCGAAATGTCCGCCCCCGTCACCTGCACCTCGGGCCAGGCCAGCGCGGCCAACACGGCCAGGCTGCCGTTGCCGGTGCACAGGTCCAGCACGCGGGTGGTCTGGTCAGACAGCCAGGCGTCGATGGTGCCGTCGGTCAGCACTTCGGCGATCAGGCTGCGCGGCACGATGGCGCGTTCGTCAATGTAAAACGACACGCCTTGCAGCCAGGCTTCTTGCGTCAAGTAAGCAGCAGGTTTGCGGGTGCTGATGCGTTCGTCGATCAGCGCAGCGCAGGCCGCTTGCTGCTCGGGCGAGATTGTTTGTTCTGCCACTTCGTCCAAGTCGGTGTCCAGCGGCAAGCCCAAGCGCCAGAGCACCAGCCAGACGGCTTCGTCAAAAGCGCTCAGGGTGCCGTGGCCAAATGCCACGCCCGCTTGGCTCAGGCGTTCAGCCGATTGTTCGATCAGGCCCAACAGGGTGATGGCGCTCATGCGGACAGGCCCAGGTTGAGTTTTTCCAGCGTGCGGCGGTAAATCGCCTTGAGCGGCGCGATGTCACTCAGCGCCACATGCTCGTTGACCTTGTGAATCGTCGCGTTGGGCGGGCCGAACTCGATGACTTGGGGGCAGATTTGCGCGATGAAGCGGCCGTCGCTGGTGCCGCCTGTGGTGGACAGCTCGGTGGTCAGGCCCGTTTCGTCGGCAATCGCTTGTTGCACAGCAGCCACCAAGGTGCCGGGGGGCGTCAAAAACGGCAGGCCGCCGATGGTCCAGTTCAGCTCGTATTGCAAGCCGTGGTGGTCGAGAACGGCCTGAAGGCGCTGCTGCAGGCTCTCGGGTGTGGACTCGGTGCAAAAGCGGAAGTTGAAGTCCACCACGCAGTCGCCCGGGATCACGTTGCTCGCGCCTGTGCCCGCGTGGATGTTGCTCACTTGCCAGCTGGTGGGCGGGAAGAAGGCGTTGCCCTCGTCCCAGCGGATGGCGACCAGCTCGGCCAATGCGGGGGCCAGGCGGTGGATGGGGTTGTCGGCCAGGTGCGGGTAAGCGATGTGGCCCTGAATGCCTTTGACGGTGAGCTTGCCGCTCAGGGTGCCGCGTCGGCCGTTTTTGATCATGTCGCCGGTTTGTTGAACGGATGTGGGCTCGCCCACGATGCAAAATTGGGGCGCATCGCCACGGGCTTGGAGCGCTTTGCAGACCGCCACCGTGCCGTCGAGTGCTGGGCCTTCTTCGTCGCTGGTCAGCAAAAAGGCGATGCCCAGCTTCGGATCGGGGTTGGCTGCCAGAAACTCTTGCACGGCCACGACCATGGCCGCCAGCGAGGTTTTCATGTCGCTCGCGCCTCGGCCAAACAATTTGCCGTCTTTGTGTGTGGGTGTGAAGGGGTCGCTGTCCCATTGCGTGAGCGGCCCCGTGGGCACCACGTCGGTGTGGCCCGCAAAAGCCAGGGTCTGGTCCGAGGTGCCAGCGCGCTTGGCCCAGAGGTTGCGCACGCGGAAGGTGTCGGGGCCGGAGTCCATGAATTCGCAGACAAAGCCCAGCGGCTTCAGGGCGTCGGCGATCAGGTCCATGCAGCCCGCATCCTCGGGCGTGACCGAGGGTTTGGAAATCAGTTGCTCGGCCAGGCGCAGGGTGTTGTGGCAAGTGTTCATGTTCAGGCCTTGCTCGGGTGGGCGCGCACAAAACGGGCGATGCGCTCAGCCGCTTCCAGGCATTCGGCGGTCTCGGCCACCAGCGCCATGCGGATGCGGCCACGGCCGGGGTTGAAGCCCTTGAAGTCTCGCGCCAAGTAGCTGCCGGGCAGTACGGTGACGCTTTCGGCCTCGTAAAGCGCTTTGGCAAAGGCCGCGTCATCGCTTTGCCACCCTGCAGGCACACCGGCCCACAGGTAAAAACTGGCGTCGGGCAGTTTCACATCCAGCACTTCGGCCAGCACGGGCGTGACCTGGGCGAACTTGGTGCGGTACTGGTTGCGGTTGTCCACCACATGGCTTTCGTCGCCCCAAGCGGCCACGCTGGCCGCTTGCACCACCGGGCTCATGGCGCTGCCGTGGTAGGTGCGGTAAAGCAAAAACTGCTTGATGATGGCCGCATCACCGGCCACGAATCCACTGCGCAGACCCGGCACATTGCTGCGCTTGCTCAGGCTGGTGAAGGCGATCAGGCGTTTGAAGTCGGTGCGGCCCAGTTGGTGAGCGGCTTCCAGACCACTCAAAGGCGCTTCTTCGCGGAAATAAATCTCGCTGTAGCACTCGTCGGACGCGATCACAAAGCCGTGCTGGTCCGACAGGGCAAACAGCTTTTGCCATTCCGACAGGGGCATGACTGCGCCCGTGGGGTTGCCGGGTGAGCAAACAAACAG
>JBEEJQ010000108.1:0-9618 GCA_041169105.1 Pseudomonadota bacterium | reverse complement strand
GCTGTGCTCGAAGTTGTAGGTGCTCTGCTCGACCTCGTTCTGGTGGTACACGTCGCGGTAGCGCAGCCCTTCGGTCCACACCAGGTCGTAGACGTTGTCCACGCCCTGCAGGTACATCGCCAGGCGCTCCAGGCCGTAGGTGATCTCGCCGGTGATCGGCTTGCAGTCGATGCCGCCCACTTGCTGGAAGTAGGTGAACTGCGTGACTTCCATGCCGTTCAACCACACCTCCCAGCCCAGACCCCAAGCGCCCAGCGTCGGGTTTTCCCAATCGTCTTCCACGAAGCGGATGTCGTTTTGCTTCAGGTCAAAACCCAGTGCTTCGAGCGAACCCAGGTACAGCTCCAGGATGTTGCTGGGCGCTGGCTTCAAAACCACTTGGAACTGGTAGTAGTGCTGCAAGCGGTTGGGGTTTTCGCCATAGCGGCCGTCCTTGGGGCGACGGCTGGGCTGCACATAGGCGGCCTTCCACGGCTCGGGGCCGATGGCGCGCAAGAACGTGGCGGTGTGGCTGGTGCCCGCGCCAACTTCCATGTCGTAGGGCTGGAGCAAGGCGCAGCCCTGGGCGTCCCAGTACTGCTGCAATTTGAGGATGATTTGCTGGAAGGTCAACATAACCGAAGCGAAGCCAGCAGCGAGCTGGCCAAAGTTGGATGGGCGCAAGCTTTGCGCAAACCCTTGATTTTACGGTCTTTGCGGGTGAAAAAGTCCTCTTTCCACCCATTGACTGCAGCCAGCGGAAGCCGTGTCAGCGCGCGCGCCTGCGCCAGGCGGCCAGCGCCAGCACCGCCCCACAGATCAGCCACAAAGGCCACAGCCCCCAGGCCGCTGCCCATCGGGCATAGGGCGTCAGGCCCGTGCGGCCTTCGTAGCTGCCCACCAGCGTGCCCCGGGTAAAGCGCGGCAGCTGCTGGGTGACGCGCCCTTGGTGGTCGATGATGGCCGTGGCCCCGGTATTGGTGGCCCGCAGCATCGGGCGGCCGAGCTCCATGGCCCGCATGCGCGAGATGTTCAGGTGCTGGTCCACCGCGAGGGTGTTGCCAAACCAGGCGATGTTGCTCACATTGACCAAGACCGTGGGGGCCTGATCACCGTCCTTGAAGCGGGCGGCCAGCTCCTCGCCAAACAGGTCTTCGTAACAAATATTGGGCGACAGGCGCTGCCCCTGCCAGGCGATGGCGGGCTGGTCCACACGCCCCCGGCTGAAGTCGCCCAGCGGGATCTGCATCTGGCGCACAAACCAGGCAAAACCGGGCGGAATGAATTCGCCAAAAGGCACCAGGTGTTGTTTGTCATAACGGTAGTCGGCTTGTCCCTGTGGCCCCAGGGCCACCACCGCATTGGCATAGCCCTCGGCCAGCGAGCCCAAAGGCACACCGATCAGGGCCAGCGGACGACCCGGCTGTGCAAAGTGCTGCTGCAAACCTGACCAATAGCCTTCGGGCAAGTGGCGAGGCAGCAGCGGGATGGCGGTTTCGGGGGCCACCACCAGCGATTGCTGGCTGGCGCGCAGGCGCTCGTCGTACCACTGCAAAGCGTCGCGGATGCCGCTGCGCACATCGAACTTGACGCTTTGCTCAATGCTCGCTTGCAGCAGCTCCACCTGCCCCACCCCGGCCGAGGCCGTGAAGGCGGGTGACCAGGCCTGCATGGCCCAAGACAAGAGGCCCACCCAAGCCAGAGGCCTGATCGCCGACAGACGCCAGCCGATCAGCGCCAGGCGCATGGCCAGAAAAGCGGCGACAAAGCCGAGACCGTAAACACCCACCCAAGGGGCCCAAACGGCGAGCACGCCGTCCACATGCGCATAACCGCCCGCCCCCCAGGGAAAACCGGTGAACCATTGCCCGCGCATGAGTTCGGCCAGGGTCCACACCGACGCAAACAACAAGCTGCTCATGCCCGGCTGTGCATGCGGCCGCACCCGCCCACTCAAGGCCACCCAGCCTGCTGCTGCAGCCACATAAAACAAGGACACCGCCGATGCCAGCAAGAGCACGGCCAGCGCCGCCAGCGGCGCAGGCAGCCCGCCCACATCGTGCATGGACACATAAAGCCACCAGAAGCTGCCGCCCAGCCAGGCGGTGGCGAACACACCGGTGAACCAGGCCGCGCGGCGCACGGAAATGGCTAAGGTCGCTGGCGATGAGGCCAGTCGCTCCAGCCCGGCCGCCAGAATGGCCAGACTCAGCACCTGCAACCAGCCTTGCGCCTGACCACTGCCAGGCATGGCGATCGACGCGGCTTGGGCAGCGCCCGCCAGTGCGGGCCACAGCAGGGGCCGACCGCGCAGCAGATTCATGCAGGCGTGACGGTGTCGCGGGTCACCGGCGAGACCTTGAACCAGCGCACGGCACCGGCACGGGTGTGCAAAACCACAAACTGCAAGCCCGCCAGGATGTGCTTTTCACCACGGCGGGGCACGTGCCCCATCTCGTGCGCGATCAGGCCACCAATGGTGTCAAAGTCAGGGCCTTCGCTGTCTTCGCGGGCTTCTTGCAGGTTCACGCCAAAGGCTTCGCTCACGCGCTCCAGCGAAGTGTCTCCACTCACGCGAAAACTGCGATCGGGCAAACCAAAAATATCCCCGTCATCGTCTGCAATGTCGAACTCGTCTTCGATCTCGCCCACGATTTGTTCGAGCACGTCTTCGATGGTGATCAGGCCTGCGGTGCGACCAAACTCGTCGATCACGATGGCCAGATGGTTGCGGTTGTCGCGGAACTGGCGCAGCAAGTCATTCAGGCCCTTGCTTTCAGGCACAAACACGGCCGGGCGCAGCAAGGCGCGGATGTTCAATTCAGGCGCACGCTGCAACTTGAGCAGGTCTTTGGCCAGCAAAATGCCGATGATGTTTTCCTTCTCACCTTCAAAGACCGGAAAGCGCGAGTGCGCGGTCTCGATCACTTGATGCAGAAGCTGGTCAAACGGGTCATCAATGCACAGCAGGTCCATGCGTGGGGCAGCCACCATCACGTCGCCCGCCGTCATGTCGGCCATACGGATCACGCCTTCGAGCATGAGGCGGCTTTCGGCATTGATGATGTGGTTGTCTTCGGCCTCGGCGAGGGTTTCAATCAACTCGTCAGCAGAATCGGGGCCAGGATGGATGAATTCGGCCAGCTTTTGCAGAAAACTGCGCTTGTCTTCGCGCTCGGCGGAACGCGCAGGGTGAGGATCTGACACAGTCAAGGAATGCAGGACATGCTGTTATTGCGAAGCCACTAGGATAGCGGATTCACATGACAGCACCTGAAATCAAGGTTTGTCGTCGGGGTGGCGAGCATCACGCACCCCCTGCCGGATCTCTTGCACCGTGGCCAGCCACTGCCGGAACTGATTGGCCTGCAGTTTGAGCTGGTAGTCGATCTCGGCCATCTGGTCATGAAACAGGCCGCTGACCTGGCTGTCCAGTGTGGCCTCGGGCACACTCAGATAAGCCTCGCTTTCACTGCCGTCACGCTCGACACGCGCCCCGGCATGGCGGGCGATTTTGAGCATGGCAACGTTTTCGCTCAGGGCATGCACAAACAACATGCTGACGCCCTCGTTGCAGGCGTGCATCACCGCATGCTTGAACAACTTGGCCCCCAAGCCTTTGCCGCGCTGTCGGGTATCGACCGACACCCCAAACTCTGCACAGGTGGCCCATTGCGGATCGACCGAATAGGCCAGATGGGCCATGGCCACCAGCTCCAGTCGCCGATTGAAGACGCCAAAGATTTCATCGCGCACGAAGTTCAGACCCGCGACGTAGCGCTCGATTTGCTCGTCGGTGGCCGGGTAGCCAAAGCGCAGGTAACGGTCTTGCGGGTCCAGCGACAGCAGATGCTTTTGGATGCGGGGCTTGTGGCGAGCAGCCAAAGAACGGATGGGAATCCAGCGGGAACCGGGCTTTTGCCCATCGGGGGTCTGCCAGTCCACGGCCGACAGCACACGACGCCAAAGCTGGCGCCAGAATCCGGATGAAGAGGGTGTAGCAGGCGTCATGGCAATCCTAGGGTATTCCCTGATTCTGCCTCCAAATCGAACGCCGTGGCAATACCGGTGATTTGTCGCGTCTGAGACCTTTTTGCCGTTGACCAAGGGCTTGCCCGATCACCCCCCGCGCCAGAGCTGACGACAATGGCGGCATAGAGGAGCAATGCACATGGAACGTATTTGGCAGAAGAACTATCCCGCAGGCGTGGCCCATGAAGTGGACCCCAGCCAGTACAACAGCCTGACGGACTTGCTGGAAACGGCTTTTCGCCAGCATGGGGATAACCCGTTTTCGGTCTGCATGAACCAATGGATGAGCTACAAAGAGCTCAACCAACTGTCCACCGCCCTGGGGGCCTGGCTGCAAAGCAAGGGGCTGGAGCCCGGCAGCCGCGTGGCCATCATGCTGCCCAACCTGCCGCAGTTTGCCGTGACCATGGCCGCCGTTTTGCGCGCCGGCTACACCTGTGTCAACGTCAACCCGCTGTACACCGCCCGCGAACTGCAGCACCAGCTCAAGGATTCGGGCGCAACGGCCATCGTGGTTTTGGAATACTTTGCGGCCACCTTGCAAGAGGTGCTGGACAGCTCGGCCATCCAGCATGTGGTGGTGGCCTCGATTGGTGATTTGCTCGGCACCTGGTATGGACGCTGGCTGACTTTTGCGGTGCGCCACCTGGCCAAGCTGGTGCCCGAATACGAGCTGTCGCTAGAAGGCGGCCGCACGGTGACCCCGTTCAAAAAAGCCATCGCACAAGGCAAAGGCTTGAGCCTGAAAGCCGTGCCTCAGTCTCTGGACGACATCGCCTTTTTGCAATACACCGGCGGCACCACCGGCCTGAGCAAAGGCGCTGTGCTGACCCACCGCAACGTGGTCGCGGCCATGCTGCAAGCCGAAGCCTGGTTCTCGCCTGCGCTGGCCGACATTGGCGATCTGCGCAAAGTCAACAGCATTGCCGCGCTGCCGCTGTACCACATCTATGCCTTGACGCTGTGCTTGCTGGCCATCCGCCAGGGCTCGCACATGACGCTGGTGCCCAACCCGCGTGACTTTGGCAAGTTCATCGAAGTGCTCAAGCAGCGCCCCTTCCACATGCTGCCGGGCGTGAACACTTTGTTCAACGCCTTGATGCAGCACCCGATGTTCAAGACCATCGACTTCTCATCGCTCAAGCTGACCCAGGCCGGCGGCATGGCCGCATCGGCGGGCACCGCGCACCACTGGCAGGCAGCCACGGGCAGCGCCATGATCGAGGGCTGGGGCATGAGCGAGACCTGCGCCATCGGCACCAACAACCCGGTCACACAAAAAACCTTCAGCGGCAACATTGGTCTGCCCTTGCCCAGCATCGACATCGCCATCAAGGACGACGAAGGCAAGACCTTGCCCGTGGGCAGCTCGGGTGAGATCTGCATCCGCGGCCCCAACGTGATGGTGGGTTACTACAACCAGCCCGAAGAAAACGCGAAAACCTTCACGGCCGACGGCTTCATGCGCACGGGCGACATCGGCGTCATGGACGAAGGCGGCTACACCCGCATCGTTGACCGCAAGAAAGACATGATCATCGTCAGTGGCTTCAATGTCTTCCCCAACGAATTGGAGAACGTGATTTCCACCTGTCCCGGCGTGGTGGAATGCGCGGCCGTGGGCATTGCAGACGAGATGCAAGGCGAAGCCATCAAGGTGTTTGTGGTACGCAACGACCCCATGCTGACCGAAGAAGCCGTGGCCCGTTTCTGCCACGAGAATCTGACCGGCTACAAGCGCCCCAAGTACATCGAGTTCCGCGACGAGCTGCCCAAGACCAACGTGGGCAAGATCTTGCGCCGCGAACTGCGCAGCAACAAGTAAGGCCTCTGCTCTGCCCATGTCGACACGTCCCGCGCTGCCTCCAGGCGTCACCGTCATCGAGCGGGGGTGGCTGTCGGCCAACAACATCTTGCTGAGTGATGAGGACAGTGCGACCTTGGTCGACAGCGGTTATGTCACGCACCAGGCGCAAACCCTGGCCTTGCTGGCGCACGCGCTGCAAGGCCGCCCGCTGGACCTGCTGATCAACACCCATTTGCACAGCGACCATTGCGGCGGCAACCAGGCCCTGCAAGCGCACTACCCTGCGCTGAAAACCTGGATTCCGCCCGGCTTGGCCGAAGCTGTGCAGGGCTGGCAAGAAGACGCGCTGAGCTACAAACCCACCGGGCAAAACTGCCCGCCGTTTCGCTTCAATGGCCTGCTGCAACCGGGCAGCACCCACCGCTGGGGCGGCATGGATTGGCAAGTGCACGCCGCGCCCGGGCACGACCCGCATTCGGTCATCCTGTTTGCGCCCGAGCACCGTTTGCTGATGTCGGCCGATGCCCTGTGGCAAAACGGGTTTGGCGTGGTGTTTCCAGAATTGGTGGGGGTGGATGCATTCGACGAAGTGGCCCAAACCTTGGACTTGATTGAGCGGCTGAATCCGACCACCATCATCCCGGGACACGGCGCGGTCTTCACCGAAGTCGCACCCGCGCTGGCCCTTGCACGCAGCAAGCTCGAAGGCTTTGCCAAGAGCCCTGAAAAACACGCCCGCTACGGTGCCAAGGTCTTGCTCAAATTCAAGCTGCTGGAGTGGGGCCAAATCTCACGCGCCGACTTTGACGCGTGGTCGGAACAAGTGCCCTATTTGGGCGATCTGCACGCACGCTTTGGCATGGGCCATGACCGCCAAACCTGGCTGGACATGATGCTGGCCGAGCTCGAGCGCAGCGGGGCCATGCTGGTGAAAGAAGACGTGCTGATGGATGTTTGAATCACGTCAGAACCCGATGCTATTATTTTGCGCATGCTTGAGCGCATCCTTTATCAATCCTCGCCCACTCAGGAGTTTGGCTCCCTGGCGCTTTTCAAGCTGCTGACGGATGCGCAACATCGAAATGCCCAATTGGAGATCACCGGGCACCTCCTCTTTGTGAATGGTCAATTCACCCAATGCATGGAGGGGCCGCCCGACAGCATCGAGTTGTTGTGGCAAAGCATCCAACGCGATCCGCGCCACCAGGGCATCCAACTGCTCATGCGCCGCGCCACAGACAAGCGCCGATTTCCAGAGTGGAGCATGGCTTTTTCAACCTACAGCGCGTTTTATGTGCACGGCATGCGCGGCTTCTTTCCCGTGGATGCCGAGGAGCAATCGCCCCTGGTTGGCTTGTGCCACGAAGCCTGAAAGCCCATGAAAAAACCCCACTGGCGTGAACCAATGGGGTTTTTTTTGTTTGGCGGCCTGGGACGGAATCGAACCATCGACACGCGGATTTTCAACGCTGTTTTGAAAACTAAAGATATAGTATTTCAAAGTTTAGCAGCGGCCAGGCCAAAGTGGTGTGCGTATTTTGTGCGATTGCAGACGCTAGAGCAAAGTGAGCACCGTTCATAAATTGTGCGCCCACTTGCTGCCAGTCACTGCTCAGTCGAGTGTCGTTTGACACGACACTTCACCGCTGAAAACCATCGCGCAGCTTGTTCGACGCTGCATCCAGCTCCCCTGCCAAAACTGCTGCTTTAATGATTTCCAGCGTGGGCACAAGCTCCTTTTCGCTGGCAAGTTCTACGGCGAATTTGCCCTTTGCCAATTCCAGCAAGCGAGCGCCATAACGCACACTCAATGCCAGCTTGCCACTGTCAGTTGTGAACCACCATTGTTTGATGCGCTTGTTCACTTCGACTTGCTTGCGCAAGCCAGTGTCGTTTTCCACGACAGTGCGGAACTTGGTTGCAGTGAACTGTGTGCCTGTTTGCTGGGCTTTTGCCAGTTCTGTTTGTTCCCACAATCGCTTTGCCAGCTTGTTGCGCCGCACTTGAACTGCGGGGATATTTGTAGGCTTGACTGCTGCGGACAGCTTGAGAGTTGCGAGGGTTGCCACGTGCTTTTCCTTTCGAATGTTTGTAAAGCACAGACAAGTATGTTTTCAGCCACCACGGCCCTGCAACCGAAGTCCGTTCAGTTTGGCGGGTCGTTCGTGAGTCGTGTCAAAACGACAGCTGCGCTAGCTAGCGCAGCGTCCACACATCACCAACGTTCTAAATATTAGTTTGGACTTATGTGCGCTAGACTTGCACCCTGTCATTTACAAGCGTGCATTCGTCTAGCCCGCTCACATAGTTCATCACTGGCAAAATCGAATGGGCAAGGAAACAATTAACAGCTGCTTGAATTGCTCATATCTGCTGTACTGCGACGCGGCTGACACTGGCTACCGCTGTGGCCACTCCTACTTCTCAGTCCCGCCTAAAGAGCGCCGCGCATCACGGGTGGATTCATATCCAGAAATCGCGCTTGATGCCTGCTGTGAAAAGTGGAAGGGGCACAACAAGCCCGAAGTGGTGACCAACATATGCGACAAATAATTGGGCAAAACGACAGCTGCTCTTTCTATGCTTTCACGTTCAGCGTGACCCTGCACATCTTGGTTCTAGGGATAGCCAGTGGCATCTGGACTCAAGATCAGAGCTCGATCAAAAAGGCTCCAATTGAGAAGGTGGTATTTTTAGAGCTACGTCCAGAAGCAGAACAGGAATCGATTGAAGTAAATGCGTCTCCGCCCAGCGCCCCGAAATCACCACCTATTCATAACCAACCTGTTTCACAATCAACTGCCGCACCTGCAGTAACAACAGCGTCCACCAAACAGCCAGCCAGCTTAGCCGCCCCATCCGCCCCGAGCGCTGAAGACTGGGCGTTTGCAGCCAGATACACCAACAAGAACAGCAAGGGCTACCGTTATAACTGGGGACAACAAGTACGCAGTTTGATGGGTACCGCCGTAGAAGGTCCAGATCAAGGCGTGGTGAGGTTTCGAGTGGAGATTGCACCTGATGGAAGTTTGGCTCAATTGGTGACGCTGTGGACCACATCAAAGGTGGCAGAGCAACTAGCTCGCAAAGCAGTTGAATCTATGCCGCCGCTACCTCCAACGCCCACTGGCAAGCCGCTGATCTTCGAAAAGACAATTTCTTTCACGCCCTACGCATCAGATGGCCCGCCAAGCTACAGGGACGATTGCTTACCTGACCCGCCGCCTTTCCGTAATCCGTTCATCTGGGATGGCAAATCGCCACAAGTAAGAGATGAACGGCCAATCACAGAGAAGCTTGATCCGCTAGCCCTAGAAGAGTGCTTACGTCAGCTTCCGAAAGACTCGATTGAAGCGGAAATGGCCCGAGATCAAAGAGCTATGGAACGCTGGGGTTGGAGCAAGTGAGTCGATGTGCCTATGACCGCTTCTAATGGATTCATATCCAGAAATCGCGCTTGATGCCTGCTGTGAAAAGTGGAAGGGGCACAACAAGCCCGAAGTGGTAACCAACATATGCGACGAATAGTTGGGCGCAACAACAGCTGCGCTAGCTAGCGCAGCGTCCACACTTGTAACTGCCAATGTCGTTTTTGTTTCGCTGTGCGTGGCTACTGAGGATTGGTTGCAGCAATCACACCCTGAAGCAGTCTGTAGGTCCTAATTGATCGCAATCTGAATCGACCCGGATTTACTAGACACTTCCGAGCCGTTGGGATTGACGTTTTTCGAACTCTACCGGAGAGACGCCGCCAGATGTATTGTGACGACGCTTTGGGTTGTAGAACATCTCGATGTAAT
>JBEEJQ010000107.1:0-9844 GCA_041169105.1 Pseudomonadota bacterium | reverse complement strand
ACGTGCGCGAAAAAGTTGCGGCCATCCGCCCCAACCTGCGCACCGAAGTCAAAGAACCCAAGGTGCTGCGCTTTGACCCCTCCAGCAAAGCCATCTGGTCGCTGGCCGTGGTGCCCGACACCACCCAAGCCAAGACCCCCACGGCCGTAGAGATGACCAACTGGTCCGAGCAAGTGCTCAAAAAGCGCCTCGAAAACGTGCGCGGCGTGGGCTCGGTCACGCTGGTGGGCGGCACGCGCCGCGAGATCAACCTGTACCTGCAACCTTCGGCCATGGAAGCGCTGGGCATCACCGCCGACCAAGTGGTGGCTGCGGTGCGAGCAGAAAACCAGGACCTGCCCGTCGGCGCGATCCGCTCGCTGGAACAAGAGCGCATGGTGCAAATCGAGTCGCGCATGAAGCGGCCCGAAGACTTCGGCCAGATCATCGTCGCCCGCAAGGGTGGCTCGCCGGTGCGCCTGTCACAAGTGGCCCGCGTGCAGGATGGCGCACAAGAAGTGGAGTCCATGGCGCTCTACAACGGTCAGCGCACCTTGCTCTTGTCGGTGCAAAAGTCGCAAGACGAAAACACCATCCAGGTCATCGACGGTTTGGTCAAAACCGTGGCCGAGCTGAAAACCCAGCTGCCCCCAGGCCTGCGCCTGGAGCCCATCACCGACAGCTCTCGTCCCATCCGCGTGGCGGTGGACAACGTGCGTCGCACCCTGATCGAAGGCGCCATCTTGACGGTGCTGATCGTGTTCCTGTTCCTGAACTCCTGGCGCTCCACCGTGATCACCGGCTTGACGCTGCCGATCTCGCTGATCGGCACCTTCATGTTCATGAACATGTTTGGCTTCACCATCAACATGATCACGCTGATGGCGCTGAGCCTGTGCGTGGGCCTCTTGATCGACGACGCCATCGTGGTGCGCGAGAACATCGTGCGCCATGTGCAGATGGGCAAGAACGCCTACGACGCCTCGATGGAAGGCACGCAGGAAATTGGCCTGGCCGTCTTGGCAACCACCTTGTCCATCGTGGCGGTGTTTTTGCCGATCGGCTTCATGGAAGGCATCATCGGCAAGTTCTTCCACGAGTTCGGCATCACCATCGTGGCGGCCGTGGGCATCTCGATGTTTGTCAGCTTCACGCTGGACCCCATGCTGTCGAGCATCTGGCATGACCCCAGCATCGAGGCACACGGCAAGCACCACGCCCCCGTGACGCTGTACGACAAAACCATCGGCCGCGTGACGCGTTGGTTTGACACCGGCACCGACAGACTGTCGGATGGTTACCAGAAGATCCTGGCTTGGTCGCTGGTGCACAAGCGCAAAACGGTGTTGATGGCCATTGGCGTGTTTGTGACCAGCATCTTCATGGTGCCGCTCTTGGGCACCGAGTTCGTGCCCAAGGCCGACTTTTCAGAGACCAGCGTGAACTTTCAGACGCCCGTGGGCAGCTCGCTGGAAGCGACCGAAGCCAAAGCCCGCCAGGTGGAAGCCATCGTGCGGGAGTTCCCCGAGGTGCGCTACACCGTCACCACCCTCAACACCGGCAACGCATTGGGCAAAAACAACGCCAGCATGTACGTGCGTCTGGTGGACCGCAAAGACAGACAACGCAGCGTGGACCAGATGTCGGCAGCACTGCGAGAACGTCTGCAACAAGTGCCGGGCATCACCGTCACCCATGCCGGTTTGCTCGATGCGGTGGGCGGCAACAAGCAGATTGAGTTTTCGATCCAAGGCCCGGACCAGCGCGAACTCGAACGCCTGACCCTGCAGGCCATGGACAAACTGCGGGCCATCCCCGGCCTGGTCGATCTGGACTCCAGCGTCAAAGCCAACAAGCCCACCATTGGCGTGCAGGTGCTGAGCACCTCGGCCTCCGATGTGGGCATGGGCACCGCCCAAGTCGCAGGCCCCCTGCGCACCCTGGTCGCAGGGCAAACCGTAGGCAACTGGCGCGCGCCCGACGACCAGACCTACGACGTGAACGTGCGCCTGTCGCCCGATGCCCGCAACAACCTGCAAGACCTGGAACGCCTGCCCTTTGCACTGAACGCAGCTGACGGCAGCACCCGCATCCTGCGTCTGGGCCAGGTGGCCAAGGTCACCGAGAGCACAGGCTCCAACCAGATCAACCGCCGCGACCTGACCCGCGAAGTGGCCATCAACGCCAACGTGTACCAACGCGCCGCTGGGCAAGTCTCGGGCGACATCAAAACCGTCATGGAAGGCCTGAACCTGCCGCCGGGCTACCGCTTCCAGTTTGGTGGCTCCACCAAGAACATGGCCGAATCCTTTGGCTATGCCCTGTCGGCGCTGGCTTTGGCGGTGATCTTCATCTACATGATCCTGGCCAGCCAGTTCAAGAGCTTCTTGCAGCCCCTGGCCCTGATGACCGCCCTGCCCCTGACCCTGATCGGCGTGGTGCTGGCCCTGATGGTGTTCCGCTCGACCTTGTCGATGTTCTCCATCATCGGCGTGATCATGCTGATGGGCCTGGTGACCAAAAACGCCATCTTGCTGGTGGACTTCGCCATCCGCGCCCGTGAAGAAGGCATGGAACGCAGCGAGGCCCTGCTGCTGGCGGCCAAAGTGCGTTTGCGCCCCATCTTGATGACCACGCTGGCCATGATCTTCGGCATGGTGCCGCTGGCGTTTGCCCTGACCGAAGGCTCTGAACAACGCGCGCCTATGGGCCAGGCCGTGATCGGCGGGGTCATCACCTCCTCGCTCTTGACCCTGGTGGTCGTGCCGGTGGTGTATTGCTATATGGATGACCTGGCGCAATGGCTGCGCCGAAAAGCCGGTCTGGCCCCGGCGCGTCAGGGCTCCGTGGGCACAGGCCAGTAAAATTGGCCCGATATTGATAAACCTCTCAGGAGTAGAAAAATGGATCTGAACCAGGCCCGCTTCAACATGATCGAACAGCAAATCCGCCCTTGGGAAGTGCTCGACCCTCAGGTGCTGGACTTGTTGTCGGTGGTTCGCCGCGAAGACTTTGCCCCCCTGGCCCACAAAGCCCTGTCGTTTGTGGACATGGAAATCCCTCTGGGTGCGGGTGCCAACCAGGTCATGCTGGCCCCTCGCGTGCAAGCTCGTTTGCTGCAAGAGCTGGCTCTGAAAAACACCGACAAAGTGCTGGAAATCGGCACCGGCTCCGGTTTCATGGCCGCCTTGATGGCGCATCAGGCCGCCAGCGTGCTGAGTCTGGAAAGCGACGCCCAACTGGCCGCGCAAGCCCAGGCCAATTTGCAAAAAGCCGGTGTCAGCAACGTCACCGTGCGCGCTGCCGATGGCACACAAGGCGCTGCCGCTGACGGCCCGTTTGACGCCATCTTGCTCAGTGGCTCGGTCGCTCAGGTGCCTGACGCCTTGCTGCAGCAGCTCAAAGTGGGGGGGCGTCTGGTCGCCATCGTGGGCGACGAGCCCATGATGCGTGCCACCGTGGTCACCCGCAGCAGCGAGAGCAGCTTCACCACCGCCGAGCCTTGGGATGTCAACGCCCCACGTCTGTCGGGTTTTGCCGAACCCTCCCGCTTCGCGTTCTGAGCCCATGCAACAGATCACCCCTGCACAACTGAGCGACTGGGTTGCCCAGCAGTCTGAACGCCCCGTTCTGTTGGACGTGCGCGAAGCCTGGGAGCTGCAGACCGCCAGCACCCGACCTGACAGCCTGGACCTGGTCCACATGCCCATGCAAACCATCCCGGCGCGTCTGGACGAGCTGGACCGCTCACGCCCCATCGCTTGTCTGTGCCACCACGGTGCGCGCAGCCAACAGGTGGCCCACTTCCTGGCCCAGCAGGGCTTTGATGTGGTCAATGTGGCCGGCGGCATCCATGCCTGGTCCTTGCAGGTCGACCCCACAGTGCCCGTGTACTGAACGCCACCCACGAGCTTTGCCCCTTTAGGTTACCCAGAAAGATCCCCATGCAGCCACAACGCGCCTCCTCCCTGTTCCAACGCCTGCCGCTGGCCATGCTCATGTCTCTGGCTTTTGCCGGGACCAGCCAGGCCCAAAGCCTGGTGGACATGTACGAGATGGCCAAAGGCTACGACGCAGGGTACCAATCGGCCAAAGCGCAGTACCTGGCCAACCAGGCCAAGGCGGACCAGGGCAAATCGGCTTTGTTGCCCACTTTGGGGTTGAGTGGTGGGGCGACGCGATCGGATCGATCATTGAACCCACAAAACCCGACATCTGACTACAGCTACACCACGCAAACAGCGGGTCTTAACGCCAACCAGCCGCTTTACCGCCCCGGTAACCTTGCTGCATACCAGCAAAGCCAGAAAGCGCTTGAAATTGCTCAAGCGGCGCTGAGCCAAGCCGAGCAGGATTTGATCCTACGCACCACCCAGGCTTACTTCGAGGTCCTGGCCGCCAAACAAAGTCTGGCCTTTGTCCAGGCACAGAAGTCTGCGGTCGCCGAGCAATTGGCCAGCGCCAAGCGCAATTTTGAAGTCGGCACATCCACCATCACCGACACACGCGAAGCCCAGGCCCGCTACGACCTGGTCGTGGCTCAGGAGATCGCTGCGGACAACGACCTGCGCGTCAAGAAAGTGGCCCTGGAGCTGCTCGTGGGCAAAACCGGGGCAGAGCCATTCGGCCTCAGTGCACAGGCCAAGCTGCCGCCGGTCAGTGGTGCAAATCCTGAAGAATGGATCACGCAAGGCGAACAGGCGCACCCAGCCATTCGGCAAGCGCGCATGAACCTGGACATTGCGAAACTGGAAACCGCCAAGGCCGAAGCAGGCCACAAGCCCACCGTGGACTTCACCCTAGGCTACAACGTCCAAAAGAACATTGGTGGCACATCGGTCACCGCCATCTCCGGACAAAACCAGATCACCATCGCCAGCGCAGGCATCACGGCCAATTTGCCCCTGTTTGCCGGCTTCGCCACACAAAACCGCATCCGCGAAACTCTGGCCCTGGAAGACAAGGCCCGCAACGACCTGGAGGGTGCACAACGCCAAGTGGCCCAAGCCACCCGCACCGCCTATCTGGGACTGCAATCGGGTCTGGGTCAGGTCAAGGCCCTCGAAGCGGCCGAGGCCTCCAGCCAGGCCGCTTTGGATGCCAACAAACTGGGCTACCAGGTGGGTGTCAAAGTCAACATCGATGTGCTCAACAGCCAAAGCCAGCTGTACCAGACCAAGCGCGATCTGGCCAAAGCCCGTTACGACGTCTTGCTGGGCCAGCTCAAGCTGCGCCAAGCCAGCGGCACACTCAAGGCCGAAGACCTGCAAAGCATCAACGCCTTGCTGCAAAAGTAATCCCCTGCAGCTTGGTGCCTCAACGCCAACTTCGCGCTTTCCCGTAGGTCGGAGCTTCAGCTCCGACATCGCGATTGACGGACAACATGTCGGGGCTAAAGCCGCCGACCTACAAAATGCCGACGCCTCAACGCAGACTTGGGGCTTTTCTCGCAGGTCGGGGCTGAAGCCGCCGACCTACCGGTCCATCATGGAACTGATGGCTTGTGCATAGCGCTCGGCGGCTCCCCGGCCTTGCGCCACCATGTCCAGACCCGCTTGCTGCGCCTTGGCCAGCGCAGCGCGGTCATTCAGCCAAGCCAGCGCTTGGTCCAGGGCACCGTCTATGTCTGTCACACGCTGCGCGGCGCCAGCGGCCAAGGCTTGCTGGGAGGCCTCGGCAAAGTTGAAGGTGTGTGGCCCCATGAGGATGGGGCAGCCAAAGGCGGCGGCCTCGATCAGGTTTTGGCCACCCAAGGGCATGAAGCTGCCCCCCAGCAGCGCCATGTCGGCGGCATGAAAGTACTGCGGCATTTCGCCCAGGCTGTCGCCCAGCCAGATCTGCACCTCGGTGGCCGCCGCAGGCCAGGGCCCATCGAGGGGCAAGGCACTGCGCCTGAAAACCGTCCAGGCCCTGCTTTGCACCAGTTGATGAACCTCGTCAAAACGCTGCGGGTGGCGTGGCACCAGCAGCCACAAGACCCCCGCATCGGCAAAAGCCTGCGCCCGCCATGCATTGGAAGCCAGCGCATTGAGCCACAGGGCTTCTTCGCCTTCACGCGTGCTGGCCAGCATGATCACAGGGCGCGGCTGGCCCTGGCGGGTCCATTGGCTGCGCCAGACCTGCGCCCGCGCTTGCGCCTGGGGCTGCGGCTTCACATCGAATTTGAGGTTGCCCAAGATGGCCTGCACAGGTGCGCCCAAAGCCCGCAAGCGCTCGGCATCAGCAGGCGACTGCGCCAGCACAGCGCTCAAGCCCCGGTAGGCCGGGCCAGACAGCCAGGCCCAGCGCTGGGCTGAGCGACATGATTTGTCGTTGAGGCGGGCATTGGCCAAAAACAGCGGCACGCCCTGGACGCGGCAAGCCTGCACCAGCGAGGGCCAGACTTCGGTCTCCATCAACACCCCGCAGCGCGGTTGGTGGTGTTGCAAAAACCGGCGGGTGGCCTCGGGCGTGTCCCAAGGCAGCCAAGCTTGCACATCGCCGGGCTGGAGCAAGGCCTGTCCCTGCGCCCAGCCGGTGGCGGTGCTGTGCGTCAAGAGCAGGCGCATGCCAGGCCATTGCTGGCGGAGGGCATCGACCAGAAGCGCTGCCGCACGCGTCTCGCCCAGCGAGACCGCATGCACCCACACGGCACCGGCGGTGACAGGCGTGTCATACACGCCAAAACGCTGTGACACCTGGTGCAAATAGCCCGGCTCTTGCTGACCCCGGCGCTGCAGTTTGCGTCGCAGCATCGGCTGCAAACCCCGCATCACAAGGCCATAGACGGCCAAAGCAGCGCGCTCACGCCAGGACAAGGCCGCTGGTGACAAGGCCGTCAAAGCTCAGGCACCTGCAAACAGCTGGGCATAGACGCGGCCAATGCCTTCGGCCTCTTTGGCCAAAGAGAACTTGTCCACCACACGCTGACGCGCCGCCTGGCCCATGCGCAGGGCCTGCTCGCGGTCGCTCAAGACTTTGAGCACCGCTTGCGCCAAGCCAGGCGCATCGCCCGTGTCCACCATCTCACCGGTCTGGCCGGGAATGCTCAGCTGGTCAAACGCGCCGGTGCGTGAGCACACCAAGGCGCATTCGGTGGCAGCCGCCTCAAACGGCGTCAGGCCAAAGGGCTCGTAACGCGGGCAGGCCACGCACAGCAGGCAGCGCTGGTACCACAGGTGCACTTCACCCGCAGGCACTTCGCCCAAAAAGACAATGCGCTCGGCCAGGCCTGCGGCGGCAATTTTGGCTTTGAGTGCGTCTTGATAATCCTGGTGCTTGGGCTGGGCCAAACCGGCAATCACCGCCGTGGCACCGGGCAAGTGCGGCAAGGCCTCGATCATCGCGTCCACAAACACATCGCTGCCTTTGTCGGGGCGCACGCGGCCAAAGACACCAATGCCGTACTCACCGGGCAAGCCAGAATCCTTCCAGGCATTGCGCTTGTCGGCCGGAGGCGAAAAGCGTGAGAGGTCGATGCCGTGCGGCACCACCGCCGTGGTGTTCGGCACAAAGGATGCAGCCAGGGGCGTGGTGGAGATCACCGCGTCCATTTTGGAAATCAGCCAACGCGGAAAGGCCCCGTGCAGGTGCTGAGCCGCCGAAGTGAAGACCAACTTGATGGGCAAGCGCAGCACGTCCCGCGCAAAAATCGCCGCCATCATTTCCGGGTCGCGGCGCACATGCCAAATGCGAAAAGCCCGGCCTGCGGGCGGTTTGCGCGAGAGCTGGATGGCTTCACGCAAGCTCATGCCGTCGATGCCGTTGGACATGCGGGTGCCGCAAAAGCCCAGTTGCCACTGGTGCGCCTGCAGCGGCACCAGCGCGTTGATCGTGGCCGACACGCCGGTGTAGCGCTCCTTGAGGTTGAAAACAATGACCTCGGGGTCTTGGCTGAGCACGGCGTTGACGGGATTCATCTGGGGCTTTCGGTACAGCGTTGATCAGTGGGCCGCAGCGCCAATCTGCGCATCGGGCTTGACCGAGCGCAGCAGCGCCAGCATGTCCGCCTCGATGCGGTGCAGCGCCGCTTCGGTCTGGCCTTCAAAACGCAGCACCAGCACGGGCGTGGTGTTCGACGCCCGGATCAAACCAAAACCATCGGGCCAGTCCACACGCAGGCCGTCGATGTCGGACACTTTGGCCGGAGCGCTGAAGGTACTGCCCGCCTTGGCCTGCAAGGCTTTTGTCACCGTGTGGGGTTCGCCTTCGGCGCAAGCCACGTTCAGCTCAGGCGTGCTGAAGCTGCTGGGCAGCGCGTTGAGCGCCACGTTGGCATCGGGCTGCTTGCTTACGATCTCGAGCAAACGGCAGCCCGCATAGGTGCCGTCGTCAAAGCCGTACCAGCGTTCCTTGAAAAAGATGTGGCCGCTCATCTCGCCGCCCAGCGGGGCCTGGCCGCCTGCGGCCTCGATCGCCTTCATCTGGGCCTTGATCAGCGAGTGACCAGTTTTGTACATCAGCGCTTTGCCGCCTGCGGCTTCAATGGCCGGGGCCAGGCGCTGCGAGCACTTCACGTCAAACAAGATGGTGCCGCCGGGCACGCGCTGGAGCACATCTTCGGCAAACAGCTGCATCTGGCGGTCGGGGTAAATGTTGTTGCCGTCTTTCGTGACGATGCCCAGACGGTCGCCGTCGCCGTCAAAAGCCAGGCCGAGTTCAGCTCCGGTGGTTTTGAGGGCCTGCATCAGGTCTTGCAGGTTTTCGGGCTTGCTCGGGTCGGGGTGGTGGTTGGGGAACTCGCCATCGACTTCGCTGAACAGCTCGATCACCTCGCAACCCAGGGCGCGGAAAATGCCGGGGGCCGACGCACCGGCGATGCCGTTGCCCGAGTCCACCACGATCTTCATGGGGCGCGACAGGCGGATGTCGCCCACGATGCGCTGGGTGTAGTCGGCCAGCGCGTCCAAATGCGACACGCCGCCACCGGCTTGGAGTTGCCAGGTCTCGGTTTCCATCATCTGGCGCAGGGCCTGGATTTCATCGCCATAAATGGCACGACCGGCCAAGACCATCTTGAAGCCGTTGTAGTCCTTGGGGTTGTGGCTACCGGTGACCTGAATGCCGCTTTGGCAAGCGGTGTTGGCTGCGAAGTAGAGCATGGGCGTGGTCGCCATGCCGATGTCGATGACCTGCACGCCCGCAGCCACCAGACCGCGAATGAGCGCGGCCGACAAGGCAGGGCCGCTCAAACGGCCATCGCGGCCCACGGCCACGGTGGTTTGACCTTCGGCCATGGCCACGGTGCCAAAGGCTTTGCCCAGACCTTCGGCAACCGCCTCGTTCAGGGTGGAGGGGACAACACCGCGGATGTCATAGGCTTTGAAGATGGATGGGGTGACTTGCATGGGAACAATGAGGTGAAAAGACTTGAAAACCGGCGCACACGGCCGATCCGAAGATTCTCCCTCCATTGTAGGCGGCAGCGGTTCGAAACCGGCCCGAAACCCACCCGCCCCGTGGCACGTTGCCCGCCCGGTGACAGGCCGTGACACGGCTTGGCGCTACCATGAAGACATGCCAGCCAGCCACACCCCCGCAAACACCCAAGCTCCCATGTACAGCTGCCGCATCGACAGCCCGCTGGGGTCCATCACCCTGGCAGCCAGCGCCAAAGGCTTGTGTGGCCTGTGGTTTGACGAACAGCGCCATGGCCCGAGCGCCAGCGCCATCAAAACTTGGCCCGCAACGCCCGGACACCCGGTCTTGCAACAAGCCTCGGCGCAGGTGCAGGCCTACTTTGCGGGCCAGGCACTGCGCTTTGATGTGCCGCTGGACCTGTCGGGTGGCACGCCTTTTCAGCAAGCGGTCTGGCATGCTTTGCTCACGGTGCCCAGCGGGCAAAGCCGCAGCTACGGCCAATTGGCGGCGCAGCTGAACAATCCGC
>JBEEJQ010000106.1:0-9862 GCA_041169105.1 Pseudomonadota bacterium | reverse complement strand
GTGCAGCACCTTGGCCAGCGGGGCCAGGCAGTTGGTGGTGCAAGAGGCGTTGGAAATGATGGCCTCGCCCTTGTAGGTGTCGTGGTTCACGCCGTACACAAACATGGGGGTGTCGTCCTTGCTGGGAGCGGACATGATCACCTTCTTGGCGCCAGCAGCCAGGTGCTTTTCAGCCGAAGCCTTGTCCAGGAATAGACCGGTGGATTCGATCACGATGTCGGCGCCGACTTCGTTCCACTTCAGGGCAGCGGGGTCACGCTCTTGCGTCAGGCGGATTTTCTTGCCGTTGACGATGAGGGTGTTGCCGTCAATCGCCACATCGCCCTTGAAACGGCCGTGCACGCTGTCGTACTGCAGCATGTAAGCCAGGTAGTTGGGTTCGAGCAGGTCGTTGATGCCAACGATTTCGACATCGGGGAAGTTTTGAATGGCGGACCGCAGCACGTTGCGACCGATACGGCCAAAGCCGTTGATACCGATTTTGATGGTCATGGTTAACTCCTGAAAAATAAAACTTGCTTACTTTTTGGCCAGCGCAGCTTGCACCGTGTCGGCCACATTCTCTGCTGTGAAGCCAAAGTGCTTGAACAGCACGGGGGCAGGGGCCGACTCGCCGTAGGTGTCGATGCCTACCACTGCCGCGCACCCGTACTTCCACCAGCCTTCACTCACACCCATTTCCACGGCGATGCGGGGCACCCCGGCCGGCAGCACCGTGTTTTTGTAGTCAAGGCTCTGGCGATCAAAGGCCGTGTTGCTGGGCATGGACACCACGCGCACCGCGATCTTGCGCTCGGCCAGCAGCTTTTGCGCCGCCATGGCCAGTTGCACCTCGGAGCCAGTGGCAATGATGACGGCCTGCGTCTTCTTGCTGGGCTTGAAGCCGGCATCTACCGGCTCGGACAGCACATAAGCGCCCTTGCTGATGGCGTCCAGGCCAGACGCGTCGGGGGCAGCGGCCGAATCGCACTTGGGCGCGTAGCTGATGTTCTGGCGCGAGAGCAGCAAGGCGGTGGGGCGGGTGCTGTTTTGCAGCGCCACAGTCCAGGCCACGGCAGTTTCCGCGGTGTCTGCCGGGCGCCAGACGTCCAGGTTGGGGATCAGGCGCAGGCTGGCCGCATGCTCGATCGACTGGTGGGTAGGACCGTCTTCACCCAGGCCGATGCTGTCGTGCGTGAAGACATGAATCACGCGCTGCTTCATCAGTGCCGCCATGCGGATGGCGTTGCGGCTGTAGTCGCTGAAGGTCAGGAAAGTGCCACCGTAGGGGATGTAGCCACCGTGTAGCGCCACGCCATTCATGATGGCGGCCATGCCGAATTCACGCACACCGTAGTTGATGTGGCGGCCACCGTTGCCCTGGCCGGCGTCGTCAAAACGCAGGTTGGGGGTGGCTTTGGTGTTGGTCAGGTTGGAGCCGGTCAGGTCGGCCGAACCCCCCAGCATTTCTGGCAGGGCGGCGGTGAAGGCTTCCAGCGCCAGCTGCGAGGCCTTGCGTGAAGCCACGGTTTCCGCCTTGGTGTGGGCTGCAATCACGGCGTCCACGGCGGTTTGGACAAATTTCTTGGGCAAATCGCCCTTCATGCGGCGCACCAGCTCCTTGGCCAGGTCGGGGTGAGCGGCCTTGTAGGCCTTGAACTTCTCGGTCCAGGCTTGCTCGGCCGTCTTGCCCGAGGCTTTGGCATCCCACGCGGCATACACGTCGTCAGGAATGACAAAAGGTGCGTGGTTCCAGCCGAGTGACTCGCGGGTGAGCTTGATTTCCTCGGCACCCAGAGGTTCGCCGTGGGCCTTGGAGGTGTTGGCGCGGTTGGGGCTGCCCTTGCCGATGTGGGTTTTGCAGATCACCAAAGTGGGCTTGTCGGCACTGGTCTTGGCAGTGGCAATGGCTTGCGACACAGCGGCTTCGTCGTGACCATCGACCGGGCCGATGACGTTCCAGCCGTAAGCGGCAAAACGCTGGGCGGTGTTGTCGATGAACCAAGGGGCGACCTGGCCATCGATCGAAATGCCGTTGTCGTCGTACAGGGCGATCAGCTTGTTGAGCTTCCAGGCGCCTGCCAGCGCAGCAGCTTCGTGGCTGATGCCTTCCATCAGGCAACCATCGCCCATGAAGACGTAAGTGTGGTGGTCCACCACGGTATGGCCTTCGCGGTTGAACTCGGCGGCCAGCAGTTTTTCTGCCAACGCCATGCCCACCGCATTGGTCACGCCCTGGCCCAGCGGGCCGGTGGTGGTTTCCACACCGGGGGTCACACCCACTTCGGGGTGGCCGGCGGTCTTGCTGTGGAGCTGGCGGAAGTTCTTCAGCTCGCTCATCGGCAGCTTGTAGCCGGTGAGGTGCAGCAAGGCGTAAATCAGCATGGAGCCGTGACCGTTGGACAGCACGAAGCGGTCGCGGTCAAACCAGTTGGGGTTGGCGGGGCTGTGCTTGAGGTGGCGGGCCCACAGGGCCACCGCCATGTCGGCCATGCCCATGGGTGCGCCGGGGTGACCCGAATTGGCTTGTTGCACGGCGTCCATGGCCAATGCGCGGATGGCGTTAGCCATGGTTTGAGGCGTTGTCATCTGAGGGGCAGCTCCGGAAAAATGAAAAGCAGGGTGCGGGTCAGCCTTCGATTTTATCGTCGCTTCCCTTACAGCCGGGCAACGCAACCCATGGGGTATCCGATGCGTTCCCCTTGTTCACTGCCAACGTGTACATTGTGCGAATGCAACAGAGCGAACTTGAAAAATAGGGGCGTAAAGGTCATGGACGTGAAGTCATTCGAGCTGAAGCCCAACTCGGCGCTCAGCCCTGGGGTGGCATCCTCGGGCCTGAAGGGGTCCCTGGATGCCCAGCGACTCAAGCTGTTGGTCGATGCGTCGCTGGCGCTGAGTGAAGTGCGTGGCTTTGATGAGCTGCTGGCCTTGATCGCCAAGACCGGCGTCGAGATGGCGCATTGCGAAGGGTGCTCCATCTACGGGGTGGAGGGGGACCAGCTGCGGTTTCTGGCTTCGACTAACCAGGTGCTGGACCAGCGTGCAGGCGACCGGCAGCGGCTGGTGGAAAGCGTGCGCGACTTTTTGATTCCCATTCAACCCAGCTCGATCTCCGGTTTTGTGGCGCTGTCGGGTCGTCTGCTCAACATTCCGGATGTGTACCGTCTGGATGCGTCTGTGCCGTACCAGTTCAACCCTGCCCTGGACCAGCGGCACCAGTACCACTCCTGCTCCATGCTCACGCTCCCCATGTGTGACACACGAGGTTATGTGCTGGGGGTCATGCAGTTCATCAATCACCGCAGCCGAGAGACCGGGGTGATGGAGGCCTTTCCAGATGACGATGTCTTGTACCTGACGGCCCTGGCCAATCAGGTAGGCGTGTTGCTACGCAATGCGCGTATGAACCACCAGCTGCGTGAATCCCGGGTCGAGGCGGTCAAAAAATTTGTGATCGCGTCGGAATTTACCGACAAGGACACCGGTGCCCACATCGAACGCATGGGCCGCTACAGCGCACTCCTTTCCGAATTGCTGGGGCTAGGCCCCGCCTATGCAGAGGACCTGCGCCTGGCATCCATGCTGCACGACGTGGGCAAGATCGCCACGCCAGACGCCATTCTCAAAAAACCGGGCTCACTGACCCCTGACGAGATGGTGCAGATGCGCCAGCATGCCATCAACGGCTACAACATCTTGCGTGACGCGCAATCGCCCTTGCTGCAGATGGGAGCCACGGTGGCGCTGTCCCATCACGAAAGGTGGAACGGCAGTGGCTACCCTTACGGCCTTGCGGGTGAGAACATTCCGCTGGTCGGTCGGATCGTGACCCTGGCGGACGTGTTTGATGCGCTGAGCTCCAGGCGCTGCTACAAGGAGCCTTGGCCGTTGGATCAGGTCATAGACTTTATTTCCAGCGAGAGTGGAAAGCACTTTGACCCGACACTGGTGCAACTGTTTCTGGCCAACCTCCCTCAATTTATCGATATTCAGAATTCTGTTTGAACCTTCGGCAATTGTTCTTGCCCTTCGGTTTTCGACTACGCTGGAATGCGAACTTCTGCAGTAAGTCGATCCAGGTTTTGTTCGTTGGATGGCTCGACGATGTGGCGTATGTTTTGAGCAACCTGCGCATCGGCAAAGACCTGCTCCCAACTTACCAAGGTACTGTGGCCTCGTGACTGCAGGGCAATCGACAGCACGAACTGTGGCATGGAAGTGTGCCGTATGCGCACCAGGGCATTTGGAACAATCTCAGCGAAACCAGACTCGTTCAGGTAGCTCGTACCGTCTGGGCCATGCATGGTGAAAATCCATTGACCGCCAGGTTCGAACTCAAAAGTTCGAAAGGTGTTCGTGAAGCCGTTCGGACCCCACCAGCGCGCCAGGCGTTCCGGATTCCTGATGGCGTCAAAGATCGTTTCTGCTGGGGCGGGGATCTCGCGGGAGGTGAAAAAAGTGGTCATGGGCGTTCTTGTTCCGGGCTTTGAAAATGGTTTGCAAACGGTGTGGAAGGCGTGCTGGAACATTCTCACCGCCCCGGGCGCCTGCGTCACAATCCTGTCGCCATGATGTCACCCAAAACACCCAGCCCAAGAGCCAAAGCCATGCTCCTAGCCGCTGGCCGTGGCGAGCGCATGCGCCCGCTCACCGACGCCAAGCCCAAACCTCTGCTGGAAGTGCAAGGCCTGCCGCTGATGCAGTGGCACCTGCAGGCACTGGCGCGTGATGGCGTGCGCTCAGTTGTGGTCAACACCGCCTGGCAGGGCGAGCAGATCCCGGCGCGCTTTGGCGACCGCTGGCAGGGTTTGGACCTGATCTATTCCATGGAAGGTCAGGACTTTGGCGGTGCGCTTGAAACCGCCGGTGGGATTGCCCGGGCGCTGCCTCATCTTGGCGAGCTGTTCTGGGTGCTGGCCGGCGATGTCTTCACGCCCGATTTTGTGTTTGATCCTTCTGCTGTCGTTCGTTTCGCGGCCAGCTCCATGCTGGCGCACTTGTGGCTGGTGCCCAACCCGCCGCACAACGTCAAAGGTGACTTTGGCTTGTCGGACGACGGTCTGGCCCTGAATCTGCCGCCCGAGCACCCCGGCCCGCGTTACACCTACAGCACCATCGGCTTGTACCGACGTGCTTTTTTTGAAGCTCCCCATTGCGACATACCGACCGGCAACTCCCAGGGCATCAAGGCCGCGCTGGCCCCTTTGCTTCGCTCAGCGATGAGCCAGGGAAGAGTTTCGGCCCAGCTCTACACCGGGCCATGGACAGACGTCGGCACACCAGAGCGCCTGGCACAGTTAAATTCGGACTCCACACAGAACACCTAGGTACCACGCACCATGAACGTCTCGATCTACGCCGAACGCCGCGCCCGCCTGGCGGCCCAACTGGGACCCCATGGCATTGCCATCATCCCCACGGCCCCCGAGCAAGCGCGTAACCGGGATGCTGATTTTTTGTATCGGCATGACAGCTATTTTTATTACCTGACCGGCTTCACCGAGCCACAGGCCTGGCTGGTGGTGGCTGGAGACGGCCGCAGCAGTCTGTTTTGCCAGCCCAAGGATCTGGAGCGCGAAATTTGGGATGGTTACCGTCTGGGGCCTGAGGCCGCACCCGCTGCGCTGGGGGTGGATGCAGCCTATTCGAATGCCGATCTGGATGCACGCTTGCCCCAATTGCTGGAAAACCGCGAGGCGGTGTGGTTTGCCTTTGCCACCCACCCAGGCCTGGAGACCCGGGTGGCGGGCTGGCTGAACAAGGTACGCGCCCGGGTGCGTTTTGGCGCTCAATGCCCCGAGCAGCAACGTGACCTGTGCGGTGCGCTGGATGAGATGCGCCTGTTCAAGGACGCCCACGAGCAGGCCATCATGCGCCGTGCCGCACAAATCAGCGCTGGCGCGCACATCCGAGCCATGCAGACCAGTGCACGCATGCTGCGCGCCGGCGCAGACGTTCGCGAGTACCACCTGGATGCGGAGCTGCTGCACGAATTTCGATTGCACGGCTCTCAGTTCCCCGCCTACAGCTCCATCGTGGCCGCCGGTGCCAACGCCTGCGTGTTGCACTACCGCGCCGATACCGCGCCGATACGTAACGGGGATCTGGTGTTGATCGATGCTGGCTGCGAGCTTGATGGCTATGCCAGTGATATCACCCGCACCTTTCCTGCGAATGGCAAGTTCTCTGGCCCACAACGGGAGCTGTACGACTTGGTCCTGGCATCGCAGTACGCAGCAGTTGCAGCCACCCGGGCCGGTGCCCGTTTCACGGATCCGCACGAAGCTGCGGTCAAGGTGCTGGCGCAGGGCATGCTGGATGTGGGCCTGCTGGACCGCAACAAAGTGGGTGGTCTGGACGATGTCATCGCAAATCGCAGTTACTTCGCGTTTTACATGCACCGCACCGGCCACTGGCTGGGCATGGATGTGCACGACTGTGGCAGCTATGTCGAGCCCACCGAAATAGGCCAGGTGTGCGAACGCAAAGACCCGTTGAGCGGTGAAATCATCAAGGACCGGCCCAGTCGCATCCTGCACCCGGGCATGGTGCTGACCATCGAGCCGGGCCTGTATGTGCGCCCGGCACCAGGTGTGCCCGAGCACTTTCACAACATCGGCATCCGGATTGAAGACGACGCCATCGTGACCGACGAGGGCTGTGAATTGATCTCGCGCGGCGTGCCGGTGGACGCTGATGAGATCGAAGCCCTGATGCGCGCATGACCCAGTTTCGTGTATTGCAAGTGAGTGTGGGGCGCGTGCGGCCCTTGCAGGTGGGTGAGCGCAAGATGATGAGCGCCATCGGCAAACAGCCGGTCACGGGCACCGTGGCGGTCAAACCGCTGGGATTAGACGGCGACGAGCAGGCCGATTTGAGCGTGCACGGCGGCTTGGCCAAGGCGATCTACGCCTACCCATCTGAGCACTACGCGTTTTGGCAGCAACAGCGCCAGCAGCGGGGTGTCACCCTATTTGACGAAGCGCTGGGTGGGGGCTTTGCCGGCGAGAACCTGACCCTCGCCGGTGTGTTGGAGCAGCAGGTATGGGTGGGGGACGAGCTGCATTTTCCGGACTGCGTGCTGCGTGTCACTGCCCCGCGCGAGCCCTGTGGAAAATTCAACACCGTCATGGGCTACGCACAGGCGGCGCGAGACATGGTGCAGTCCAGCCGCTGTGGGTTTTATCTGGCGGTCAGCGTGCCAGGCAGTCTGGCGGCAGGGCAGGCGTTTGAGCTGGTGCCCGGTCGGAGGGCTTTGCCTATCCCGCAGGCACTGGCGGCCAAAGGTGCCAAGCATTTGCGTTGAGTCATCGGAGCTTGGGGTAGCTCGATACAGACTATCTATCGATTAGAAATTTCCAATTGGCTCTGACGATTGGATATGGCTAACATTCGTTCTGTGTTGATTGATTTGAACTATCTTTAGCCCCGAGGAATACACCATGACCACTGCACAACGCCCTGCGATCAAGACCATCGCCAACCTCGAAGCCGCTTTTGCTGGCGAGTCGATGGCGCATATCAAGTACCGTTACTTCGCCAAAATTGCCCGCGAAATGGGTGACGAGGACACTGCACGCACTTTTGAAGAAACGGCGGATCAGGAGGTGATGCACGCCTTTGGCCACCTCGACTTGCTTTACCCCAAGGCCACCCTGACACCCGCCAAAGCCTTGCAAATCGCGATTGAGGGTGAGACCTACGAGTACACCGAGATGTACCCTGGCTTTCGCAAGACGGCAGAGGAAGAAGGCAACGCTGCAGCGGTAACTGAGATGAACGAGCAAATCGAAGAAAGCAAGGTGCACGCCGCTCAGTTCAAGGCCACGCTCGAGAAGGCGCAAAAGCGCTTTGCCGCCCTGGCCCGGGTCGAAGAGCGTCACGCCAATCACTACAAAGCCCAATTGGCACGCGTCCAGGCCTGAACCTGACCCCATTTATTGTTTGATCTTCACCGATTTAGAAAGTACCCAACATGAAAACCTATATTTGCATCGTGTGTGGCTTTGTGTATGACGAGGCGGCGGGTCGCCCCGAAGATGGCATTGCCCCTGGCACCTTGTGGGCTGATGTGCCCGAGAGCTGGACCTGCCCCGATTGCGGCGTCGCCAAAGCGGATTTCGAGGCTGTCGAAATCTGAAACTCCTGAAGATCGCTACGCCATGCATCCCATCGTTATCGTCGGCGCCGGCTTGGCTGCCTGGACCACCGTACGCGAACTGCGCAAGCTCGAAGCCACCACGCCCATCACCTTGGTGACTGCCGACAGTGGCGACTTCTATGCCAAGCCCACCTTGTCCAACGCATTTGCGCAGAAGAGAGCCCCGGCTGAACTGGTGACGACGCCAGCCCACAAGATGGCCGAGTCCCTTCAGGTCACCCTGATGGCACACACCCGTGTCACAGGCATCGACCCTGCGAGCCACAAGCTCAGCAGCAGCCAGGGCGATCTCATGTACCGCGATCTGGTGCTGGCCACTGGCGCGCAGCCCGTACGGGTGCCCTTGCAAGGGGATGCCGCAGAGCGGGTGTTATCCGTCAATTCGCTCGATGATTTCGCAAGCTTCCACGGGCAACTCACCGCCAGCGGCGGCGGTGATGCCGGCGTCAAGCACGTGGTCATCATGGGCGCGGGCCTGATTGGCTGCGAATTTGCCAATGACCTGATCGGCGCAGGCTACCAAGTCAGCGTGGTTGATCCGTCGAGCCGTCCGCTGGCTGCCTTGCTGCCCGAGGGCGCAAGTCAGCGTCTGGCATCCAGCTTGGGTGCACTGGGGGTGCAGTGGCACTTCGAGGCCACCGTGGCCTCGGTTCACGTCGCCGGCCCGCGTCTTGAAGTTGGTCTCTCGGATGGGTCCAGCCTGACCGCCGACCTGGTGCTGTCGGCCATAGGCTTGAAAGCGGACACCACCCTGGCGCAAGCAGCGGGCATCCGCTGCGAGCGGGGCATCCAGGTGGACGCGAACCTCATGACCAGCGCTGAAGGCATCTATGCGCTGGGCGATGCTGCGCAGTATCAAAGTGCAGGTAATCGCACCTTGCCCTACGTGATGCCCATCATGCAAGCCGCCAAAACACTCGCAGCAGTGCTGGCAGGTCAGCCCACGGACTTGGCCTTGGGCCTGATGCCGGTCGCGGTCAAAACGCCCGCGTTGCCGCTGACGGTGTTGCCTCCCGCTCCCGGTGTCAGCGGCCAGTGGCAGGCCGACGAGGAGGATGTGTGGAGATTTCTGGATGAGGCGGGGCAGCAGCGTGGTTTCGTACTGGCCGGCCATCAAACCCGGCAACGCATGGCGCAAACCAAAGCAACGCTGGCTTGACGTCTGACGCAAAAGTGATGAACTCTTAAGTCAATACTGACATTAGAGTGCGAGGCCTACAATTCCTTGCACTTTTAATGTCACGCCAGAGTCTGGTTCAGCCGGTGCCCCAAACACCGAAGTGGCCAGCCAACGCAGGAAACTCAGATGCCGCAAGAAACCACGCCTAACGCAGACAACAAACGCGCTGAACTGCGCCGTGCCGCGCTTGAGTATCACCAATTTCCTAGTCCCGGCAAGATTGCCATTGCTGCAACCAAGCAGCTGGTCAACCAGCATGACCTGGCATTGGCCTACTCGCCCGGCGTCGCAGCCCCTTGCGAAGAAATTGTCAAAGACCCCAACAACGCTTTCAAATACACCAGCCGCGGCAACCTTGTGGCAGTCATTACCAACGGTACAGCCGTGCTGGGCCTGGGTGACATTGGCCCGCTGGCATCGAAGCCGGTGATGGAAGGCAAAGGGGTCCTGTTCAAGAAATTCGCCGGCATCGATGTGTTTGACATCGAGATCAATGAAAAGAACGACCTCGATAAACTGGTGGACATCATCGCGGCGCT
>JBEEJQ010000105.1:0-9902 GCA_041169105.1 Pseudomonadota bacterium | reverse complement strand
CAGTATTCATGGCGGCTTGGTCTCGTCATCCCGGATTGGATTCGGGATCCAGATTTTTCGCCACGCGTTCAGTCCATTGCGCGACCACGGGCTTGTGTGAGATTGGTTACATTCAAAGCATGCAACACAAACCCCTCTCCCTTTTTCAGGTGCTCGCTTGCGGCGCGGCGATCGTCACCTTGTCCATGGGCATTCGCCACGGCTTTGGCCTGTGGCTGCAACCGATCACCCAAACCCAAGGCTGGGGCCGCCAGGAATTTGCCATGGCCATGGCGATCCAGAACCTGTCCTGGGGTTTCATGGGCATTTTTGCGGGCATGGTGGCCGACCGGTTTGGTGCTTTCCGCGTGATTGCGGCAGGTGCACTGCTCTATGCCCTGGGTCTTGTGGGCATGTCACAAGCCACCACGCCTTGGCTGTTTGCCTTGTTCACAGGCGTGATCATTGGCACCGCCCAAGCAGGCACCACCTACGCGGTCATTTACGGCGTGATCGGGCGGAATGTGCCCGCCGAGCGGCGCTCCTGGGCCATGGGCATTGCCGCTGCTGCGGGCAGCTTCGGCCAATTCCTCATGGTGCCGGTCGAGGGCCTGTTGATCAGCAACGCCGGTTGGCAAAACGCCTTGCTGATTTTGGCCGCAGCCACGGCTTTGATCATTCCACTGGCCTGGGGCCTGCGCGAGCCGGCTTTGAATGCGCCCGGTCAGGTCAAGCGCGACCAGACCATTGCGCAGGCGCTGAGCGAGGCCTTCAAGTACCCGAGCTTTCAGCTCCTGATGGCTGGCTACTTTGTGTGCGGCTTTCAGGTGGTGTTCATCGGCGTGCACATGCCCAGCTACCTCAAGGACCACGGCTTGCCACCCCAAGTGGCCAGTTACGCCTTGGCCTTGATCGGCTTGTTCAATGTGTTTGGCACCTACATCGCAGGCACTTTGGGCCAGAAAATGGCCAAAAAGAAGATCCTGGCGACGATTTATTTCTCGCGTTCGGTGGCGATTGTGCTGTTCTTGCTGGCCCCGCTCACGCCCACCAGCGTGTACCTGTTCTCGGCCGTCATGGGGCTGCTGTGGCTGTCCACCGTCCCCCCCACCAACGCGGCGGTGGCGCAGATTTTTGGCGTGGCGCATTTGTCCATGTTGGGCGGCTTCATTTTCTTCAGCCACCAGATCGGCTCATTCATGGGCGTGTGGTTGGGCGGCTACCTGTACGACAAGACCGGCAGCTACGACATCGTCTGGTACCTGGCGATTGCGCTGGGTGTGTTTGCTGCGCTGGTGAACCTGCCGGTGCGCGAAAGCGCCATCGTGCGCAAGCCTTTGCAGGCAGCCTGATCGCATGAACAGCCCCAAGTTCCCCTGGCGTCGCGCCCTGGCTTGGGGTTTGCTCGCTCTGGTCATGGCCGGGGTCGTGGGGCTCTACCAGCGCCCGGACATGCTGATCATGGTGTCCGAGCAGTTGTGGGCCTGTTTTTGAATGAATTGACGATGCACGGTACAGAAAACCCTTCCGCCTGGGTCCAACGTTGGACACACCTGATTCGCCCGAACGGGCGCGTGCTGGACGTGGCCTGCGGCGCGGGCCGCCACATGCGCTGGATGGCCGCGCAGGGCCACCCCGTCACAGGCGTGGACCGCAACGAAGAGGCCTTGGCTTTGGCGGCCCCCGCTGGCCAAACCGTCTTGGCCGACATCGAAAACGGCCCCTGGCCTTTTGTGGGCCAGACTTTTGACGCTGTGGTGGTGACGAATTACCTGTGGCGTCCCTTGTTTCCAGCCATGGTGCAAAGCCTGGCAGAGGGCGGCGTGCTGATTTACGAAACCTTTGCCGCGGGCAACGAGACGGTGGGCAAGCCTTCACGGCCTGACTTCCTGCTCCAGCCGGGCGAGCTGCTCCAGGTCACGCAGGGCTTGCGCACGGTGGCCTTCGAGGAAGGTTTTGAAGCTGCGCCCGACCGCTTTGTGCAGCGCATCGTGGCCGTGCGGCCAGGCCCCTCGGCTCAACCGGTACGCTGGCCACTGCGCAGCGTTTGAGCGGCCCTTGCGCCCAATCTGTCACTTGTGGTGACACACCCGCAGGCCGTGCCCCGAAAAAATCCGGGCGCTGTCGTTAGAATGTCTTTTTTCGCTCAGAACACCCTGACATGACCACCGAAATTCGCTCCATCCAAGGCAGTATTCCTGCCCTGATCACCCCCATGCTGACAGACGGCCAAGTGGATTACCCCACTTTGCGAAAACTGATCGACTGGCATGTGGCCGAAGGCACCGATGCCTTGGTGATCGTCGGCACCTCGGGCGAATCGCCCACGGTGACGGTGGACGAACACCGCGAAATCCTGCGCGTGTCGGTGGAGCAAGCCGCCAAACGCATCCCGATCATCGCTGGCTGCGGCGCCAACTCCACCGCCGAAGCCATCGAACTGGCCAAGTTCGCCGAGTCGATTGGCGCTGACGCCCAGCTGCAGGTCGTGCCCTACTACAACAAACCTACGCAAGAAGGCTTGTTCCAGCACTTCAAGGCCATTGCCGAAGCCACGCCCAAACTGCCCGTGATTTTGTACAACGTGCCCGGGCGCACCGTGGCCGATCTGCAGCACGACACGGTGCTGCGCCTGGCCAAAGTGCCCGGCATCATCGGCATCAAGGAAGCCACCGGCAACATCGAACGCGCTCAGTGGCTGATCCGTGATCTGCCCAAGTCCTTTGCCGTGTTTTCGGGTGATGACCCGACCGCCGTAGCCCTCATGCTGGTCGGCGGTGCAGGCAACATCAGCGTGACGGCGAACGTGGCCCCCCGTTTGATGCATGAACTGTGCGTGGCTGCCATGAAAGGCGACATCGCTACGGCCATGAAAATCCAGTTCCAGCTGATGCCCGTGCACAAAAACCTGTTTGTGGAAGCCAACCCGATCCCGGTGAAGTGGGCCATGAACCGAATGGGCCTGTCGGGCCCGGCTTTGCGCTTGCCCATGACGGAGTTGTCGGAATCGCAACGCCCCGTGGTCGAGGCCGCACTCAAGGCCAGTGGCCTGATCTGATGAACATCCAAGGATTCTTCGTGAACCTCTCCTCCAAGTCTTTGATGACATTTCAGCGCACCACCACGGTGGCTGCGGTGGCGATTTTGCTCAGCGCCTGCGGCGTGCTGGAAGAAGACAAGATCAATTACAAAACCGCCGCCAAGCCCACCACCCTTGAAGTACCGCCAGACTTGACGCAGTTGCGCAAAGACTCACGTTATGCGTTGGAGAGCACATCGGCAAGTGCTTCCGGTTTTCAGGGCGCAGCAGCCAAAGTGACCGATGCGGGCACAGCGACCAATGCAATGGGTGACGTGAGAATGGTGCGAGAAGGCCAGCAGCGTTGGCTGGTGGTGTCACGCCCGGCTGACAAAGTCTGGGACCCGATCATCGAGTTCTGGAAAGGCAATGGTTTCAACCTGGTGACCGAAGCCAAGGACGTGGGCATCATCGAGACCGATTGGGCAGAAAACCGCGCCAAATTGCCACAGGACTTCGTCCGAAAGACCTTGGGCAAAGTGTTGGACTCTTTGTACTCGACGGGCGAGCGAGACAAGTTTCGCACCCGCATCGAGCGCAATGCACAAGGAGGTGTCGATATCTATATCACCCACCGCGGCATGATCGAGAACTATTCCAACGCCCAAAAAACCAGCACCATATGGCAGCCTCGCGCCAGCGACGCGGAACTGGAAATCGAATTTTTGCGTCGTCTGATGGTCAAGCTGGGCGCAAGTCCTGAGGCCGCCAAGGCCGCGTCCGCTACAGAGAGCAAAGTGACGGGCACGCAGGTATCGGTGATGGATGGTCAACCCACAATCGCCTTGAATGACAGCATGGATCGATCCTGGCGACGCACCGGTGTCGCGCTTGACCGCAGCGGCTTCACCGTTGAAGACCGAGACCGCACCAAAGGTGTGTATTTCGTACGCTACGTTGCACCCGGCACAGCAGGACAAGAGCCCGGCTTCTTTGAACGCATGTTCAGCAGCAAAAAAGAAGTGCCCACCCTGTCACGCTACCGCATCACCCTGGCGGGCAAAGGCAAGACACAAAGCCTGATCCAGGTGATGGACGCCAATGGCAAGCCGGAAGAAGCGGTCAATGCAGAGCGTATCCTCAAGTTGATTGCCAACGAATTGCGTTGAGCAGCACACCGGGCCTGTGGCCCGGCCATAAAAAAACCCCGCCATGCGGGGTTTTTTTATGCAACCCCGATATACATCGGGGTGCGCTGGCCAATTACTTGGCAGCAGGAGCTGGAGCAGCAGCAGATGCGTCAGCAGCTGGAGCGGCAGCAGGAGCCGAAGCTTCAGCAGCAGCTGGAGCTGCCACAGGAGCTGCAGGAGCAGCGGCTTCTTCTTTTTTACCGCAAGCGGCCAAAGCAGCAGCAGCGATCACGGCGGCCAGAACGAGGGACTTGTTCATGATGATTTTCCTTATAGGGGTTAAAAACAATTTCCGGAAACTGCCTTAATACCAATGCGGTGATTAAGACCGAGACAAAAGGACTCGAGCTCTTTTGTGCTCAACTGTCAATTATAGCGTCACACTGTGCTGCACAACTAACTGACATGAAACCTTCAGCAACAAGCAATCTAGGGAAGATCCTTACAGGATTTTCAACCAGCCCGCCAACATCCAATCTTGGAGCGCTGCTTGTGCTGCCTCGCTCATCTGTGCCAGCTTGAGCGCAGAAAGCTGGCGTTCGTCTGCCAATAGACGTAAATAGCGTGCATCCTTTCCAGCCACTCGAAAGCTCTCTGCGTTGATGAAGACATGGCGCTCGTCGTACATCATCTTGGTACGGCGATCAAGTTGCACACCGCGTGACAGATCAGGCTCTGCATCGAACGGATCAAACCAGACGTTTGATTTGGGCTCGGTCAGGTATTCGCCCAACAGGCTGTCCACCAGGTGCGGGTCATTAAGGGCTTTGGCGATGGCCTCGCGGGCGAAATCCGCCAAAGCCGCAGGCACAGCCCCCGGCACGCTGACGGCGGACTGCTTCGGGTCACGGTAAAGCGTATCGCCCAGGCCTTCAAAAGCCTCGTCGGCCAGCCCAAGCAAAATTTCACGGGCCAATTCACCCTGCTGTGGCGAGCGAAAACCGATCGACCAGGTCATGCACTCGCCTTCGGCAATGCCGTCGTGTGCGTATTTGGGGGGCAGGTACAGCATGTCCCCCGGGTTGAGCACAAACTCTTCTTCGGCTTCGAAGTTTTGCAAAATCTTGAGCGGCACGCCTGGCTGCAGCGTCAAATCCTTGTTGCGGCCAATGCGCCAGCGGCGCTGGCCGTGGGCTTGCAGCAAGAACACGTCATAGCTGTCAAAGTGCGGACCCACGCCGCCGCCATCGGTGGCATAGCTGATCATCAGATCGTCCAGCCGCGCATCGGGCACAAACCGGAATTGCTGCATCAGCGCATGCACGCCGTCGTGGTGCAGGTCCACACCTTGCACGAGAAAGGTCCATTTCTTCTGACTGAAGGGCGGCAATTGGCGCTTGCCCAATGGGCCGTGCTTCATCTTCCAGCCCTTGTCCGAGTCGATGATCAGGCGCGACTCCACGCCCTCAAGTCCTGCCAAGGCCACCAATTCAGTACGGTTGATGCAAGGCACAAAGCCGGGAATGGCATTGCGCACCAGCAGCGGTTTTTTCTGCCAATGGCGCTTCATGAATTGGCTGGGCGTCAGGCCGCCGAGCAAGGCCAAGGGTTGTTCTGTGTTCATGTTTCGAGGGGTTGGCGGTGCTGTTGCAACACCTGTTGAAGGCCAAGGCGGCCAAAACCGGCCGCCAAACTGCGACAATTGTCCTATGGAAATCAAGACACCTTCCGTGGTCGCACTGACCTGGACACTCAAAGACACGCTGGGCGCAACACTCGACACCCTCGACGAGCCCGTTGAATTTTTCATTGGCGGCAAAGATCTGCTGCCCAAGATCGAAGAAGCCCTGCAAGGCCATGAAAAAGGCGCCAAGATCGATCTGCACCTGGAGCCCGAGGACGCTTTTGGCGACTTCGACGACCAGTTGCTATTCCTGGAGCCGCTCACCCTGTTCCCGGCCGGACTGGAGGAAGGCCTGACGATCGAAGGCACCGCCTTGCCCGAAGGCTGCAACCCCGATGCACCGCGCAACGTGCTCTACACCGTGACGGAAATCTATCCTGAGCATGTGGTGCTGGATGGCAACCATCCGTTGTCAGGCATCGCCCTGCGCTTGAGCCTGAAAGTGGAATCGGTGCGCGAGCCCACCGTGGACGAAGTAGGCAGCGGCAGCTGCGGCACCGGATTTTTCAAGATTGAAGTGGGCGATGAAGGCACGCCCACGGGGCCCACGCTCCACTGAGCGGCCAAAACATTCCAACATCAATTCAGAACCCAGCACCCTATGTCAACAGCCATCGAAATCAAAGTCCTGGACGCCCGACTGCACGAATGGGGCCTGCCCAAATACCAAACCCCGCTGGCCGCTGCCATTGACCTGTTTGCATGCATCGACCAGCCGCTTGAACTCAAGCCCCAAGAAGCCGCCGTACTGGTCCCATCGGGCATTGCCCTGCACATGGACTCGCTGGACTTTTGTGCCGTGATCCTGCCCCGCTCCGGGCTGGGCCACAAAAAGGGCCTGGTGCTGGGCAACAGCGTCGGCCTGATTGACGCCGACTACACCGCCCAATGCTTCATCAGCGCCTGGAACCGCAACCCCGCCAGCAGCAACGAAGTCATCACCATCCAACCCGGCGAGCGCATTGCCCAAATGATGTTCTTGCCTGTGGTACGTCCCGAATTCAAAGTGGTTGACGAATTCAGCGCCACCAGCCAACGCGGTAGCGGCGGGTTTGGCTCAACAGGCGTTTGAGCCAGCGCCGTTAACGAGCTTCATCAACAAGCGCTGCCCCGCATGCCGCTTGATGGTGGCTGAGTAAAAACTGCTGGCTTTGCCAACTGGCACACCCGAGAGCAACTCGCGCACCTGGTGGATGCTGAGCGCACTCAGATGGGCGACTTGCCAGTCATCCAGCTGCAAGTGCAACATCAGCTCTTGCAGCTGGAGACCATCTTCAAGCGTCCAATCGTCACCGGCCATGACTGATCTCACATCAAGTCATCAGAATTCGTTGGTCAACATCACCAACTTTTCAGACACCACACTGCCGCCTTGGCGCAGCTGAATCTTCACCTGTACGGGAAGCTTCAGATTAGATCCTTTGGCCAGTTTGAAAGTATTGCTTTCGGGGTCGAAGGTTAGATCCGTGGGTAATGGCGCATCGTTGGCTAGAACAGTCGTGATTTGGGTCTGCTCAACCCTTACGCTGTTATTCAGCTGTGTATCACTCGCCCGATTGGAAACGGGCGCAAGATTGACAGAGGTGGTGGGCGGTATCAACCCCGCTGACAGATACAGCTGCCCCATTACCGTCTCTGGCAATGGCCCCAGTCCTGTGGTCAACGGAAGCTGAACAACTGGAACGGTAATTTGTGGCAACGATGGATTAGGGATGAACACCACTTGAAGCTGGCCCGTCCTAGTCGCCCCGATGACCTTAAACCCACCCAGATCCAAGGCCGCTGCCGATCCAGTCAGCGTGGCAATCGTCGACGTACTGGTGCTGACTGTCGCTGTTGGAGATGCCTGCCGCTGAATCACCGTTGCCGAACTCGTCAGTGTTGAGGCCAGGTTGTCCGTTGCAGGCTTGGGTTTGATTTCCAAGCTGCCATTGACGTAATTCACACTGTAGTTAGCAAGCGATGTGTTGTTGCCTGGGCTGACGGTGAGCGCGTCAACATAGGGTGCGCTGTTCGAGCTGGTACCTGATGCATACCCACTGATGCTGAAACTGTCACTGCCAACCTGACCGCTGTAGCTACCACCACTGTTGGTCTGCAGTTGGCCGTTGTAGATCACAGTGTTGTTGGCACCGGTCACAGTAAGGACGGCAGGGGTAACAGAAATATTGGCTCCCACATAGCTGAGCGTGTAATTGTTGCCTGCACTGAGGTCACCTTGTGCAATGGGGTATGACCCCACACTCGAACCGCTGCCTGCAGTACCGTTGTATACAGTGGCCGTGGTCGACAAAGCACCTGTCAACGCATCACCGTTGATCAAGCCGCTGGCCGTATAGGTCAAGCTCGGCAATGCGGTAGCACCATAAACCATGCTCTTGCTGTCTGCTGCAACGGTCAAAGTGGCTGGAAGAATCCGGAGCGCAGTCGCATTGCCTGCCGACTGAACCAGCGTGTAATTGCCATTGGCTGTCAGACCACTGCCCAACACTGCGTAGCTGCCCACACCAGTGCTGGCTGTGGCGGCTGACGAGAAGCTCAGGCTACCCGTTGTCACGCCCGCTTGCGTATCGCCGTTCACCAAGCCAGACAAGCTGCCAGCACTCACGTTCGGTGTCTGGCCATACACGCTGGTGGCAGAGCCTGCCACGTAACGCAACGTTGCTGGCTGCACAGTCAAATTTGCGCCCGTGTAGCTGACCGTGTAGTTGTTGCCTGCAGTCACCGTGCCCTGTGTGATGGGGTAACTGCCTGCATTCGAGCCACTGCCCGCTGTGCCGTTGTAGGCCGTGGCTGCAGTCGTCAAAGCGCCGCTGATCTGATCACCGTTGACCAAACCACTGAAGCTGTAGGTCAAAGCTGGCAAGGCATTTCCGCCATAGGGCATGGTCTTGGCTGCAGCAGTCACCGTCAATGTCGCAGGGCTGATCGTCAGCGCTGTCGTGTTGCCACCCGCTTGGGCCAGCGTGTAATTGTTATTGGCAGTCAAACCACTGCCCGTCACCGCGTAGCTACCCACTCCACTCGTGGCCGTGGCCGTCGTTACAAAGCTCATGCTGCCGGTGGTAACACCTGCTTGCGTATCGCCATTCACCAAGCCTGACAAGCTGCCAGCGCTCACGTTGGGCGTCTGGCCGTAAACGCTGGTGGCCGTCCCTGCCACGTAGGTCAGCGTCGCTGGCTGAACCGTCAAGTTACCCCCCGTGAAACTGGTGAGTGTGTAGTTGCTGCCCGCACTCAGCGTTCCCTGAGAAATGGGGTAAGTTCCCACACCAGAGGCACTGCCCGCTGAGCCGTTGAAAGGCGAGGCCGTGGTCGCCAAAGCACCGCTCAGCGAGTCACCGCTCACCAAGCCTGTGGTGGTGTACGTCAGGTTGGGCAGTGCATTGGCACCGTATGTCATTGTTTTGACTTGGGCAGACACCGTCAAAGGTGCAGGGCTGATGGTGCCCGTCAAGCTGTTTGACGCAGTGATGGTGTAGTTTCCGGCATCGGCACCACCATTGATGGAAGTCAACGACACCGTGTGCGTGCCTGCGTTCTTGGACGCAAAGTCTGCGCCCGTGATGTTCACCGTCACACTGTCACCGGCCAGCAAACCTGTGTAGGTTGCCCCCGATGTGTTCACACTGGCCGTGGTCGTGCCGTCGTAGGTCTTGCCGCTCACCGTCAAACCACCCACCGTGAGGTTGGCACGATTGATCGTCACGCTGCCCGGCAGATAGCTGATGTTGTAGTTACTCGAGGTCAAACCCGCTGGTATGAACGCATATGGTCCACCCGCATTGACTGCTGTGGTCCCTGCACCCGTGAAGCTCAAACCACCACCCAGATTGGCCGTACCCTCACCAGACGCAAATCCGCTGTAACTCACAGAGCCAGCGCCCAGGCTGTAAGCGCTCTTGTCGTAGGTCTTGCTCACAGCATTGCCCGTGACCGTCAAGCTTCTTTGCGTAATCGCTGCCGACATCGGGTTGGTTGGCTGGATCACGGTGTAATTGCTGGAGGCTGTGCCACTCAGGGTGTTGCCTGGCGTCACGGTCAGCGTTGTTCCCACCGAGGTCTGCGCAAATGTACCGATCTGGTTGAG
>JBEEJQ010000104.1:0-9930 GCA_041169105.1 Pseudomonadota bacterium | reverse complement strand
AGAAGGTGTCGAACTCTTGCAGGGCGCGTGCAATTTTTTGCGCCATGGGCAAGCGCCAGAGGCTGTGGAACTCGACCATGATGTCCATCTTGTCGCCCACCGCTTGGCGGATCTTGCGGAAAGGCTCGAGCGCCGTGTTCAGGTCTTGCGGGCTGATGTACTGGCCATGTGATTTTTCGGCGGCCATGTCAAAAGGCCAGATCTTCATGCCGGTGATGCCTTCGCTCAAAAGCGATTCGGCCAGCTCGTCGGCGTGGTGCAAAAAGCCTTGCAGATCTTCGTAAGGCCCGGCGCCCTGCCCCAAGCCCCAGTTGCTGCTGGTCTGGTTCACATTGCTGCGGATGTACTGGTAGCCCGCGCAGGTGTTGTACACACGGATCTCGTCGCGGCTCTTGCCGCCGAGTGCGGTGTAGACCGGCATGCCTGCGGCTTTGCCAAAGATGTCCCACAGCGCGATGTCGACTGCCGAGTTGCCACGTGTCTCGACACCGGACCCGCGCCAGCCCAAGTAGCCCGTGATGTCACGCAAGCGAGACTCGATGGCCAACGGGTCTTGCCCCACCAACTTGGGGGCCACCCACTCGTGCAAATAAGCCTCGACCGCTTGAGCGCCCATGAAGGTTTCGCCCAGGCCCACCAGGCCCTCATCGGTGTGCAAACGCACCCAGATGATGTTGGGAAATTCGTTCAGGCGGACGGTTTCGAGTTGGGTGATTTTCATGACGCAAACATTTCAGACGTTAAAAAAGCCCCACAGCTTGGGGCTGTGGGGCTTGGCGCGAGGGATCAACCGCCGCGTGCTTTCTTGAGTTCGTCTTGCACCACCTTGATGGCGTCCGCGCCGATCGAGTCCTTGTGCTTGTCATAGACCGCAGCCACTTTGGCACGGATGCGGTTTTGCTCGGCAGCACTGACTTCATTGACCTGCATGCCCTTGGTCTTGAGCGATGCGAGCGATTTTTCGTTCAGGGTGCGGTTGGCAGCACGCTCGACCTTTTGGCCTTCCATGGCGGCTTCACGCAGCAAAGCCTGTTCTTGTGGGCTCAGCTGGTCCCACAGCTTCTTGCTGTAGAGGATCAGGAAGGGAGTGTAGGCGTGGCGGGTCACGCTCAGGTACTTTTGCACCTCGTTGAACTTGGAGGTTTCAATGGTCACGAAGGGGTTTTCCTGACCGTCGATGGCGCGGCTTTCGAGTGCCGAGAACACTTCGGGGAAGGCCATGGGCACGGCATTGGTGCCCAGGGTCTTGAAGGTGTCCAGGAAGATGTTGTTTTGCATCACGCGGACTTTGACGCCGTCAAAGTCTTCCAGCTTGGCCACGGGGCGCTTGCTGTTGGTGAGGTTGCGAAAACCGTTTTCCCAATAGGCCAGGTTCACCAAGCCAGCGGCTTCGAGTTTGGCATTGAAGTACTTGCCAGCCGGGCCGTCGAGCACCGCATCGGCTTCTTTCTCGTTGGCAAAGAGGAAGGGCAAGTCGAACACGCCCAGCTCCTTGACGATGCCCACCAGCGGCGAGCTGGAGGTGCACACCATCTCTTGGGTGCCTGCGCGCAAAGCCTGTGTGGCTTGCAAGTCGCCACCCGCCATGCCGCCCCAGAAGGCGGTGATCTTCATCTTGCCGCCGGATTTGGCGGTGATGATTTCCTGCATCTTTTTCACGCCTGCACCGACCGGGTGGTCTTCGTTGATGCCGTTGGTGAATTTGATGTTGCGCTCCGAGAACTGCGCCATGGCAGTGCCGGCCACCAGGAAGGTGCCTGCCAACAGGGCCACCAGATTTCTGCGTTTGAACATGTTTGTCTCCTTGTATAAAAACACTGGGTTAAAAATCAGAAAAAATACTCAAGCCACTTTTCTCAAGCGTGTCGGTGAACCCGACATGCGCGGGAGTTTTTTGCGCGTGGTCACCACGCGCTCAATGTCTTCATGGGCACCCTCGATCAGCACCCGTATGGCCCGCTCGGCCTTGGCGGGTGAATGGGCAATCACCGCATCGAGCACAGCGCGGTGCAGCGGCAAGGAGCTGCGGGGTCCGTCCTTGATGCGGGTGGACAGCTCAAAACTGGTGCGCAGCAAGGCGCTCAGGGCCTTGCCCATCTGGACCAGCATGCGGTTGTGCGAAGCCACCAGCAGGCCCTGGTGAAAGCGCAAATCGTGGACCACGTAGTCGCCCCCGTGTTCGATCGCGTGTTTCATGCCCTGGTAGGCGTCTTCCAACTCGGCGATGTCCTGGGGCGTGGCTTTGTCTGCAGCCATGCGCACGGCTGCAGGCTCGACCACGCTGCGCAGCTCTTGCAAGTCGCGCAAAAATTCAGGGGTCAACCCGGCTTGGGCTTGCCAGGCGATCACGTCCGGGTCAAACCAGTTCCACTGGTCATCTTGCAGCACACGGGTGCCCACCTTGGGGCCCGTGGAGATCAAACCCTTGGCCACCAGGGACTTGATGGCTTCGCGCACCACCGTGCGGCTCACACCCAACTCCTCACACAACAGCGGCTCGGGCGGGAGGCTGGAACCCACGGCATAACGCCCGGCCAAAATCGATTGACCGAGGATTTCCAAGACTGAACTGTGAACGTTTTTGACCATGTGTTTGTCGTTGATCGCGCAATCATATGATGAATAAACGCGTTTGAATCCCTGAGGAAAACCCTGCATTCGTCCGCTTGGCGTCCAGGGTTTGCGCATGTCACAGGGTTTACATGGAGGCAGGGATTTTTCAATCATCATATGATTGAGCGCACTTTATTCACCCTCACCTCCCCTATTTGTCATGTCTTCCAATCCCCGCAAAAAACCCGAAGAACTCCGCAGCCAGCAATGGTTTGGCCGCCAAGACCGCGACGGCTTTGCCTACCGCAGCTGGGTCAAGGGCAAAGGCGTGCCGCACGACCAGTTTGACGGTCGCCCCGTCATCGGCATCTGCAACACCTTCAGCGAACTGACCCCCTGCAACTCGCACTTTCGCACCCTGGCCGAGCAGGTCAAGATCGGTGTGTATGAGGCGGGTGGCTTTCCGTTGGAATTCCCCGTGATGTCCCTGGGCGAAACGCTGCTGCGTCCCACCGCCATGCTGTACCGCAACCTGGCGTCCATGGACGTGGAAGAGAGCATCCGCGGCAACCCGATCGACGGCGTGGTGCTGCTCATGGGCTGTGACAAAACCACGCCCAGCTTGCTGATGGGCGCGTCCAGCGCCGGCCTGCCCACCATTGGCGTGTCGGGCGGTCCCATGCTTAACGGCAAATGGCGCGGCCAGGAACTCGGTTCGGGCACCGGCGTGTGGAGCATGAGCGAGCAAGTGCGTGCAGGCACGCTCAAGCTGACCGACTTTTTTGAGGCTGAGAGCTGCATGCACCGCAGCCACGGCCACTGCATGACCATGGGCACCGCCAGCACCATGGCCAGCATGGTCGAAGCCCTGGGCATTGGCCTGCCGGGCAACGCCGCCTACCCTGCGGTGGACGGCCGCCGCAATGTGCTGGCCCGCGAGGCCGGTCGGCGCATCGTGGAGATGGTCCACACCGACCAAACCATCAGCAAAGTATTGACCCGTGAGGCTTTTGAAAACGCCATCCGCACCCTGGCCGCCATTGGCGGCTCGACCAACGCGGTGATCCACCTGATTGCGATTGCGGGTCGCCTGGGTCTGAAGCTCACCGTGGACGACTTTGAGCGCCTGGGCAGCGAGCTGCCTTGCCTCTTGAACCTACAGCCCTCTGGCGAGCACCTGATGGAAGACTTCTGCTACGCCGGTGGCCTGCCGGTGGTGATGAAGGAGATCGAGCACCTGCTGCACAAAGACATCGTCACCGTGAGCGGCAAGACCGTGAGCGAGAACATCGCCAGCGCCGTGAATTACGACCCGCGTGTGATCAAGAAGTTCGACCAGCCCTTCAAGGAAAAAGCAGGCATCGCCATCTTGCGCGGCAACCTGGCCCCGCGTGGTGCGGTCATCAAGCCCAGCGCGGCGACGCCTGCGCTGATGGTGCACACCGGGCGCGCGGTGGTGTTTGAAGACAGCCACGACTTCCACAAACGCATCGACGACGAGAGCCTGGACGTCGATGAGAACTGCATTCTGGTGCTCAAGAACTGCGGCCCCAAGGGCTACCCCGGCATGGCTGAGGTGGGCAACATGCCGCTGCCGCCCAAGGTGCTGCGCAAAGGCATCACCGACATGGTGCGCATCTCGGACGCCCGCATGAGCGGCACCGCCTACGGCACCGTGGTGCTACACACCACCCCCGAAGCCGCAGCCGGTGGCCCGCTGGCCGTGGTGCAAAACGGCGACATGATCGAGCTCAATGTGCCCGAGCGCAAGCTGCAGCTGCTCATCAGCGACGAAGAGCTGGCCAAGCGCTTGTCCCTCTGGGAAAAGCCTGCCCCGGCCATGCAATCGGGCTACTGGAAGCTCTACATCGACCATGTGCTGCAAGCCGACGAAGGTGCCGACATGGACTTTTTGGTCGGCCAGCGCGGCGCGGCTGTGCCCAAAGACAACCATTGATTCACGGAGAAAAGCATGCGAATTTTGATCACCGGCGGTGCCGGATTTTTGGGCGCACGACTGGCCCGCGAGATTTTGAAAAAAGGCCAATTCAATGGCCAGACTGTCACCGAAGTGGTCATTGCCGACCTGTTCCCCGCCCCCGCCGACCTGCTGGCCGACCCACGCGTCAAGGGCCACGCTGGCCCCATGCTGGAGCAAGGCGACTTGTTCAAGAGCGGGTTTGACGGCGTGTTCCATTTGGCCTCGGCCGTATCGGGCGAATGCGAACTCGACTTTGACCTGGGCCTGCGCTCCAACGTGGACAGCACGCGTTTGTTGCTCGACAGCATTCGCGCTTCCGGCAAGTCTTCGCGTCTCGTGTTTGCCAGCTCGGTGGCGGTGTTCGGCCCTGATGCGGCCAACCCCATGCCCGCGCTGGTGACCGACACCACCTTGCCCACGCCGCAAACGTCTTACGGCACGCACAAGCTGATGATCGAGTACATGGTGGCCGACTACACCCGCAAGGGTTACATCGACGGCCGCTCGGCCCGCTTGATGACGGTGACTGTGCGCCCGGGCAAGCCCAATGGCGCAGCCTCCTCGTTTTTCAGCGGCATCATCCGCGAGCCGCTGGCAGGAACGGCCACCACTTGCCCGGTGGATGCCCATGTGTCACACCCCATGTCCTCGCCAGGCAACACCATTCACGGCTTGATCACCGTGTTTGAAGCCAGCCGCGAAGCGATTGGTGGGCGCATGGCACTGAACCTGCCAGGCTTGAACGTGAAAGTGAGCGACATGCTGGCTGCGCTTGAAAAAGTGGCAGGCCCTGCCGTGCGTGCACGCGTGACGTTTGAAAAAGACGAACGCATCGCCGCCATCGTGGACAACTGGGCCAAGGGTTGCACCTTTGATCGCGCCCACGCATTGGGCCTGCGGGCCGATGAGAGCTTTGAGACCATCATTGCGCAGTACATCGAAGACTGCAAAACCAGACCCGGTTACCCAGCCGATGCCTTGAAGGGTTTGAGCTGAGCCCTCATGTCCCCAGAAAAATCACACGACATCGTCGCCTTGGGCGAGGCGATGGTCGAGTTCAACCAGACGCAGACTGAACCGCCTTTGTACCTGCAAGGCTTTGGCGGCGACACCAGCAACGCGGCCATTGCGGCTGCACGCGCGGGTGCACAAGTGGCCTATTTGACGCGCTTGGGCACCGACCGCTGGGGCGATCGGCTGATGGATTTGTGGCAGCGCGAAAGCGTGGACACCCGCTCGGTTATGCGCGATGCCCAGGCCCCCACAGGCATGTACTTTGTCAGCCACGACGCGCAAGGCCACCACTTCAGCTATGCCCGTGCGGGCTCAGCGGCCAGCCGCATGCAGCCCTCTGACGTGCACACCTGGCAAAGCACGATTGCAGCCAGCCGCTGGCTGCACCTGTCGGGCATCAGCCTGGCGATTTCGGCTTCTGCCTGCGACACGGCTTTGACCGCCATGCAAGCGGCCCGCGCATCGGGCACGCGTGTGGCGCTCGACTCCAATTTGCGTTTGTCGCTCTGGCCGCTGGCCCGTGCGCAAGCCTGCATCACCCACGCCGTGGGTCTGTGCGATCTGTTCTTGCCCAGCCTGGAAGACATCATGGCCTTGACCGGTTTGACCGAGCCCGAAGCGATCATTGACTGGAGCCATGCGCGGGGCGCACCACAGGTGGTGCTCAAACTGGGGGCTGAAGGGGCTTTGGCCTCGGATGGCCACACACGCCAACGCGTGCCCGGCTTGGCCGTGCAAGCGGTGGACGCCACAGGCGCAGGTGACTGCTTTGCGGGCAATTTGCTGGCCCGCCTGGCCAAGGGTGATGACTTGTGGGCGGCCACCGCTTATGCCAATGCTGCAGCATCGCTGTCGGTGCAAGGCTATGGCGCAGTAGCTCCTTTGCCCCGGCCTGAAGCGGTGATGAAGTGTCTGCAGCCATGAGCCTGCGTCCTGTGATCGCCGTGGACTGGGGCACCAGCAGCTTGCGCGGGGCGCGTCTGGGTGCGGCTGGCGAGGTTCTTGAATCACGACACTACCCGCGCGGCATCATGACCGTCGCCAAAGGCCAGTTTGAAGCGGTGTTTGAAGACTGCTTTGGCGACTGGATGCAGAGCCCCGATGCCCTGTGCCTGATCTCGGGCATGGCGGGCAGCCAGCAAGGCTGGCAAGAAGCGCCCTACTGCCCTTGCCCTGCGGGCTTTGAAGAATTGACGGCGCGGCTGCACTGGCTGCAAACGGGGCGCATGGCCATCGTGCCCGGCCTGAGCTGCCTGCACGAGGACGGCTTGCCAGTGCCGCAACACGATGTGATGCGCGGTGAAGAGATCCAGATTTTTGGTGCGCTGGCCTTGACCGGTCTGCGCGATGCGATGGTGGTCCTGCCCGGCACGCACAGCAAATGGGCACAGGTCTCGCAGGGCCGCGTGCAGGGCTTTCGCAGTTTCATGACGGGCGAAGTCTTTGCGCTGCTGAGCCAGCACTCGATCCTCTCGCGCACCCTGATGGCCGATGCGCCCTGGCACGAAGGCGCTTTTGTGCAGGGCGTGCAATTGGCGCAGCGCACGCCCAGCGTGCTGTCCAGCATTTTTGCCACCCGCACCCTGGCGCTGTTTGGCAGCTTGCCCCGCGAGCAGCACCCGTCCTTTTTGTCCGGCCTCTTGATTGGCGAAGAACTGCGCGCCATGGCACGCCCGGGCAGTGCCGTGCTGCTGATCGGCAGTGAATTGCTCACGCAGCGCTATGCGCTCGCCCTGCAATGCCTGGGCATGGCCAGCCAAAGCCTGGGCGACGAAGCCACCTGGGCCGGCCACGCCGCACTGGCCCGACAACTGAAGGCCTGAAAGCCACGTCATGAACATCCTGACCATTCCCGAACAATTCAAACGCGCCCTCCAGCAACTGCCTCTGGTGGCCATCTTGCGCGGCCTGACGCCCGAAGAAGCCCCAGCCATCGGCCAAGCGCTGGTGGACAGCGGCTTTGCCTTGATCGAGGTGCCACTGAACTCGCCCCAACCTTTGGAGAGCATCGCTGCCTTGGCCGCTCAGCACCCGGACCACCTGATCGGTGCAGGCACCGTACTGAGCGCAGCCCAGGTGCGCGAGGTGCACGCCGCAGGTGGGCGCATCATCATCTCGCCGCACTTTGACCCCGCTGTGGTGCACGAAGCCATGCGACTGGGCCTGGCTTGCGTGCCCGGCGTGGCCACGCCCAGCGAAGCCTTTGCCGCGCTGGGGGCGGGGGCGCATGCACTCAAATTGTTTCCTGCCGAGTTAATCACCCCCACAGTGCTCAAAGCCATGCAGGCGGTCTTGCCAGCCGATGTGCCGCTGTTGCCCGTGGGCGGCATCACGCCAGAGAACATGGCAGCTTATCGGCGAGCCGGCGCAAACGGCTTTGGCATTGGCTCGGCTTTGTATGCCCCGGGTCAATCACCCGCACAAGTGCGCAGCTCGGCGCAAACGTTCATCACCGCCTGGCATCAAGGCTGAGCGGCACAGTCACCTAAGCGGTAGCGAGCGTCACGAAGACGCGGCAATCTCTTGCCTTGAACAGCACAGGAACACGGGCATGAGCCACAACACATCAAACAATCAACTCGAGCAATGGATCGAAGAAGAGCGCGTGATCCGCGCCCGCATGGACGCTGGCGCTGGACCCGGTGTGGCCACACGCGAACAAATTGCAGGCAAAACAGGCCTGCAAGTGATGCAAGGACTGCTTGCAGGCGAGTTGCCCTATGCCAGCATCGCCAAGACCTTGAACTTTGTGTTGGTGGACGTGAGTGAAGGACAAGCCATTTTTCAGGGCACGCCCGGGCTGGACCACATGAACCCCCTGGGCACCGTGCATGGCGGCTGGTTTGCAACCTTGCTCGACTCGGCCCTGGGCTGTGCGGTGCACACCATGATGCCGCCCGGGCGTGGCTACACCACGGCCGACCTGAGCGTCAAATTGGTCAAGGCCCTCACCCCAAAAGTGCAGCGCGTGCGTGCCATTGGCCAGGTGGTGCACTGCGGCCGCCAGCTGGCCACGGCCGAAGCCCGGCTGGTCGGGCCCGACGGCACCTTGTATGCGCATGCCAGCACGGCCTGCCTGGTTTTTGAAATGCCCACACAATCCAAACCATGAGACTGCTTCACACCATGCTGCGCGTTGGCAACCTTCAACGCTCCATCGACTTTTATACCCAGGTGCTGGGCATGACGCTGCAACGCACTTCGGAAAACCCCGAGTACAAATACTCGCTGGCCTTTGTCGGCTACGGCGCCAACCCGGACCATGCCGAAATCGAGCTGACCTACAACTGGGGCGTGGAGAGCTACGACATGGGCACGGCCTATGGCCACATCGCCTTGGGCGTACCAGACGTGTATGCCGCTTGCGACAAAATCAAGGCGGCGGGCGGCAACGTGACCCGCGAAGCCGGCCCGGTCAAGGGCGGCAGCACCGTGATCGCGTTTGTGATCGACCCGGATGGTTACAAGATCGAGCTGATCCAGCGTCCGCAATACGCGAACCTCTGAGTCCAGCGCCCGCCCCGAGCGGGCTGCGGCATCCGTTCTTCCTGCGTTCATTTTCAGGAGCCCCTGCATGATCAACTTGTCTGAAAAACGCATCCTGGTGACCCAGGCCAAAGACTTCATGGGCCCGGCCCTGTGCGCGATGCTGGCGCAATGTGGAGCAGAGGTGATCGCGGACGAGCGCTTGCTCACTGCACCACAAGAGGCGCAGGCGCTGATCGATGCAGCCGGGCCTCTGGATGCGTTGGTGATCAACCTGGCACTGCCTGCGCCCTCCACGCCTGTGACGCAAATCGACGAGACCGAATGGCGGCAAGTGTTTGAGGTCATGGTCGAACCGCTGCCCCGCCTGGTGCGGGCGGTGGTGCCCGGCATGAAGGCCCGAGGTGGCGGCAAGATCGTCGTCATGGGCAGTGCCTCGGCCCTGCGTGGCATGAAGCGGGCTGCCAGCTACAGCGCCGCTCGTGGTGCGCAGCTGGCCTATGTGCAGGCTGCAGGCGTGGAACTGGCGCCCGACAACATTCAGCTCAACGCGGTAGCGCAAAACTTTGTCGACAACCCCACCTACTTCCCAGCCGAAGTGCAAGCCAACCCGCGCTTTCAGGAACGCCTCAAACGCGAAGTGCCGCTGGGCCGCCTGGTCAAGGCCGAGGAAGACGCCAGCTTTGTGGCCTACCTGTGCAGCGATGCGGCCAGTTGTTTTGTGGGCCAAGCCTTTCCCATGTCAGGGGGCTGGGCGGTGCGCTGAGAGCGCAATCGCAATTGCAGTTGCTGGCACCGAATCAAGCCCACGTCGGGGCTGAAGCCACCGACCTACAAATACCGATTCCCCCGTAGGTCGGTAGCTTCAGCTCCGACATTGTTCGCTTCGTCGCAGG
>JBEEJQ010000103.1:0-9933 GCA_041169105.1 Pseudomonadota bacterium | reverse complement strand
CTGGCCTCACGCGGCTACACCTCGGGCTTTTTGGAGCGACGCCCCGCGCAGGACTACCAAAACTACGAAACCGGCCACTCGGTGGGCCACCGCAGCCAGTTTGTGGGCGAGGTGCGCGCTGTTCAAGACGGCTGGGTCGAAGTCGAGACCAAAAACAAATTCTCGGTCGGCGACACGATCGAGATCATCCACCCCAGCGGCAACCGCAAGGTGCAGCTGAACGCCATGAAAAACGGCCAAGGCCAGGCCATCGATGTGGCGCCCGGCAGCCCGCACAAAGTGTGGATTCCGATGGACGGCCCAGCCGAAGGGGCGTTGATCGCGCGGATGTTCTGACACGGCAAGTACAGACGCCATGACAAGCAATCCAATCACACTCATGCCCTTCCCCAATAAACCGGTCTAGCGCTGGATTCAGACATGAATCAAGCCCTGCCGGCTTGCACCGGCAGGGCTTGATTCAACGCGGGGTTGATCAGGCGGTCACGCTCTTGGCGGTTTCCACGTACTCTTCAATCTGGTTGAAGTTCATGTACTTGTAGATCTTGTCCGCGTCTTTGGTCACCACGCCGATTTCGCCCATGTACTCTTCCACGGTCGGGATGCGGCCGAGTTTGGAGCAAATGGCCACCAACTCGGCTGAGCCCAGGAACACGTTGGTGTTCTTGCCCAAACGGTTGGGGAAGTTACGGGTCGATGTGGAAATGGCGGTGCTGCCTTCCTTGATCTGCGCTTGGTTACCCATGCACAGCGAGCAGCCAGGCATTTCCATGCGTGCACCTGCGCCGCCCAAAGTGGCGTAGTAGCCTTCTTTGGTCAGCTCGGCAGCGTCCATCTTGGTAGGAGGCGCGATCCACATGCGAACAGGAATGTCCTTCTTGCCTTCGAGCAACTTGCCAGCAGCACGGAAGTGGCCGATGTTGGTCATGCAAGAGCCGATGAAAGTTTCGTCGATCTTGGTGCCCGACACTTCAGACATGAACTTGGCATCATCAGGGTCGTTGGGGCAGCACACGATAGGCTCTTTGATGTCGGCCAAATCGATTTCGATCACGGCTGCATACTCGGCGTCTTTGTCGGCCTTAAGCAATTCGGGCTTGGCCAACCAAGCCTCGACGGACTTGATGCGGCGCTCCAAAGTGCGGGCATCCTGGTAGCCGTTGGCGATCATGTTCTTCATCAACACGATGTTCGAACGCAGGTACTCGGCAATGGGTTCTGGGTTCAACTGAATCGCGCAAGCAGCGGCAGAACGCTCGGCAGCGGCGTCAGACAATTCAAACGCCTGTTCCACTTTGAGGTCTGGCAAGCCTTCAATTTCCAGCACGCGGCCGGAGAACACGTTTTTCTTGCCCTGCTTGGCCACTGTCAGCAAGCCCGACTTGATGGCGTACAGCGGAATGGCGTGCACCAAGTCGCGCAGGGTAATGCCAGGCTGCATTTGGCCTTTGAAGCGAACCAGCACAGACTCAGGCATATCCAAAGGCATCACGCCTGTGGCCGCACCAAAAGCCACCAAACCAGAACCAGCGGGGAAGCTGATACCGATGGGGAAACGTGTGTGGCTGTCGCCGCCAGTACCGACGGTGTCAGGCAACAGCAAACGGTTCAACCAAGAGTGAATCACGCCGTCACCAGGACGCAGGGCCACGCCGCCACGGTTGCTGATGAAAGCTGGCAGTTCGCGGTGCATCTTCACGTCCACAGGCTTTGGATAAGCCGCTGTGTGGCAGAACGATTGCATGACCAAGTCAGCGCTGAAACCCAAGCAAGCCAAGTCTTTCAACTCGTCGCGGGTCATCGGGCCGGTGGTGTCTTGTGAACCCACGGTGGTCATCTTGGGTTCGCAGTAAGTGCCGGGGCGCACGCCCTTGCCTTCTGGCAAACCGCAAGCACGGCCGACCATCTTCTGCGCCAAGGTGAAGCCTTTGCCGCTGTCTTTAGGGGCTTGTGGCAAACGGAACAAGGTGGATGCTGGCAGGCCCAAGAATTCGCGGGCTTTGCCGGTCAAAGAACGACCAATGATCAGGTTGATACGGCCGCCAGCACGGACTTCGTCCAACAGCACATCGCTCTTGAGTTTGAACTCAGCAACGGTTGCACCACCTTTGGTGACTTTGCCGTCGTAGGGCAAGACTTCAATCACGTCACCCATTTCGAGTTTGGACACGTCCACTTCGATGGGCAAAGAGCCGGAGTCTTCCTGAGTGTTGAAGAAGATGGGGGCGATCTTGCCACCCAAAGTCACGCCACCGAAACGCTTGTTGGGCACAAACGGGATGTCCTGGCCAGTGGCCCAGATCACGCTGTTGGTGGCCGACTTGCGGCTGGAACCGGTACCCACCACGTCGCCCACGTAGGCCACGAGATTGCCCTTTTTCTTCAGGTCGTCAATGAACTGCATGGGACCACGCACGCCATCTTTTTCGGGCTTGAATGCTGCGTCAGGACGTGTGTTTTTCAACATCGCCAAGTAGTGCATCGGGATGTCAGGACGGGTGGTGGCGTCTGGTGCGGGCGACAAGTCGTCGGTGTTGGTTTCGCCAGGCACTTTGAACACGGTCACAGTGATGCTCTTGGGCACTTCAGGGCGTGTGGTAAACCACTCGGCATCGGCCCAGCTTTGAATCACTTCTTTGGCTTTGGCATTGCCCGCGGTGGCTTTGTCGGTCACGTCATGGAAGGCGTCGAACATCAACAAGGTTTTCTTCAGACCTTCAGCGGCCACAGCAGCCACTTCAGCATCGTCGAGCAAATCGATCAAAGGCTTGACGTTGTAGCCACCCACCATGGTGCCCAACAGTTCAGTGGCTTTGGCTTTGGAGATCAAGGCCACCTTGACTTCGCCGTGCGCCACAGCGGCCAGGAAAGAGGCTTTGACTTTGGCTGCATCGTCCACGCCTGGAGGCACGCGGTGTGTCAACAAGTCGAGCAAGAAGGCTTCTTCACCTTGAGGTGGGTTCTTGATCAACTCGATCAAGTCTGCCACTTGCTTGGCATCCAGGGCCAGGGGTGGGATGCCCAGCGCTGCGCGCTCGGCCACGTGTTCACGGTAGGCTTTCAACATGGTTTTCTCCGGTCAAACAAAATCAAAGGGTTAGCGGCCCATGCCGGTCGTATCGAACAGCTTGGGGGGTGGGTTGTGTTTCATGTTCTGGGCAAATGCCATTTGCTCAGGGTGGGCGCACTCATCGGCGATGCGACGGCCCTTGTTCTGGTCCATCAGCATGGACTTGTTGGCCAACTGCAGCCACACGGCACCGGCTTGCTGGTCTTCCAGGCGGATCGCGCCTGTCGAGGTACTCACCGGGTGCATGCGGTAATGAAAGCCTTTGCCCCGCACATCGAAGTAGCCGGGCTGATGGGCGTCGGCCTCCACACGAACGGATGCGCCCAGCTCGCACGACAGGTGGCCTTTGTGCACCCGCTCGGCAATGGCCAACTCCTCGTTGCCCAAAGGACTTGTCGGCATGGGCATGGCCGCCAAGGCAGCGGGCAGCACGGGCTTGGGCTGTGCAGGCACTTTGGCCTGGACTTTGACAAGCGGTTTGTGTGCAGCTTGCGCCATCGGGGCTTTGACCGGTGTCGTCTTGCCCTGCACTTTGGCGTGCGCTGCTTTGGCTTGTGCTGCGGCCTGAGGCGGCGCGTGTTTCTTGGCTTGCGGTGCCGGGGCTTGCGCCCATGCAGACGCCACGGCCCAAGCCAACACGGCGGTCAAAACTGTTTTTTGCATCGCGATCCCCTTCCAGGCCATGGTCATCATGAGCGCGTCCGGGCAAGTGTGCCGGGCTCCACAAAAAACAACTGTAGCTCTTGCGGCAAGCGGCGTCCGGTCTGGTGCGCACGTTCGAGCAATTGCCAAAAGAAACGGTAACTGGCGCGGTCATGCAATTGACCGGCATGGCTGATCGGTGCCCACTGAGCGGCATGCGCAGCCAAGATGATGGCGCTGGCCTGATCGATCTGCGCCTCGCTCGGGGCCATGGCCTCCAGAATCGGGCGGATCTGATCGGGGTGGATGCTCCACATGCGGGTGTAACCCAACTCTCGGGCCGCTTTTTGGGCCGCGATGCGAATCGCTTCGGTGTTCTTGAATTCGGTGACCACGCAGTGCGAGGGCACCTTGCCATAGGCGTGGCAAGCGCTGGCGATGTCCATCTTGGCGCGCAAAACCAATGGATGGGTGAATTGACCTTGAACGCCCATGCCATCGGCGGGAATCGCGCCGGCGTGCGCTGAGACAAAGTCCATCAGGCCAAAACTGATCGACTGCACGCGCGGATGGGCGGCAATGTCAAAAGCGCGGTGCACCGCACCGGGCGACTCGATCAGGACATGCAAAGGCAAATCGGTCGCACCCGCCTGCAGCAATGCGGCTTGGGCACGTTCGACATCGGCCACGGTTTCCACCTTGGGCACCATGATGTGCGTCAAGCATGAACCGGCCTGGCCGGCAATGAGCGCCATGTCGGCGTCAAAGCTGGGGTGATCAACGGGGTGGACGCGCACCGCCACACGGGCGTCGGGTCGGGCTGCGGTCGTGGTCAATGCCAATTCGGTGACCAGCGCAGCGTGTTCGGCTTCGCCACCCACTGGCGCGCCATCTTCGCAGTCCAGGGTGACATCAAAAACGCAGGTGCCGAACTCCTGCGCCATCTCGGCCTGCAGCTGCAGGCTTTTGCGCATCCTCGCTTCGACACCGCTGTAATGGTCACAAACCGGCAGCGACACGCTACCGGCTTGCGCACCCAACAGAACGTCGCGAGGATGGCTCACTGAGTTTCTCGTCTCGAGAATCAGATCAAGTGGGCCACGCCCGCTTGCTCGTCGGTCAACTCTTTCAGAGTCTTGTCGATGCAGCCTTGGCTGAACGCGTCGATTTCCAGACCTTCAACGACTTTGTACTCGCCGTTTTCGCAGGTGACGGGGAAACCGAACATGACATCTTTAGGGATGCCATACCAGCCTTGCGATGGGATACCCATGGTGACCCACTTGCCGTTGGTGCCCAGGGCCCAGTCGCGCATGTGGTCGATGGCGGCGTTGGCTGCCGATGCGGCCGACGACAAACCACGGGCTTCGATGATGGCTGCGCCGCGCTTGCCGACGGTAGGCAAGAACACGTTGGCGTTCCATTCCTGGTCGTTGATCATGTCCTTGACGGACTCGCCATTGATGGTGGCGAAACGGTAGTCGGCGTACATCGTGGGCGAGTGGTTGCCCCAAACGCACAGTTTTTCGATGTCGGCCACGGCTTTGCCGGTCTTGGCAGCGATTTGCGAAGCAGCGCGGTTGTGGTCCAAACGCAGCATGGCGGTGAAGTTGCCGGGCTTGAGATCAGGCGCAGCCTTCATCGCGATGTAGGCGTTGGTGTTGGCAGGGTTGCCCACAACCAGCACTTTGACGTCGCGCGAAGCCACGGCATTCAGGGCCTTGCCTTGTGCAGTGAAGATGGCGCCGTTGATGGCGAGCAACTCAGCGCGCTCCATGCCGGGGCCGCGTGGACGCGAGCCGACCAACAAAGCGTAGTCCACGTCTTTGAATGCGGTCATGGGGTCGCCATGGGCTTCCATACCCACCAACAATGGGAATGCGCAGTCTTCCAATTCCATCATCACGCCGCGCAGGGCTTTTTGTGGGCCTTCGACAGGCACTTCCAGCAATTGCAGGATGACGGGCTGGTCTTTGCCCAGCATTTCGCCAGAAGCGATGCGGAACAACAATGCATAACCGATTTGACCTGCTGCGCCGGTAACGGCAACGCGGACGGGCTTTTTCATGGTGGATAACTCCAGAAGGTTGAAAACAAGTGGTCGCAGTCCTGAGCTGAGAATCGTCAGCAGGTCTGTCCGGGATACCGGACCCGCCCATTGGCCACACGCGTGTGCAACCTCAGTGCAAGCAAACAGCTTTCAAGTGTACCCGCGAAAACCCTCACTCGTCAATTTGTCTTATGTCTTATATAAGATATGATTGCGCGTCTGACACGATGCTGACCACGTGCCGGATCCACCCCCATGAACAACACCTCGCCCCTGGCCGATACAACCCCCTCCGATGCGCCGGCACTCACGCCCGCGTTCAGCCCGCTGTATCAGCAAATCAAGGGACTGATCCTGCAAAGCCTGCAATCGGGCGAATGGAAGCCCGGCGAGTCGATCCCCAGCGAAATGGAGTTGGCCGCCCGCTACCGCGTGAGCCAAGGCACCGTGCGCAAAGCCATCGACGAGCTGGCCAGCGACAACCTGCTGGTGCGCCGCCAAGGCAAGGGCACGTTTGTGGCCACCCATGCCGAGCAGCATGTCCAGTACCGGTTCCTGAAATTGGTGCCCGATCAGGGCGACCTCAACACCGAAGGACCCGCCCAGCGCGAAATCGTGGACTGCAAGCGCCTGCGCGCCACGGCCGAGATCGCCCGGGCCCTGGCCTTGCGCACCGGCGACGCGGTGTTGCAAGTGCGGCGCGTTTTGTCCTTTGGGGGCGTGCCCACCATTTTGGAAGACCTGTGGCTGCCTGGCGGCCCCTTCAAGGGCTTGACCGCCGAGCGCCTGGCCGACTACCACGGCCCGATGTACGCCCTGTTTGAAACCGAGTTCGGTGTGCGCATGGTCCGCGCCGACGAAAAAATCCGGGCAGTGCTGCCCGATGCCAGCCAGAGCGCACTGCTGCAAGTTCCGAACAGCACGCCACTGCTGAGCGTCGAGCGCATCGCCTACACCTACAACGACACCCCGATGGAGCTGCGCCGAGGCTTTTACCGCACCGACAGCCACCACTATCACAACGCCCTGAATTGAAAAAAGCACGCCTGAACTTTTTTTCAAACAATGACCCTGCAATGATCATGTCAGTTTGCTGCGTTGCAATAGAATCCTTCGGTTTGTCATTCAAAATTACAACCGAGTTACCTCCCAGAAAGTGCCAACATGACTGAACTCGCCAGAAAGCGGCCTGAATTCCGCAACATCAACGCTCTGAAAGACCTGCCCACCTACCGTTTGCCGGTGGCTGGCATCGTCTCCATCTTGCACCGCATCAGCGGCTTCCTGATGTTTTTGTTGATGCCCCTCATCATCTGGATGTTTGACAACTCGATCACATCCGAAATCTCGTTCGCCAAATTCTCGGCCGCCTTCAACATCGGCATCGGCTTTGTGCCTGGCTGGTTCATGAAGCTGGTGGCCCTGGCCCTGATCTGGGCTTATCTGCACCACTTCATCGCTGGCCTGCGTCACCTGTACATGGACGTGTGCCATGCCGTGACCAAAGAGTTCGGCAAGTCGTCCGCCATCGTCACGCTGGCCCTGAGCATCGCCTTGACCGCCGTCCTCGGCGCCAAGATGTTCGGCCTGTACTGATCAGCCCCATTACTCCAAAGGAAACTGACCTATGTCCGTGAATTACGGCTCCAAACGCATCGTCACCGGTGCTGGTTATGGCTTTCGCGACTGGCTGGCCCAGCGCGTGACAGGCGGCCTGATGGCCCTCTTCACTGTGATCTTGCTGGCCCAGGTGATCTTCACCTCCGGCCCCATCGGCTACGAGCAATGGGCAGGCATCTTTGCCGGCCAATGCATGAAGTTCCTGACCTTCGCGGTCATCATCGCCCTGCTCTACCACGTGTGGGTCGGCATGCGCGACATCTGGATGGACTACATCAAACCCGTGGCCGTGCGCCTGGTGTTGCATGTCTTCACCCTGGTTTGGCTGATCGGCTGCGCTGGCTGGGCTGTTCAAGCCCTGTGGCGCGTTTGATGCGCCTGTGATTGCGTTGACCTCACACAAAGATCGATAAACATGAGCTATACCAAAGACCAAATTTCCAACCGCAAGTTCGACGTCGTGATCGTCGGCGCTGGCGGCTCGGGCATGCGTGCCTCGCTGCAACTGGCCCGCGCCGGCCTGAACGTGGCTGTGCTGTCCAAAGTGTTCCCCACCCGCTCGCACACCGTGGCGGCGCAAGGCGGCGTGTCCGCTTCGCTGGGCAACATGAGCGAAGACAGCTGGGAATACCACTTCTACGACACCGTCAAGGGCTCCGACTGGCTCGGCGACCAGGACGCCATCGAATTCATGTGCCGCGAAGCACCCAAGGTCGTGTACGACCTGGAGCACATGGGCATGCCGTTCGACCGCAACCCCGACGGCACCATCTACCAGCGTCCGTTCGGCGGCCACACCGCCAACTTCGGCGAAAAGCCCGTGCAACGCGCCTGCGCTGCGGCTGACCGCACCGGTCACGCCATGCTGCACACCCTGTACCAGGCCAACGTCGCTGCCCGCACCACCTTCTTTGTGGAGTGGATGGCGCTGGACCTGATCCGCAACGAAGCCGGTGACTGCGTGGGCGTGACGGCACTCGAAATGGAAACAGGCGAGCTGTACACCCTGCAAGCCAAGACCGTGCTGCTGGCCACCGGCGGCGCTGGCCGCATTTACCAGTCCTCCACCAACGCCTTCATCAACACCGGTGACGGCCTGGGCATGGCTGCACGTGCCGGCATCGCCTTGCAAGACATGGAGTTCTGGCAGTTCCACCCCACCGGCGTGGCCGGTGCTGGCGTGCTGCTGACCGAAGGCTGCCGTGGCGAAGGCGCCATCTTGCTCAACAGCAATGGCGAACGCTTCATGGAGCGCTATGCGCCCACCCTGAAAGACCTGGCACCCCGTGACTTCGTGTCGCGCTGCATGGGTCAGGAAATCCTGGAAGGTCGCGGCTGCGGCCCCAACAAGGATTACATCCACATGAAGCTGGATCACCTGGGTGCCGACACCATCCACAAGCGTCTGCCTTCCGTGTACGAAATCGGCGTGAACTTCGCCAACGTCGATGTGACCCGCGAGCCGATCCCTGTGGTCCCCACCATCCACTACCAGATGGGCGGCATCCCCACCAACATCAACGGCCAAGTCGTGCACACCGTCAACGGCGAAGACCGCCCTGTGAACGGTCTGTACGCTGTGGGCGAATGCTCATGCGTGTCGGTGCACGGCGCCAACCGCCTGGGCACCAACTCGCTGCTGGACCTGCTGGTCTTCGGCAAGGCCGCTGGCGACCACATCATCGCCAACAACAAGCCCGGCACCGCCGTGCAGGACCTGCCTGCCAATGCCACCGACTTGACACTGGCCCGCCTGAACCGCCTCGAAAGCGCTCAAAGCGGCGAGTACGCCCAAGACGTGGCCAACGACATGCGCGCCATCATGCAAGCCCACGCTGGCGTGTTCCGCAGCCAGGAAGTCATGGACGAAGGCGTCAAGAAGATCGCTGAACTGCGCGCACGCGTGGCCAACATCGGTCTGAAAGACAACTCCAAAGTGTTCAACACCGCCCGGATCGAAGCGCTGGAAGTGGAAAACCTGATGGAAGCCGCTCAAGCCACCATGGAAAGCGCAGCAGCCCGCCAGGAATGCCGTGGTGCCCACCTGGTGCGTGACTACGAACACGATGTGACCCACCCCACTTGCCCGCTGGGCCGCAACGATGCCGAGTGGATGAAGCACACCCTGTGGCACAGCGAAAACAACAGCCTGACCTACAAGCCCGTGCGCATGAAGCCCCTGACGGCCGAAACCGTGCCTCCCAAGCCACGCACATTCTGAGCGGCCCGCACGAACACAAGGAATCTGAAAAATGGCAAAACGTACCTTCAAGATCTACCGTTACGACCCGGACACCGACGCCAAGCCGTACATGCAGTCCATCGACGTGGAGCTCGACGGCTCCGAGCGCATGCTGCTGGACGCGCTGGTCAAACTCAAGGCTGTGGACCCCACGCTGTCCTTCCGTCGCTCCTGCCGTGAAGGTGTTTGTGGCTCCGACGCCATGAACATCAACGGCAAGAACGGTCTGGCCTGCCTGACCAACCTGAACACGCTCAAAGGCGACATCGTCCTGAAGCCTCTGCCAGGCCTGCCCGTCGTGCGCGATTT
>JBEEJQ010000102.1:0-10057 GCA_041169105.1 Pseudomonadota bacterium | reverse complement strand
CATCGGTCGCAAGTTCCAAAAGCCCACCGTGTTTGAGCACCTGACGGTGTTTGAAAACCTGGAGCTGGCCTTGAAGACCAACAAAGGTGTGAAGGCCTCGATGTTCTTCAAGCTCGATTCGCGCCAAAGCGATCGCCTGGCCGAAGTGCTGCACACCATCCATTTGGTGGACAGCGTCAGCACCCAGGCAGGCGTGCTCAGCCATGGCCAAAAGCAGTGGCTGGAGATCGGCATGCTGCTCATGCAAGACCCCAAGCTATTGCTGCTCGATGAACCCGTGGCAGGCATGACCGATCACGAAACAGAACGCACCGCCGAGTTGTTTTTGACCCTCAAGGGCAAGCATTCGCTGATGGTGGTGGAGCACGACATGAGTTTCATCCGCACCATCTCGGATATCGTCACTGTGCTGTGCGATGGCTCGGTGTTGGCCCAGGGCACGCTCGATCAGGTGCAGGCCGACGAGCGGGTGATTGAAGTTTATTTGGGACGTTGACCACGACATGTCATCCCGGACTTGATCCCGGATCCATTTCCGAACTGCCCTGTGTCGGACCTGAAGGTCCGACCTACTTGAAGAGTGAAACATGCTGACAGTCCAAAACATTCACCAATACTACGGCGGCTCCCACATCCTGCGCGATGTGAGCCTGAGCGCCGAACAAGGCCAGGTCACGGTGCTGCTGGGCCGCAACGGCGTGGGCAAGACCACGCTGCTCAAAAGCCTGATGGGCCTGGTGCCCATCAAAAGCGGCAGCGTGGTGCTGGACGGCAAAGACATCTCCAATGCCAAACCCTACGAACGCGCTGCAGCAGGCATTGGCTATGTGCCGCAAGGCCGCGAAATCTTCGCTCGCTTGACGGTGGAAGACAACCTCCTGATGGGCCTGGCCACACAGCCCGGCGGCACGACCATCCCGCCCGAGTTGTTTGAGTTGTTCCCGGTGCTCAAGCAAATGCTGTACCGCCGGGGTGGTGACCTGTCTGGCGGCCAACAACAACAACTGGCCATTGCCCGCGCCTTGGCTGCCAAGCCGCGCTTGCTGATCCTGGACGAGCCCACCGAAGGCATTCAGCCCAGCATCATCAAGGACATTGGCCGCGTCATTCGCAAACTGGCCGATGAAGGCATGCAAGGCCAGCGCATGGCGATTTTGCTGTGCGAGCAGTACTACGACTTTGCCGAAGAACTGGCCGACGACTACCTGGTCATGGAGCGCGGCGAAGTGATCGCCAGCGGTCCGGGAAGCGAGATGAAAGCGAAGAACATTCAGCAGCTGGTGGCGATTTGAAAAGCCTTGCGCTTATTCCAGGCTGATGTTTTTGCGAGCCACCAGCTTGCCGTAGGTTTTGTTTTTGATCTCGGCCTGTTTGCGGATTTCCTCAGGGGACCAGTTCAAGGCCTCAAATGCGAAAGTGTTGTAGCGGGCTTTGACTTCGGGGTCTGCCAGCACTTTTTGAACGTCTGCGTTGATGCGTGCGCCGAGCTCAGTGGACAAACCTTTGGGGGAGACCAGCACCACAAAGGAGTTCACGTCCAGCCCTTTGGGGCCACCTGCTTCCGCAACAGTGGGGACGTTGGGCATTTGGGGCACACGCTTGGGGGCGGCAATCGCGATGTAGCGAATCTTGCCGGCCTTGTAAACGCCCGCGCTTGAAGGAATGGAGGCAAATGCCCATTGGATGTCGCCAGCAGCCACACTGGTGTAAAGCTGAGAGACTTCGCGAAAAGCCACATGGGTCATGTCGATGTCTGTCAACAACTCCACTTCTTCTCCGCCCAGATGGCCGGGGCTGCCAATGCCCCACGAGCCAAAGCTGACCTTGCCTGGATTGGCTTTGGCATCGGCTACCAAGTCCTTCACGCCATGCCACTTTGATTCTGCTGACACGGCCACAAAGAACGGCGTTCTGAACAGGGTGGCGACCGGGTCAAAGGTGTTGAGCGTGACGAAATTTTTTGACTTGTACAAATGCGGCACAGCGGCCAGGTGCTCACTGTCCAGTTGCAGCAGGTTGTAGCCGTCGGCAGGCATGCGCTGTACGGAGTCCATCGCGATGAAGCCGCCGCCACCCGGTTTGTTGTTGACCAGCACGGGCTGATTCCAGAGTTTGGAGAGCTTGTCAGACACTTGGCGCAGCACAGCGTCCGGGCCGCTGCCCGCTGCAAATGCCGTGGTGATGGTGACAGGTTTGCTGGGGAAGTTTTGAGCTTGGGCTGCGATGGCCAGGCTATAGGTGAGGGTGGTGAAAAAACGCTTGAACATGCGGACTCCAGTTGTCGAGTTCAGTGGGGCTGAAGTCGATGGATAGAAAATAGGTGTGAATACCAGTGCGCAGGACTTTGCCTTTGCATGGGACGGATTTTTATGAATTCACGTCCATTATGTAAGTACACTTACAAACTAGCTACTATGCGGATATGGCATATCCCAACTGCTGATAGATGGGCAAAGCAGCTATCAGGAACTGGTGTGGAGATCGCTGTTCAAAACGATCTGGCGAGCCAGCTTGATCATGAGTTCCTGGTCGGCCTCATTCAAGGGATGCAGAATTTCCTTTTGTAAAGCCTGCACGATGGGTTGCAAAGCCAAACGGATGCCGTTGCCTTTGGCGGTCAAAGAAAGCTCGCGTGCGCGTCGATCTTGTTCGCTCACCACACGGCGCACCCAGCCCTTTTTCTCCAGCCGCTCAATGACGCCGCCAATCGTGGCACGGTCGTACCCAATCAGCTGTGCAATAAATTTTTGGTCGGAGCCCGGGTTTTCATAGATGGCTTCCAGTGCGGCGTATTGAACAGGGGTCAGGTCATGGCCTGCCGCCTGGGTCCGTTGAACAAAGACCTGTGTCGATTGCTGGTGCAGGCGACGAATCAGGTGTCCCGCCATGTCAAGTACGGTCATGTGATGCTTTCTCGGCCAATGTCTTGGAGATCAGATGGGTTCAATCTTCTGGTTTTGATCATCATACATACCCTGTTGACTTTAATTGATAAGTACAGTTATTATTTTGGGTGTGCCGTGATTGCGGTGAAATTCAACTTTCAGGAGACCAGAGATGCAGTTCTACAAAGATGGCTTCAGGGGCGGCAGCCCGGACATCAAACAAGCGGCCCCCAACCGGCGCAATCGCGGCACCAATGAGCCGCTACCCGAGAAGGTGGATGTGTTGATTGCGGGGACGGGGCCTGCTGGACTGTGTCTGGCTGCCCAGTTGGCGCAGTTCCCCGAGATCGAAACGATGATCATCGAGCGCATGCCCGCCAACATCATCAAAGGCAAAGCCGATGGCATCAACACGCGCACCATGGAAATGTTTCAGGCTTTTGGCTTTGCCGACAAGGTCAAGCGCGAAACCTATTGGGTCAATCAAACAGCGTTCTGGATGCCTGACCCGAAAAATCCCGAGCACATCAAGCGCGTGGGACGTGTGCAGGATGTGGCCGACGACAGCTCGGAGATGCCCCACATTTTGATCAACCAGGCGCGTTTGCACGAGCTCTTCATCGAGGTCATGAAAAATTCGCCCTCGCGCCTGGAGCCCGACTACGGCTGGGAGGTGGTGGATCTGACGATTGACCCCACCACCGATGACTATCCGGTTACCGTGACCTTGAAGGATGCCAGTGGCATCAACTGGTGGGCCACCCGTACCGTCCGCGCCAATTACGTGGTTGGATGCGATGGCGCTCACTCCAAGGTGCGCAAAGCGATCGGCGGCGAACTGCACGGTGATGCAGCTCACCAGGCCTGGGGGGTCATGGACATTCTGGCCAACACGGATTTCCCGGATGTGCGCCAGAAGTGCTTGATTTCTTCGGCCAGCGAGGGCAACGTACTGATCCTGCCCCGTGAAGGTGGTTATGTGTTCCGGATGTATGTCGAACTCGACAAGCTGCGCCCCGACGAGAAAGCCGCGCAGCGCAAGCTGACGCAGGACGACATGATTGCGGCGGCCAACCGCATCATCAAGCCTTACTCGATTGATGTGAAAGAGGTGGTGTGGTGGTCCATCTATGACATTGGTCACAGCATCACCGACAGGTTCGATGACGTGGCCGAAGGCGAAGACCGCAACCCCCGCGTGTTCACGGCGGGCGATGCTTGCCACACCCACTCGCCCAAGGCCGGTCAGGGCATGAACGTGTCCATGCAGGACACTTTCAACCTGGGCTGGAAATTGGTGCATGTGCTGCAAGGCCGTGCCGATGCCCGTTTGCTGCGCAGCTACTCCAAAGAGCGTTTGACCGAGGCCAAGCGCCTGGTGGAAACCGATCACGAGTGGGCACGCATCATGTCGGCCCCCACCACGCAGGCCGAGCGCGATGGCACGGAAGAGCCGCGCATCATCCGTCAGTTTAAGGCGAACCTGGAGTTCACCGGCGGAACGGCAGTGAAGTACGACACGTCTGATCTGTTTGCGCCCGGGACCCATCAGGCACTGGCCAAGGGCGAAGAAATTGGTCGCCGCTTCCACTCCGCGCCTGTGGTGCGTTTGGCAGATGCCAAGCAAATGCAGTTGGGCCATGTGGCCGAGGCCGATGCACGTTGGCGCATTTATGCCTTCGCAGGCAAGGCAGACAGCGCGACCCCTGGTTCGGCCATGTACAAACTGGCTGACTGGCTGGAAACCCATCCGAACTCACCGGTGGTCAAGCACACACGCAAGGGTGAAGATGTGGATGCCGTGATCGATGTGCGCGCTGTGTTCCAGCAAACCTTTGATCAGCTGGCTTACGAGAACATGCCCTCATTGCTCAAGCCCAAAACCGGCAAGTTGGGATTGCAGGATCACGAAAAGATTTTCTGCGTCGATCACAAAGGCGTGGGGGATATCTTTGACATGCGCGGCATCAACCGTGAGCAGGGTTGCATGATCGTGGTTCGCCCGGATCAGTATGTGGCCAACGTGTTGCCCTTGGATGGCTTTGATGCGCTTGCCGCTTACTTCGCTGGCGTGTTGCGCTGATTGACCCTCCATCGCGTGGATGGGGCTGCGCCACCACGCATGAAGGGGGCCTTTGAGCGCTCAAAGATTCCACAGCCTGGGCATGGTGCCCGGCAAATCCCAAAGCGCTTGACGCCACGCCGCCCACACGGGCCGCAGCAGCTGCATGGCTGGCTCCACCACTGGCGTGAGCACGCGCAGCACGATCACCTGCGGGTGTGACTGCGTGGCCCCTGCCTGCAGCCGCAAGGGGCTGGCTTCGATGGCGGCACGGGCGGCCTGCAGCGCGAGCTCGGCGCGTTCCGTGGCGATGGCATTGCCCGCAGCAAACACCAGTGTGGCCATGCAGCGGTGACCCGCCAGACCCAGTGGGCTGTTCATCAGGCGCTCGTCTTGCGCACGGAGGGTGCCGCGCTCCAGCCAAACGCCCGGAATCTCCATGTGCTGGCGGAAGGTGCCTTGTGCAAAAGGCAAATCGGCTGCGGGCAAGCCCAGCGCCGTGATGTCCCAAGTCATCATTTCTGCGCCGGGGGCGAGGTCAAACACGGCGCGGTTGAGCGCGTCGCACCCGTTGTAGGTCAATGCCTCGAGTGGCAACCACTCCAGCCGTGCGCCAGCTTCCACACGCGCATGCACTTGTTGCGTGGCCAGGCCTGCTTCGCTTCTGTAAAAGCGCGTCGCACCGGGCGTGGTGACCAAGCCGTGTGCACCAGCCCCTACCGTCACTTGCATGTCGAGTGTGTCTCCACCCACCAGGCCACTGGGTGGGTGCACCAGCACGTTGTGGCAGACGCGGTCACCCTCGGGGTAGAGGCTTTGCAAAATGCGCAACGGGCCCTTGTGTTGGTAGCGGGCCACGCTGCGTTCGGCTTCGAGCGTGTAATCCAGCTGCAACTGGGCATGCCAAGTTTGCACGCTCTGTTTGGAAGCAGCCTGGACTTCGCTCACACCCGTCGCCTGTTCACTCGCCTTGCGAGCCGCGGTGGGCCCAGGCGGTGGTGTGCTTTTCGATATAGCTGAAGAGTTCGTACATGACCATGGCCATGGCACCCACGACCACCAAGCCCGAAAACGCCAGACCCATCTGCATGGCCGAGCCGGCCGAGATCAGCAGGTAGCCAATGCCTTCGTTGGCGGCGGTCATCTCGGACACGGTGGTGCCCACAAAAGCCAGCGTGATGGCCACTTTGAGCGAGCCATAAAAGTACGGCATGGAGCGGGGCAGGCCGACTTTGACCAGCACGTCCCAGCGCTTGGCACCCAGCACGCGCAGCACGTCTTCGAGTTCAGGCTCCAGCGTGGCCAGACCGGTGGCGATGTTCACCATGATCGGGAAGAAGCTGATCAGGAACGCCGTCAAGATGGCGGGGCCGATGCCGATGCCAAACCACACCACCAAGATCGGCACGAAGGCCGCTTTGGGCAGGGCATTGAAAGCGGTCATGAGCGGGTACACGGCGGCATAAGCCAGGCGCGAGCTGCCAATCACAAAGCCCAAGAGCACACCCACCACGATGGCAATGCCAAAGCCCACCATGGTCACCCAGAAGGTGCGCCAGGCGTGGTTGGCGATGACTTCCTTGAACTCGATGGTTTGCATCGCAATGCGCGAAGGGCTGGGGAAAACGAATTCCGACACGTTGAAGGCGCGGCACAAGCCTTCCCAGACGAGGATGCTGACGACCAGCAAAACCCAGGGGGACCAGCGTTCCAGTGTTTTTTGTTTCATGTTGATCGCTCCCGTTTATTGGTTGATCGTCGCGCCGGTCTTGCGCATGGCACCGATGTGGCCGCGCAGCTCGTGCACGATGTTGGTGAACTCGGGTGTGTAGGTGATCTCCAGATCGCGCGGGCGCGGCAGGTCGATTTCCTTTTTCACCACAAAGCGGCCAGGGCTCTTGCTCATCACGTACACCGTGTCGGCCAAAAAGACCGATTCGCGCAGGTCGTGCGTGACCAAAATCACGTTGAACTTTTGCTCCGTCCACAGGTCGCGCAAGATGCACCACAGCTCTTCACGGGTGAAGGCGTCCAACGCACCAAAGGGCTCGTCGAGCAGCAGCATCTTGGGCTCATGGATCAAGGCGCGGCAAATGCTGGCGCGTTGCTGCATGCCGCCCGACAACTGCCAGGGAAACTTGTCTTCGTAACCACTCAAGCCCACTGTGTTCAGCAGTTTGCGGGCGCGTTCGACGTACTCGGCCTTTTTTTGCTTGAAGTTGGAGCGGTAGGGCTCGACGATTTCCAGCGGCAGCAGCACGTTGTCGAGCGTGGTGCGCCAAGGCAAAAGCGACGACGCCTGAAACGCCATGCCGCTGATTTTGAGCGGGCCAGTCACAGGCTGGCCATCGACCAGGATGCGGCCTTTGCTGGGCATCTTCAGACCCGTGGTCAGCTTCATGAAGGTGGATTTGCCGCAACCCGAAGGGCCGACGATGGCGATGAATTCGCCTTGCTTGACCTGCAGGTTGATGTCTTCCACCGCGAAGTGGTTTTGCGCCAGCAACTCGTCGTTGTAGGCCAGCCAGACATTCTGGAAATCAACGAATGCGTCTTGGGACATGGTGTGAACTCGGGAAATGGTGTTCGAAAGTGTATACAAATGAGCCCGAAACAAACCGCAGCACGGGGCTGCGGTGGTGTCGAGGCTGTGGCTGACGCGCAGCCAACCCGGTCTGATGCGTGATCAGACCGGACTCAGATCACTTCTTGATCTTGGGCAGGATGTCCAGCTCTTTGGCCGAGGGCAGGAAAGAACCATTCCAGACATCGTCAGCCTTGACGCGGGTCTTGGTGTTAAAGGCGTCCGACACTTGCGAAGCCATCAGCGACAGGCGTGGGCCTTTGACCTGACCGAAGCCTTCGGCATGCGCGTCGGGGCTGTTGATCACGGTGTCAATGGCCAGCTTCAGGCGGCGGGTTTCCAGATCCACATTGATGATGCCGTCACGGGCCTTGACGGTTTCAATCGCCTTGGCGGGGTTGGTGATCACGTCCTTGGCACCTTTGGTGAAAGCGGCCAGGAAGGCTTTCACAGCGGCTGGGTTTTCCTTCAGGATCTTGGGTGAAGCGATGATGGCGTTGCCATAAAGCTTCACGCCGTAGTCGGGGTACTGCATCACGACCACATCGTCGGCTTTCACGCCACGTGCTTCGATGTTGAGCAGCGAGGTGAAGGTGAAACCGGTGATGGCGTCCACGTCGCCGCGCACCAGCATGGTTTCACGCAAAGGTGGGTCCATCGCGGTCCAGGCCACGTTGCCAATGCCGTTGGCTTTCTGGAAGATGGGGAAGGCGCGGCGGCCAGCGTCAAACACGGGGGCGCCCAGCTTTTTGCCAGCCAGATCGGCGGGGGTCTTGATGCCGGACTTCTTGAGGGCCATGACCGATGCGGGCGTGTTGTTGTAGACCATCATGATGGCCACAGGCTTGTTGGGGGCGTCCGGGTTGTTGGCGTGGAACTCCATCAGCGCGGCCAGATCGGCAAAACCCATGTCGTAGGTGCCAGAAGCCACGCGGGTGACCGCGCCGCCCGAGCCGTTGCCCGAGTCCACGGTCACGTCCAGCTTGGCGTCTTTGAAGTAGCCATTGGCGCCAGGCACCAGGAAGAAAGCCGCAGGGCCCTCAAAACGCCAGTCCATCTGGAACTTGATGGGCGTGGTTTGGGCTTGGGCTGTGCCAAAAGCGGCAACAGCGGCCAGCATGGCAGTGGTCTTGAGGAAGAAACGCTTGGTCATGTAGGGCTCCTGAGGGCAAATAAACGGTGAATGTTGTCTAGCAAATTCGATGCCCATTATCTGCGAAGCCCCTGACGCGTTTGTCAGGGCATTCCCCCGTAAAAAAACCTGTTTGGTGCACAACAGGGTCTTGTCATGCACCAAAACAGGTCTTTTCCCGGGTTCGCCCTTCGATGCGCCCAGTCAGGGCGCATCGGTGCACCCGCCTCAGGCGTTGGCGCAGGCCACGGCCAAAGCCGTCATGTTCAGCACACGGCGCACGGTGGCCGCAGGCGTGAGGATGTGCGCCGTAGCTGCCGTGCCCATCAGGACCGGGCCCACCGTCACGCCACCGCTGGTGGTGGTTTTCATGACGTTGTACAAAATGTTGGCCGCGTCCAGATTCGGGCAGACCAGCAAGTTGGCGGAGCCGGTCAGCGTGCTGTCTTCGATGTAGGCGCTGCGGATCTCAGGCTGCAGTGCCGCGTCGCCGTGCAGTTCGCCGTCGCACTCGATGTCGGGGTGCTGCGCCACGAACAGGTCACGCGCCAGGCGCATCTTGCGGGCAGACGCCCGCTTGGACGAACCGTAGCTGGAGTGGGACAGGAAGGCCACTTTGGGCACGATGCCAAAGCGCTGCACCTCTTGGGCCGCCATGTAAGCGATCTCGGCCAATTGTTCGGCGCTCGGTTCTTCGTTGACGTAGGTGTCGGTGATGAAGATCGGCCCTTGGTTGGTCATGATGGCGTTGACGGCCGCGTAGTTGCCCACGCCCGCACGCTTGCCCAGGATGCTGTCGATGCGGTCCAGGTGCGTCATGTACGTGCCGGCCAGGCCGCAGATCATGGCGTCGGCGTCCCCCAAGGACACCATCAGCGAGCCGATGATGGTGTTGGAGCGACGCACAGCGGCCTTGGCCACGGCAGGGGTTGCACCGTTGCGCTTCATCAGCGTGTGGTAGTGCTCCCAGTATTGGCGGAAACGTGGATCGTCTTCGGGGTTGACGTTCTCAGCGTCCACGCCCAAACGCATGCGCAGACCGGCTTTTTCGATCCGGGCGCTGATGACCGAGGGGCGACCGATCAGGATGGGGTGGGCCAACTTTTCGTCAATGGCCATCTGCGCTGCACGCAGGGCACGCTCGTCTTCGCCGTCGGCGTAGGCCACGCGCTTGGCACCATTGGCCACTGCCTTGGCCGCGTTGAAGATCGGGCGCATCAGGATGCCGGTTTGCGTCACAAAGCTTTGCAGCTGCTGGCGGTAGGCATCCATGTCGGTGATCGGGCGCTCGGCCACGCCCGATTCAGCAGCGGCTTGGGCCACAGCGGGGGCGATGCGCAGGATCAAGCGCGAATCAAAGGGCTTGGGGATCAGGTAGTCGCTGCCAAAGGTCA
>JBEEJQ010000101.1:0-10058 GCA_041169105.1 Pseudomonadota bacterium | reverse complement strand
CCCAAGCTCAAGATTTCATCACCGGTGGAGAAATAGGCCACCTTGGGGCGACGCCACACGGACACCGTGGGCAAGCCCAGACTGGCCAGCAGGCCACAAGCGGCCGGGCTCAGTCGTGTGCCTGCCGACAAGGCGATGTGTCCAGCCATCAGGTCTTCACCCAATAGTCGGCGGTTGTCGCCCGCTTGCAGCAAGCCTGGTCGCACTGTCACCACATCGCCCGTCAGTTGAACCAGTTCCTGTGGTGCGACAGTATCCAGGCCCTTGGGCATGATGGCCCCGGTCATGATGCGCACACAGTCACCGGGCTCCAGCGGCCCTGTCCAGGCCGCACCGGCCAGTGCAGTGCCGACAACCTTGAACGAGGTGGGTCGGTCCGCCTGAAGCGCTGCGCCACAAAATGCAAAGCCGTCCATGGCCGAGTTGTCGTGCGGTGGGACGCTGATGGGCGACATCACGTCCTGCGCCAGGATGCGCCCATGTGCCTGCATCAGGGCAATTGTTTGCGTGTCCTGAACAGGCCTGACCATTTGGGCCAGAAAGGCGTTAACCTGGCTTGCAGGCAGGGCGTGCGGGTCGTAGCCCTGCAGGCTCTGGGCGATGTCGTGCAAAGAATGGGGCGTGGTCATGGCGAAATCGTGGCGGGTCTTCTCAGGCCGAAGCGTCAAAGCGATTCCAGTTGCATCAACTCTGGCAGCGTGTTCACGTTGGCAAAAGCCTGGGGGTCATCTTGGGCTTGATCAAAAGGGACAATCGCGCAGCGGTGTTGTGCGGTCCAGGTGTCGATCTTTCGGCCGCCCGCATGGGTGAACTTCACCAAGCTTTCGAGCAGCTCAATCTTCATCAGGCAAAACACGGGCTGAGGGCGGATTTGACCATCGGCTTCGGGGGCCGCGGCCATGGCGATGTCGGCTTCTTGCGAGAGCAGGGCTTGGTGCAGGCGTTCGACCAGATCGAGTGGGAACAAGGGGGAGTCACAAGGCACCGTCAGCAGCAGCGGGGTCTCGCAACGCTCAAGGCCGGTCAGAAAACCAGCCAGTGGGCCGGCGTAGCCATCGATGCTGTCCGGCCACACGGGCACGCCCAGCGATTCATAGGCCGACAAATTTCGGTTGGCATTGATCAGAATTTCTTGCAAAGGCAGGCTTTGCATTTGCAGGCGCATCAGGGTTTGCAATGCCAGAGGCAAACCGCGAAAGTTCTGCAGGCCCTTGTCGATGCCGCCCATGCGTGAGCCGCGGCCACCCGCGAGGATCAGGCCTGTGATGGCGGTTGTTGCGTTGTCCATGCCGATCAGCCTCCGATGTAGCTCATTTCCACCCGGCGGCCGGGGCCACTGGCGGTGTCGGGGCCGCGCAGGCTGCGCAACACCGAGTACTGATCGCTGCGACCTTGCCAGATGGCGTCGATCGTGGCGGCCATGACCTCGTCTGTTTGGCTCGGGTCGCGCAGCAACTGGCGCAGGTCATAGCCTTGGCTGGCAAACAAGCACAGGTACAAACGACCTTCGGTGGACAGTCGGGCGCGGTTGCAGTCTCCACAAAACGCTTGGGTCACGCTGCTGATCACGCCGATTTCGCCCAGGCCGGGGTCGTGCTGGCCTTGCGCATTGGCAAAGCCCCAGCGCTCGGCGGTCTCGCCCGGTGCAGAGTGGCCCAGTTGCACCAAGGGCAGCTCGGCGTGGATGCGTTGCACAAGCTCGGCACTGGGCAGCACTTCGTCCATGCACCAGCCGTTGGTGGCACCCACGTCCATGTATTCGATGAAGCGCAAGACCACACCCGTGCCCTGAAAGTGCCGGGCCATGGGCAAGATTTCGTGCTCGTTGGTGCCACGTTTGACCACCATGTTGACCTTGATGGGCCCAAGGCCTGCGGCTTTGGCTGCTTCAATGCCCTTGAGCACTTCGTCCACGGGGAAGTCGACGTCGTTCATTTTCCGGAAGACGGCGTCGTCGAGCCCATCCAGACTGACGGTGACGCGTTGCAGGCCCGCGTCCTTGAGGCTTTGTGCCTTGCGTGCGAGCAAGGAGCCGTTGGTGGTCAAGGTCAGGTCCAGCGGCTGTCCATCCAGGGTCCGCAGTGCGGCCAATTGGGCAATCAGGATCTCGATGTTTTTGCGCAGCAAGGGCTCGCCACCGGTCAAACGGATTTTGCGCACCCCTCGGCCCACGAACACCTTGGCCAGGCGGGTGATTTCTTCAAAGCTGAGCAAATGGCTTTGCGGCAGGTAGGCGTAGTCCTTGTCAAAAACTTCCTTGGGCATGCAGTAACTGCATCGGAAGTTGCAGCGGTCGGTCACGCTGATGCGCAGGTCCGTCAAAGGACGGCGCAGACCATCCAGAGGGGCGGCGCTCAAGGCGTGGCTGGCCACGGCGGGCAAGGGCAAGCTGGGGTGGCGCTGGTCGACCAGCGGGATGACGCGTTCAGACATGGGCTCGATTGTGCCCGAGGCCCAGCCCAAAGCCGCACCGGGCCAGCACCACCCCTGCCTGGATCACGGTTTTCAGCCGTGCTGGATGGCCACGGTTTTGAGGGTGGTGAAACCCAACAGCGCTTCAAAGCCTTTTTCGCGGCCATAGCCCGAGGACTTGACCCCGCCAAAAGGCAGCTCCACGCCTCCGCCCGCGCCGTAGTTGTTGATGAAGACCTGGCCGCTGCGCACGCGTTTGGCCATGCGGAATTGGCGTGCGCCGTCGCGGGTCCAGATGCCAGCCACCAAACCAAACTCGGTGGCGTTGGCCAATTGAACGGCGTGGTCTTCGTCGGTAAACGACATGGCCGACAGCACTGGGCCAAAGACTTCTTCCTGAGCCAGGCGGTGCATGACGGGTACGTCGCGCAGCAAGGTGGGGGCTTGGTAGTAGCCGCCCGAGGGCACACCCGCTGCAATGCGGCCTTGTGCCACGGTGGCGATGCCATCGGCCTTGGCCTGTTCCAGAAAGCCAGTGACCCGCTCAAGTTGACTGGCACGGATCAAGGGGCCCAGATCCAGGTTCATGGCGGCGGAGCCGACCTGCAAACGTGAGAAAGCTTCGCCCAGGCGCTTGAGCAGCGGCTCGTAGATGGCCTGTTGAATCAGCACCCGTGAGCCCGCGCTGCAGGTTTGGCCGGAGTTTTGCACGATGGCGTTGACCACCACCGGTATGGCCGCGTCCAGATCAGCGTCTTCAAAAATGATCTGAGGGCTTTTACCACCCAGCTCCAGCGTGACGGGGCAATGCCGCTCGGCCGCAACCTGCTGGATCAAGGTGCCTACCCGGGGACTGCCGGTGAAGCTGATGTGGTCGATGCCCGGATGACGTGCCAGCGCATCGCCCACCTCGTGGCCGTAGCCGGTGACGATGTTGATCGTCCCCGCAGGGAAACCCACTTCGGAGGCCAGTTGCGCCACGCGGATCAGGCTCAGGCAGGCATCCTCGGCGGGCTTGACCACGCAGGCATTGCCTGCCGCCAGCGCACCGCCCACGCTGCGCCCAAAGATCTGCATGGGGTAGTTCCAGGGGATCACGTGGCCGGTGACGCCATGGGGCTCGCGCCAGGTCAACACGCTGTAGCCGTTTTGATAGGGCAGGGTCTCGCCGTGCAGCTTGTCGCCGGATCCCGCATAAAACTCGAAGTACCGCGCCAAAGCGACCGCATCCGCTGCCGCTTGCTTGGTGGGTTTGCCGCAATCGCGCTGTTCCAGGGCGGTCAGTTCGGCAGCATGCTCGGCCACTTTGCGAGACAAGGCCATCAAAAGCCGACCGCGCTCGACCGCCGTCAGCCGGCCCCAGGGGCCGTTGAAGGCGGCGCGGGCTGCGGTCACGGCCTGGTCAATGTCGCCCGCCTGGCTGCGTTGGATCTGGTCAAAGACCTGCCCGTCCGAGGGGTCGATGACGTCCAGGGTTTGCCCCGCCAAAGAGGGCACGGAATCGTTGGCGATGAAATTCAGTTGCATGAGGCGATTGTGAACCCGCGGGATGGACTGAAAAATCACGCCCGGGACAGCGCTGATCTAAGGTGTGAATGTCAGACTGGTCTACTTCGCAAGCCCTGTGAAAGTAAAATCGGGGTTAATCCCTAGGATTTTCGTTTTTTCTCAACTTTTCCAACGAGACAACCATGTCCCTGAACAAAGTCACCCCCGGCAGCAAAGTGCCTGAAGCTTTCAACGTGATCATCGAAATCCCGATGAACTCCGACCCCGTGAAGTACGAAGTGGACAAAGAGTCCGGCGCACTGTTTGTGGACCGCTTCATGGGCACTGCCATGCATTACCCCACCAACTACGGCTATGTGCCCCAGACCATCGCCGGCGATGGCGACCCTGTGGACGTGTTGGTCATGACCCCCTTCCCATTGCCACCCGGCGTTGTGGTGCCTTGCCGTGCCCTGGGCATTTTGTTGATGGAAGACGAGGGCGGCATGGACGGCAAGGTGCTGGCTGTGCCCACCGAAAAAATCCTGGCCAGCTACGCCAACATCAAGTCCTTGGACGACATCCATGAGTTGCAACTCAAGCAGATCGCCCACTTCTTTGAACACTACAAAGACCTCGAAAAAGGCAAGTGGGTCAAGGTCAAAGGTTGGGAAGGCATTGAGTCGGCCCACAAAGAAATCACCGACGGCATCGCCAACTACAACAAGGCTTGATGCCTTTCGGGCGCGGGCTGCTCAGCCCCGCGCTCCCCAAAATGCCTGCACGGTTCGCCTTGCAGGCATTTTTGTTTTCAGCCCTTCTTCAAGGGCGAGTGCGCTTGCAATGCGTCCATGTATTGGGACACACCTTGCGATTCACGCGCCAAGTAGCGCTCCACTGCATCTGAAAAGTCCGGGTGCGCCAGCCAGTGAGCGCTGTGCGTGGGGGTGGGCAGCAGCGCCCTCGCCATTTTGTGCTCGCCCTGTGCACCGCCCTCAAATCGCTGAACGCCGTGCGCAATGCACCATTGAATCGGCTGGTAATAGCAAGCTTCAAAGTGCAGGCAGTCCACCCGCGCCAGTGCCCCCCAGTAGCGACCGTAGGCCACATCGGGCTGGCCTTGCGCATCAAGGCGCAGGCCGATCAGGCTGACCCCGATGGCTTGGGTTTGGTGTTCGGCCACAAACAGCAACCAGTTGTCGGGCATGTCGATGCGCATGGCCTCGAAAAAAGCCGGACTCAGGTAGGGCGGGTTGCCGTGTTCCCAATAGGTTTGCTGGTAGCAGCGCAGCAGCAAGGCCCAGTCTTCAGGGCCCATCTCGGGGCCGCGCACGGCGCGGAAGGTGACGCCCGCAACGTGCACTTTGCGCCGCTCTTGTCGGATTTTCTTGCGCTTTTCCTGGTTCAGACTGCTGAGAAATTCGTCGAAGTCACGCCAGCCCTGGTTGTGCCAATGAAATTGAACCTGGCTGCGTTGCAGCATGCCCATGTGCTCGCAGGCCTGCAGATCGGCAGGGCTGGCAAACAAGATGTGCAGCGAAGGCAGTTGTTCGGCTTCGCACCATTGGTGCAGGGCCAGGAGCAGGGCCTGCCGGTCGGCGGCCGTGCGGGCCAGCAGTCTGGAGCCCGGTACTGGCGTGAAGGGCGATGCCACCAAGGCCTTGGGGTAATAGGCCAGGCCGTGCCGTTCGTAGGCGTCGGCCCAGGCGTGGTCAAAGACGTATTCCCCGCGTGAATGGGTTTTGAGGTACACCGGGCAGGCAGCCTGCAGGGTCTCGCCCTCGGGTGCGCTTGCCCACAGACTGATGATTTTCAGTGTCCATCCCGTCTTGGGAATGGCGGAGCCACTCTTGTGCAAAGCCGACAGGTAGGCGTGGCGCATGAAGGGCGTGGGCGCATCTTGCTGGGCCAGCAAGCTGTCCCAGGCGTGGGCGTCGATGGCATCCAGGTCGTCGAGCACCCGGGTGACATAATTCAAGCTCACATTTTCCTGCACCTGTATGACTCTCCAAATTTGTGTGGCTCAGCTCAATTTCGTCGTGGGCGACATGCCGGGCAATGCCCGCAAGATCATCGACGCGGCCAGCGCGGCCTATGCGCAAGGCGCTCGCTTGGTGCTCACGCCCGAGTTGTCGATTTGTGGCTACGCCGCAGAAGATCTCTTGTTGCGACCCGCTTTCATTGACGCCTGTGATGATGCCCTGAAAACGGTGGCCCGTGAGCTGGCCGGGTTAAAAGGCTTGCATGTGGTGGTTGGGCACCCTGAGGGCGGCGGCCTGCGTTCGCGCAGTGTGGCCGTCACGCGCCGGCACAACCGGGCCTCTGTCGTGAGCGAAGGCCGTGTGGTGGCGTTTTATGACAAGCGTGAGTTGCCCAATTACCAGGTGTTCGATGAGCGCCGCTATTTCACACCCGGTCAGGGTGTGGGTGTTGTCGAGGTCGAAGGGGTCAAAGTGGGTTTGCTCATTTGCGAGGATGCCTGGTTTGATGAGCCTGCCCGTTTGGCCCGCGATGCGGGTGCACAGGTCTTGGCCGTGCTCAATGCATCGCCTTTTCATGCGGGCAAGAGTGCCGAGCGCGAGCAGCGCATGCGTGAGCGTGTCGCCGACTGTGGATTGCCCTTGATTTACGCTCACCTCGTGGGTGGGCAGGATGAGGTGATTTTCGAGGGCCGTTCTTTTGCGCTGAATGCGCTGGGTGAAGTCATAGCGAGAGCCCCGGGCTTTCGCGAAGCGGCGCTGTCCGTCCATGTCTCGACGGATGCGCATGCACGGGTGGATGTGTTGGGCGCCGGGCAGGCATTGGCCGAGCTGCCGTCAACCGAAGCCGAGTTGTGGGATGCCTTGGTGTTGGGCGTGCGCGATTACCTTGGCAAAAACGGTTTCAAAGGGGCCATTTTGGGCTTGTCCGGCGGCATCGATTCGGCGCTGGTGCTGGCGATTGCCGTGGATGCGATAGGCGCTGACAAGATCCACGCGGTCATGATGCCTTCGCCCTACACGGCCGACATCAGTTGGATCGACTCGCGCGAGATGGTTCAGCGCCTGGGCGTGCGTTACGACGAGATCGCCATATCACCGCTGTTTGATGGCTTTAAACAAGCGCTCGCAGGACAGTTTGCCGGATTGAAAGAAGACACGACCGAAGAGAACATCCAGGCCCGTATTCGGGGCACTTTGCTCATGGCCTTGTCCAACAAGACAGGTGCCATTGTGTTGACCACGGGCAACAAGAGTGAAATGGCCACGGGTTATTGCACTTTGTACGGCGACATGGCGGGCGGTTTTGCCGTCATCAAGGATGTGGTCAAAACACGTGTGTTTGATCTGGCCCGTTGGCGCAATCAGCACGACCCCTATGGCACTGGCAGCCAGCCGATCCCCGAGCGGATCATCACGCGGCCACCGAGCGCTGAGCTGCGCCCGGATCAGAAAGACCAGGACAGTCTGCCCGCTTATGAGGTGCTGGACGCCATCATCGAGCGTTACATGGAAAACGATGAGGGCGTCGAGGCTTTGATCGCCGATGGATTTGAGCTGGCCGATGTGGAGAAGGTCACACGTCTGATCAAGCTCAACGAGTACAAACGCCGCCAGGCACCTGTGGGCATTCGTGTCACGCACCGCAGTTTTGGCAAGGATTGGCGTTATCCTATGACCAACAAATTTCGCGCTTAACTTTTCTCAGAGGATGTTCCCATGAAACAGATCACCGCCGTCATCAAACCCTTCAAGCTGGAAGAAGTTCGTGAAAGCTTGGCCGAATGCGGCGTGACCGGTTTGACCGTCACCGAGGTCAAAGGTTTTGGCCGTCAAAAAGGCCACACCGAGTTGTACCGGGGTGCCGAGTACGTGGTGGACTTTTTGCCCAAGGTGAAGGTGGAAGTGGTGGTCAAGGACGAGGATGTGGACCGCTGCGTGGACGCCATCATCAAAGCGGCTCGCACGGGCAAGATTGGCGACGGCAAGATCTTCGTCACGTCGGTCGAGCGTGTGGTGCGCATCCGCACCGGCGAGCAAGACGATACCGCCATTTGATTGTTGGGGATCTGTGCTGACGCCCTTGGCGCAGCCCAAGTCTCACGCCTCGCGCCGCCTCATGCCCTAGCGCATCAAATCAGCTCGGGGCGTGAGGGCAGGCTCATGCCCGACTGCTCCACCAGGGATTTCAACAAGTCCAGGGGCTCGGCCCCCACGGTGACCAGCTCGGTCTGCCATGCGCCCATGAAGTCGTGTGACACGACTTGGCCGATGAAGGCCATCAGCCCATCGTAATAGCCTTGGTGATTCAAGATGCCGATGGGTTTGTCGTGGTAACCCAGCTGACGCCAAGTCCAGACTTCAAACAGTTCTTCGAAAGTGCCGATGCCGCCGGGCAAGGCCAGAAAGGCATCGGCTCTCTCGGCCATTATCCGTTTGCGCTCGTGCATGGTCTCCACCACGTGCAACTCGGTGCAGCCATGGTGAGCCCACTCCTTGTCGACCAAAGCCTGGGGAATGATGCCGATCACCTGACCGCCCGCAGCCATCGTGGCTTGGGCCACGATGCCCATCAGGCCATTGCGCCCGCCGCCATAGACCAACTGGCCACCGTGCTGACCGATCCAGGTGCCCACCTGTTGGGCAAGGTCGGCAAAACGTGGATCGTCACCGTTGCGCGATCCACAGTAAACGCAAATTGAAAAAGCAGGGGAAGCTGTGGGGTGCATGGGCTCAGGCCAAAATGTTGTGCCAGATCGCGGCCAGCCAGATGCCCCCACACAGCAGCAGGCTCAGCAAGACGGCTGCACTGCCCATGTCTTTGGCGCGTTTGGACAAGTCGTGCCACTCGGGGCCGATGCGGTCAATGGCCGATTCGATGCCGGTGTTGAGCAATTCCACCACCATGACCAGAACCACCGAGCCGACCAGCAAGCTGGTTTCGACCCAGTGGCTGCCAAGCCAGAAGGCCAAAGGGACCATCACCATCGCCGCGATGGCCTCCTGGCGAAAGGCCGTTTCATGCCAACCGGCCAGAAGTCCCTGGATGGAGTAGTTGCCCGCATGGAGGATGCGGTTCAGTCCCTTGCGTGATTTTTGCGGATTGACTTCGGGGGATGTGGGGGAGGGGGCAGACATCGGGTGGCCAAGGGTTATTGGGTGGAAATCAGGCGGGTTCCTGCCCAAGCATCATGCCAAAACTGACGTTCGGGATGAAAGCGGCTGAGCAGTGCCCAAACCAGGATCCAGCCCAAAGTGAGCACGCCCACCTCCAGTGCTGGCAATGCAAAAGGCATGGTCAGGACCAGCGGGGGCAAAAACCACAACCAGGACAACACGTAGCGCAACAGGGCCCTGGTTTGAGACAGGCTCTGGCCAGCGGCATCCACGGTGCGGATGTGCCAAGTTTTCATGGCCAGGGTTTGACCGCGTGACCAGAACCAGGTGAAGTAAATGCCCAGAATCAAAAACAAAAAGGCCTGCAAGCCAGGCCGGTGGTCCATGGCATGTCGGGTTTGACTCAGGGCACTGAACAGATAACCGGCGATGAACACCACGCCAAACAAGAGCATGCCTTCATAGAGCCAGCAAGCCATTCGGCGGGCGAGTGAGGGGGCTTGCAAACCCATCGGGTTGGGTGCTGCCGTTTCGGCTGTCTTCAAGAGGACGCCCCTTCTGAATGTGCGGGGGCCTCAGCCGGTGGTGCAGGCTCGGCGGCTTTGGGTTTGGGCAGCAAAGTTTTGCGATCAAGCGGCTGTGCGCTGGCGGCAGGGCGCGTGATGTCCTTGGCGCTGTCAATGGTGCGCGCTTGCGGGGCGACCAAACGGACGGTTTCCGGAGGCTTTGAAATGGTGGCTGCGCTCTTGGCGGGGGCTGCGGTGCCCACAGACAAGAGCCGTTTGTCTTCGGCGGACAGGGCTTGATAAGCCTCCCATTTGGCTTTTTTATCTTCCTTGGGCAGACTTTGGACCGCGTTGTAATTGAAGCGGGCTTGGTTGCGCTGTTGCGGGCTCAAAGCGACCCAGTCAGCCATGCGGGTGTGCATGATGGCTTTTTCGCTGGCAGGCAATTGGGCAAAGTTTTGCGAAATCGCCAACCATTTGCTTTGTTGTTGAGGCGTCAAACTGCCCCATTGCGTGGCCAAGGGCGCGAGGGCTTGCTTTTGCGGTGCCGACAGCT
>JBEEJQ010000100.1:0-10193 GCA_041169105.1 Pseudomonadota bacterium | reverse complement strand
TTCGATGCCTGGCTCGAGTTCCACAAACGCGCCGTAGTCGGCGATGTTGGTGATCTTGCCGAACATGCGGGTGCCTTGTGGGTAGCGGCGGTTCACGCCCATCCATGGGTCGTCGCCCATTTGCTTCAGACCCAAGGACACGCGGTTCTTCTCGGTGTCGAACTTCAGGATCTTGGCGGTGATTTCCTGACCAGCAGTCACCACTTCGGATGGGTGACGGACACGGCGCCATGCCATGTCGGTGATGTGCAGCAAACCGTCGATGCCGCCCAGGTCCACGAACGCACCGTATTCGGTGATGTTCTTGACCACGCCATTGACGATGGAGCCTTCGCGCAGGGTTTCCATCAACTTGGCACGCTCTTCGCCCATGGAAGCTTCCACCACGGCACGGCGAGACAACACGACGTTGTTGCGCTTGCGGTCGAGCTTGATGACCTTGAATTCCAGGGTCTTGTTCTCATAGGGAGACAGGTCTTTGGTAGGACGTGTGTCGACCAAAGAACCGGGCAAGAAAGCGCGGATGCCGTTGACCAAAACGGTCAGGCCACCCTTGACTTTGCCGCTGGTGGTGCCGGTGACGAATTCGCCGGATTCCAGAGCTTTTTCCAAAGACATCCACGAAGCCAAACGCTTGGCGGTGTCACGGCTCAGGATGGTGTCGCCGTAGCCGTTTTCGATGGAGCCGATGGCCACCGAGACAAAGTCGCCGACCTGGACTTCGACTTCACCCTGGTCGTTCTTGAACTCTTCGAGCGGCACGTAGGACTCGGACTTGAGACCGGCGTTGACCACGACGAAGTTGTGTTCGATGCGCACCACTTCAGCGGTGATGACTTCACCAGGGCGCATTTCGGTACGTTGCAGGGATTCCTCAAAGAGGGCGGCAAAAGATTCAGACATGTGATTTCCTCATCCACAAACAGGACTGACGAACGCGGAATGCGTCGTTTCCAGGAGCTGACTGTGGCGATTGGTTTGCGGTGTGAACCGCGGTTGGTTAACAAAATCCACGAAGCCGGTGTGCATGCTGCACGAGGGGAGCGACGTGGAACCCTTCAAATCAGCCCGCGTTGGCGGGCTGTTGGCCAGTGCTCAGCGCAAAAGTCATGCGCTAAAAACTTGCCTGCCTTGCCACCAGTTCAGGACCTGATCCACCGAGGCTTCGATGGACAAGGACGAGTTGTCCAGTTGCAAGGCATCTTGCGCGGGCTGGAGGGGTGCCACGCTGCGGGACATGTCCCGGGCGTCGCGCGCTTCCAGATCAGCGCGAAGACTGTCGATATTAGCCGAAAAACCCTTAGAAATCAACTGCTTATGCCGTCTTTCAGCCCTTTGCGCGGCACTGGCGGTCAAAAACACCTTCAAGGGGGCGTTCGGGAAGATCACGGTGCCCATGTCGCGCCCATCGGCCAAGAGGCCCGGCAGGCGTCGGAAGCTGTGCTGCAGTTGCACCAGCGCATCGCGCACGGCGGGCAGTACCGAGACTTTGGAGGCGTTCATGCCGCCTTGTTCGCTGCGGATGGCGTCGGTCACGTCCACGTGGTTCAGCAGCACCTGCTCGCCCTCAAAGCGCACAGGAAGGCGGCGGGCCAGCTCGGCAATCTTGGCTTCGTCAGCGGCTTCCAGCGTCAGGCCGGCCTGCAGTGCGGCATGGGCCGTGACGCGATAGAGCGCACCCGAGTCCAGGTAGTGGTAACCCAGCTTGGCGGCCACGCGGCTGGCCAGTGTGCCTTTGCCCGAGGCCGTGGGGCCGTCGATGCAGATGACCGGGATGTTCTGGGCACGGGTGTGCGCCACCAAGAACAAGGCCTCGAAGTAATCGGGGAAGGTCTTGGCCACGCACTTGGGGTCTTCGATGCGCACGGGCACTTGGTCGGCGTTGAAGGCGGCCAGCGAGAAGCACATGGCCACCCGGTGGTCGTCGTAGGTGTGGATGCTGGCACGTTGCCACTGGTCCGCAGGCAGTGGGTGAATGGTGATCCAGTCCGTGCCTTCTTCGACGGTGGCACCCAGTTTGCGGCTTTCGGCGGCCATGGCCGCGATGCGGTCGGTTTCTTTGACGCGCCAGCTGGCGATGTTGGTCAGCGTGGTCGGTCCGTCGGCATACAGCGCCATCACGGCCAGGGTCATGGCCGCGTCGGGGATGTGGTTGCAGTCCAGCGTGATGCCCTTGAGCGGCCAGGCACCGCGCTGGATTTCGAGCCAGTTGGGGCCGCTGGTGATTTGGGCACCCATTTGCGCGGCGGCGTCCATGAAGCGGATGTCACCCTGGATGGAATCTGCGCCGACGCCCTGGATGCGGATGCCGTCGCCCTTGGCGATGGCCCCCAGCGCGATGAAGTAGCTGGCCGACGATGCATCGGCTTCGACGTGGATCGTGCCCGGCGACTGGTAGCGGCTGCCCGCCGGGATGACAAAGCGTTCCCAGCCTTGACGTTCCACGGCGATGCCGTAGCGTGCCAGCAGGTTGAGCGTGATCTCGATGTAGGGCTTGCTGATCAGATCACCGATCACTTCGATCGTGATGGACCGATCGGTGGCGGCCAGCGGCAGCGCCATCAGCAGCGCCGTGAGGAACTGGCTGGACACATCGCCGCGCACGGGGATGGGCTTGTCCAATCGCAGCCGGGGCTGGCCAATGTGCAGCGGCGGGTAGCCGTCGTTGCCCAGGTAGTCGATGCTGCAGCCCAATTCGCGCAGCGCGTCCACCAGGTCGCCAATGGGGCGCTCGTGCATGCGGGGCACGCCTTTGAGCGTGAAGTCGCCGCCCTGCACGGCCAGTGCGGCCGTGAGCGGGCGCATGGCCGTGCCCGCGTTGCCCATGAAAAATTCAATCGCCTCGGCAGGCCAAGCGCGGCCGCCCAAGCCGGTGATGGTCACCGTGGTGCCCTGCACATCGACACCGCAACCCAGCTGGCGCAGCGCGGCCAGCATCACGCGGGTGTCGTCTGAGTCCAGCAGGTCGTGGACCACGGTGGTGCCTTGGCACAGCGCCGAGAGCAGCAGCACGCGGTTGGAGATGCTTTTGGAGCCGGGCAGGGTGACGGTGCCGGACGCGCCTTGCAGCGCAGGAAGGTCGAGGAAGGCGGTGGAGAACATCGTTCAGTCTTCAGAAGCTTTGTTGCAGGCGTTGCCAGCCTGCAGGGTCCAGGCCGAGCGCACATCGCTGGCTTGTTGAATCAGGTGTTGCAGCGCGGCGTTGTCGCCTTGTTTCAAGGCGTTTTCAAATTGGTCGAGGGCCGCGCGAAAGTGGGTCACTTGCGTGAGCACCTCGGCATGGTTGGCGCTCAAAATGTCGCGCCAAACCGACGCATCGGAAGCGGCGATGCGCGAGAAGTCGCGAAAGCCTGGGCCGGCCATTTCCAAAAACGCAGCGCCTTGAGATTGTGCTGTCAATGCGTTCACAGCGGCAAAGGCCAGCATGTGGGGCAAGTGGCTGACGGCGGCAAAGGTGGCGTCGTGTGCCTCGGGCGTCATGGTGCTCACATGGCTGCCGATGGCGGTCCACACCTCGTGCGCGGCTTGCATGCGGTGGATGCTGGTTTTGGGCAGCGGCGTGAGGATGGTGCGGCGGTCTGTGTAGAGCGAGGCCTCGGCATGCTCGATGCCTGCGACCTCTTTGCCCGCAATCGGGTGGGCGGGCACAAAGCAGTTCAGGCGCTCGCCTAGGGTGGTTTGGGCAGCTGCAATCACGTCGCATTTGGTGGAGCCCACGTCCATCAGCAAGGCGTTGGGCAGCAGCGCATCGCGCATGGCGGCAAAGCTGCTGTGCATGGCACCCACGGGCACCGCCAGCAGCACCAGGTCGGCGCCTTGCACGGCCTCGGCCACGCTGGTGCATGCTTGGTCGATGACCTTCAGTTCAAGCGCACGTTGGCGGGTTTTTTCGGAGGCGCTGAAGCCGGCGATGGTGTGCACCAAACCGGCTTGGCGCAAGGCGAGCGCAAAAGAGCCGCCCATCAGGCCGCAGCCGATCAGCGCCAGGCGTTGGAAACTCATTCTGAGACGGGGTAAGAACCCAGGACCTTGTAAAACGCGCACAGGCCTTGCAGCTCTTGCAGAGCAGCCGCCACATGCGGTTCGCTGATGTGGCCTTGCAGGTCGATGTAGAAGTAGTACTCCCACTGGCCCGATTTGGCGGGGCGCGATTCAAAGCGGGTCATGGACACGCCATTGTTTTTGAGCGGCACCAGCAGGTCGTGCACTGCGCCGGGACGGTTGGGCACCGACACCACCAAGCTGGTGCAGTCTTTGCCAGACGCGGGTGGCGTGGCCAGGGTTTGCGGCAGCGCGATCACGGCAAAGCGGGTGCGGTTGAAAGCCTCGTCCTGGATGGCGTGGTGCACGATATGCAAGCCAAACTGGCTGGCGGCACGTTCGCTGGCCAAGGCGGCCCAGGCGGGGTTGGTGGCGGCCAAGCGGGCGCCTTCGGCGTTGCTCGACACGGCGCGGCGCTCCACATGCGGCAGGTGCTTGGACAGCCAGCCTTGGCACTGGGCCAGCGCCTGAGGGTGGGCCATCACGACTTCGATGCCGGCGTCCGAGTTGAGTTGGCGCAGCAGGTTGAAGCGCACTTGCAAGCTGACTTCGCCCACCACATGCACGGGCGAGCGCAAGAACAGATCGAGCGAGCGGGCCACGACCCCTTCGGTGGAGTTTTCCATGCCGACCACACCGTATTGGGCGGAGCCCGCAGCGGTGGCGTGAAAGACTTCGTCGAAGTTGGCGCAGTAAATCAGGTTGGCAGCACTGCCAAAAAATTCAATCGCGGCTTGTTCGCAAAACGTGCCTTGGGGGCCGAGCACCGCCACGCGCTGCGGCGCTTCGAGCGCCAGGCAAGCGGACATGATTTCGCGCCAGATGGAAGCGACGTGCTCATTCTTGAGGGGGCCGGGGTTGGCTTGGGTGATCTTGTCGATGACTTGCGCCACGCGGTCGGGGCGAAAGAAGGGCGAGCCTTCGGCGCGTTTGATTTCACCGACCTGCTCGGCCACTTTGGCGCGGTCGTTCAGCAGTTGCAGCAGTTGCTTGTCCAGCGAGTCGATCTGCACCCGCAAAGCGCCCAGGGCTTCGGACTGGATAGGTTGTTGGCTCATGGTCCTGAGGGCGTTAAGCCTGTGTTTTTTCAAAGTCGCGCAGGTAGTCCACCAGCGCTTGCACGCCTTCGAGGGGCATGGCGTTGTAGATGCTGGCGCGCATGCCACCGACCGACTTGTGGCCCTTGAGCTGCAAGAGGCCGCGTGCCTTGGCCCCCGCCAAAAAGGCATCGTTGCGCGATTCGTCACGCAAGAAGAAGGGCACGTTCATGCGTGAACGACAGGCTTTGTCAACCTTGTTCACATACAGCGCCGAGTTGTCCAGGCAGTCGTACAGCAACTGGGCTTTGGCGATGTTGCGCTGCTCCATGGCCGAGATGCCGCCATGCTTTTTGAGCCATTGGAACACCAAGCCCGCGATGTAAATGCTGTAGGTGGGCGGGGTGTTGTACATCGACTGGTTGTCGGCCACCAGCTTGTAGTCAAAAGCGCTGGGGCAATGTGGCATGGCGTGCCCGATCAGGTCTTCGCGCACGATGACCAAGGTCAGGCCAGCGGGGCCCAGGTTCTTTTGCGCACCGCCAAAGGCCAGGCCCACGCGCGACCAGTCCACCGGGCGTGAGGCCACATGCGAAGAAAAGTCCACCACCAAGGGTGCATTGCAGCCCAAAGCCTTCAGGTCAGGCAGTTCGTGAAATTCCACGCCGTGGATGGTTTCGTTGCCGCAGATGTGCACATAGCGGCTGTCTGCACCGATGTTCCAGCTGGCAGGCGAGGGCAGTGATGTAAAACCATCGGCTTGCGCAGACGCGGCCACACGCGAAGAGGCGTATTTGGCGGCTTCTTTTTGTGACTTTTGACTCCAGCTGCCGGTCAACACGAAATCGACCGCACCGCCGCCAGACAGGTTCAGCGGCACGATGGCGTTTTCGGCGAGGCCACCGCCTTGCATGAACAGGATCTTGAAGTGCGCAGGCACGGCCAGCAGCTCACGCAGGTCGGCTTCGGCTTGTTCGTAAATGCTGATGAATTCCTTGCCGCGGTGGCTCATCTCCATCACGCTCATGCCCGAGCCGTGCCAGTCGAGCATTTCGGCTGCGGCTTGCTGCAAGACTTCTTCGGGCATGACGGCCGGGCCGGCCGAGAAATTGAAAGCTCGGCTCATGCCTTATTCCGCTGCAGGGGTGTTGTCGTCTGTTGTGCCTTCGGCATCGGCTTCGCCGTCGTTCGCGTTGGCATCGTTTTCCACAATGCGTTGCAGGCCCGACAGCTTGGCGCCTTCGTCCAGGTTGATCAGGGTCACGCCTTGAGTGGCGCGGCCCAGTTCGCGGATCTCGGCCACGCGGGTGCGGACCAAAACGCCGGTGTCGGTGATCAGCATGATTTCATCGTCGGCATGCACCAGGGTGGCGGCGACGACTTTGCCATTGCGCTCGGATTGCTGGATGGCGATCATGCCTTTGGTGCCACGGCCGTGGCGGGTGTATTCGACGATGCTGGTGCGTTTGCCGTAGCCGTTTTCAGTGGCTGTCAGCACGCTTTGCGTTTCGTCTTCGGCCACCAGCATGGCGATCACGCTTTGGCCTTCTTCGATCATCATGCCACGCACGCCGCGGGCGCTGCGGCCCAAAGGACGCACATCGTTTTCGTCAAAGCGCACGGCCTTGCCGCCATCGCTGAACAGCATCACATCGTGTTGACCGTCGGTCAGCGCTGCGCCGATCAGGTAGTCGCCTTCGTCCAGGTTGACGGCGATGATGCCGCCTTTGCGGGGGTTGTTGAATTCGTCCAGCGAGGTCTTCTTGACTGTGCCCATGGAGGTCGCCATGAACACGTACTGGTTTTCAGGGAAGGTGCGTGCTTCGCCGGTCAGGGCCAGCACCACGTTGATTTTCTCGCCTTCTTGCAGCGGGAACATGTTGACGATCGGACGACCCCGCGAGCCACGCGAACCGGCAGGCACTTCCCAGACCTTGAGCCAATACAGGCGGCCACGGTTGGAGAAGCACAGCAGGTAGTCGTGCGTGTTGGCGATGAAGAGCTGGTCGATCCAGTCGTCTTCTTTGGTGGCGGCGGCTTGTTTGCCACGACCGCCACGCTTTTGGGCGCGGTATTCAGACAGGGGCTGGCTCTTGATGTAGCCGCTGTGCGAGAGTGTTACCACCATGTCGGTCGGGGTGATCAGGTCTTCGGTGGCCAGGTCTTGTGCGTTGTGCTCGATCTGGCTGCGGCGTGCGCCGATCTTGGTCTGACCAAATTCCTGGCGCACGGTGCCCAGCTCGTCACCAATGATGGTCGACACGCGTTCGGGCTTGGCCAGAATGTCCAGCAGGTCTTCGATCTCGGACATGACCTCTTTGTACTCGGCCACGATCTTGTCTTGTTCCAGACCGGTCAGGCGCTGCAGACGCATTTGCAAAATCTCTTGCGCTTGCGTGTCCGACAGTCGGTACAGGCCGTCTTGGCCCAGGCCGTATTCGCGTTCCAGACCTTCAGGGCGGTAGTCGTCGGCATTGATGGTCGAGCCATCGTCGCGGGCACGGGTCAGCATGGTGCGCACCATCTGGCTGTCCCAGGCGCGGGTCATCAGCTCGGCCTTGGCCACGGGTGGCGTGGGGGCGTTGCGGATGATCGCAATGAAGTCGTCGATGTTGGCCAGAGCCACAGCCAGACCTTCGAGCACGTGGCCGCGATCGCGCGCTTTGCGCAACTCGAACACGGTGCGGCGCGTGACCACTTCTCGGCGGTGTTGCAAGAAGACCTGGATCAGGTCTTTCAGGTTGCACAACTTGGGCTGGCCGTCGATCAGGGCCACCATGTTCATGCCGAAGGTGTCTTGCAGCTGGGTTTGCTTGTACAGGTTGTTGAGCACAACCTCAGGCACTTCACCGCGCTTGAGCTCGATCACCACGCGCATGCCGGACTTGTCGGATTCGTCCTGGATGTGGCTGATGCCTTCGATTTTCTTTTCGTGCACCAGCTCGGCAATGCGCTCGAGCAGGGTCTTTTTGTTGACCTGGTAGGGCAGCTCGTCGACGATGATCGACTGGCGTTGGCCCTTGTCAATGTCTTCAAAGTGGCACTTGGCGCGCATGACCACGCGGCCACGGCCGGTGCGGTAGCCGTCTTTGACACCGGTGATGCCGTAAATGATGCCGGCGGTCGGGAAGTCTGGGGCCGGGATGATTTCCATCAGCTCGTCAATGGATGCTTCCGGATTGCGCAGCAAGTGCAGGCAGGCGTCCACCACCTCGTTGAGGTTGTGTGGCGGGATGTTGGTGGCCATGCCCACCGCGATACCGCCGGAGCCGTTGATCAGCAAGTTGGGCAGGCGCGAGGGCAGGACCAGGGGTTCTTGTTCCGAGCCGTCGTAGTTGGGGCCGAAGTCGACGGTTTCCTTGTCGATGTCGCCCAACATCTCGTGGGCGATTTTGGCCAGGCGGATTTCGGTGTAACGCATCGCAGCCGCGTTGTCGCCGTCGACCGAGCCGAAGTTGCCCTGGCCGTCGACCAACATGTGGCGCATTGAAAAGTCTTGCGCCATGCGCACGATCGTGTCGTAAACCGACTGGTCGCCGTGCGGGTGGTACTTACCGATCACGTCACCCACGATACGGGCCGACTTTTTGTACGGACGGTTCCAGTCGTTGTTCAGTTCGTGCATCGCGTACAGGGCGCGACGGTGTACGGGTTTCAGGCCGTCACGGGCATCGGGCAGGGCACGACCGACGATCACGCTCATGGCGTAATCGAGGTAGCTGCGCCGCATTTCCTCTTCCAGACTGATGGGCAGTGTTTCTTTGGCGAACTGGGTCATATATAGAGGGGCAATGGGTGACGCTATGTGAACCTCTCATTTTAGGTGCAATAGGGTGTCGCAGGAATGCAACAGCTTTGTTTGCAAATTTGTAATACCTTGTCAGACGTGACGCCCATTTAACAGTCGGCCTGATCGTCTATGGCACAATAATTAACAGCGTTACCGATGACGGTCATCTGTAACGTTCATTTTTCGCAGCGAGTCTGCGGCTTAATCCCTGAAGAGGAAGACCATGAAAAAACTCAACAAAGTGGCAATGATGTTTGCAGCCGCAGCTCTCGCAACGGCCGCTGGCGCTCAATCCGTTGACAACTGGCGCAATGGCTCCGGTGACCTGGTTTGGAAAAACGGTACCAACGAACTGTGCTGGCGCGATGCCAACTGGACACCAGCAACTGCTGCTGCTGGTTGCGATGGCGCCATCGTGGCTTCTAAAGCTGCTGCAGCACCTACTGCGGCTCCCAAGGCAGCAGCACCTGCACCAAAACCCGCTCCAGCTCCAGCTGCTGCGACCAAAGTGACTTACGCTGCTGACGCATTCTTTGACTTTGACAAAGCCGTTCTGAAGAAAGAAGGCAAAGCCAAGTTGGACGATCTGGTCGGTAAAGTCAAAGGCATCAACCTGGAAGTCATCATCGCTGTGGGTCACACCGACTCCGTGGGCACTGATGCTTACAACCAGAAGTTGTCTGTCAAGCGCGCTGACGCTGTCAAGGCTTACTTGGTGTCCAAGGGCATCGAGAAAAACCGCGTTTACACCGAAGGCAAAGGCGAGAAGCAGCCAGTTGCTGACAACAAGACTTCTGCCGGCCGCGCCAAGAACCGCCGCGTGGAAATCGAAGTGGTGGGCACACGCGCTAACAAATAATCCTTTTCAGGATCACGGAAAAGCCCCAGAGATGGGGCTTTTTTTATGGGTGACGCACACCCGCCTCGGTTGCTTGCCTCACAATCTCTCGTCATGAATCAAGTTGCAAATAATGTCGATCCGGCCGAATTGGCCAAGTTTTCTGATCTGGCCCACCGTTGGTGGGACCCTGATAGTGAATTCCGTCCTTTGCACCAAATCAATCCCTTGCGACTGGAGTGGATCAACGCGCAAGTGCCTTTGGCAGGGCTGAACGTGGTCGATGTGGGTTGTGGCGGCGGCATTTTGGCGGATGCCATGGCCCGCAAAGGTGCGCAGGTCACGGGCATCGACTTGGCAATCAAATCGCTCAAAGTGGCGCAGCTGCATGCATTGGAAGCCGGAACCACGGGTGTTCAGTACCGTGAAATCAGCGCTGAAGCCATGGCCGCAGAGCAAGCCGGTCAATTTGATGTGGTCACCTGCA
>JBEEJQ010000099.1:0-10260 GCA_041169105.1 Pseudomonadota bacterium | reverse complement strand
TTGGCCACGTCACGGATCTTGACCGGAAAGCCATTGACCGTCTTGATGACGATGTCGGCAAACTGACCGGGACGGGTCAGATCGGTTTGTGAGGTGACGGTGAACTCGCGGTTGCTCGACTCGATACGGCCTGCAGGCAACTCCAGGTTGCTGCGGCGGATGGCGTCTTCCACATCTTGCGGGGTGAGCTTGTAACCCGCCAGGCGCTGGGGTTCGAGCCACACACGCATGGCGTATTTGCGTTCACCGTAGATGCGCACGTCGGCCACGCCGGTCACGGTTTGCAAGCGGGGCTTGACCACGCGATTGATCATGTCGTTGATCTGCAGCGGGCTGAGCGTGTCGCTCGAAAAGGCCAGCCAGATCACCGGAAACGCATCGGCCTCTACCTTGGCGATCACCGGCTCTTCAATCGCCTGGGGCAAGCGGTTGCGCACGCGCGAGGTGCGGTCTCGCACTTCTGCCGCGGCTGTGTCGGCGTCTTTTTCTAGGCGAAAGCGCACCGTGATCTGCGACTGCTCAGCGCGGCTGATGGAGGTGATCACGTCCACCGCATCGATGCCGGCAATCGAGTCTTCGAGCGGCTTGGACACCTGGGACTCGATCACTTCGGCCGATGCACCGGGGTACTTGACGCTCACCGTGACGGTGGGCTCGTCAATCTTGGGGTACTCACGCACCGACAAACGGTCGAAGCTGACAGCGCCGATCAACAAGATCAGCAGCGACATGACGACGGCCAGAACCGGCCGACGGATGGAGGTTTCAGCGAGTTGCATCTGCACCCCGCAGGCAAGGATTGGGGCCGCTCAATGGCTTGGCCGCTGGCGCTGATTGGGCGGCTGCGGTGGGGATTACCGCTGCCGCAGTGACTGCAGGTGCTGGCGTTGAAGCAGTTGCAGGTCCGGAAGCAACTGCAGGTGCCGACGCTGCCCCTGCAGGCGCTGTAGCAGGCTTGCCACCACCCGGCTTGGAAATGTCCACCACGCGCACAGGGGTGCCGTCTTTTTGCAAACGCTGGTGACCCGCGATCACCACCGTATCGTCCAGCTCCAGACCTTCCAGAATCTCGACCTTGCCAGGTTGACGCAAACCGACTTTGACCGGCACGCGCTGCGACACCAGGGTGTCGGGCTTTTCACCGGGCACCACCTTCACAACAAAGGTGCGGCCACCTTGCGGCACGATGGCTTCTTCGGGAATGACCAAGGCCGAGGGGCGGGAACCAAACACCGCATTGACCCGTGCGAACATGCCAGGGCGCAATTGTTGCTGGCGGTTGTCAATGCACCCGCGAACACCCACCGAACGGCCATTGGCATCGATCAGAGGATCAACAGCCTGCACGATGGCGGCAAAGGGACGGCCGGGCAAAGCGTCCACCGTCAACTGTGCTTTTTGTCCAGGGCGAACCTTGGCTTGAAAGCGCTCTGGCAGACGAAAATCCACCAAGACCGCATCGATGTCTTCGATGTTGACGACATCGGTGCCGTCCTTGAGGTAATCGCCCACGTTGACTTGGCGCAGACCTGTAACGCCATCAAAGGGTGCCACGATTTTCAAGCGCTGCATGGTGGCCATGGCCAAATCCAGTTTGGCTTGGGCCACTTCAAGGGCTGCGGCACTTTCATCCAGGGAGCGTTTGCTGATGAAGTTCTGCGCCACCAGTTCCTGGTTGCGTTTGTGGTTGGCCGCCGCGATCGACATTTCGGCTTTGGCCTGCGAGACCTGCGCAGCTTGCAGCTGATCATCAAACTGGACCAGCAGCTGCCCTTTTCGCACACGCTGTCCGTCGTTGAACAGGATCTTGGACACACGCCCAGCCACCTCGGGGCGCAACATCACGCCTTGTCTGGAGCGCAAGCTGCCCACCGACTGGGTTTCATCCACCAAAGTGATGGAAGTGACTTTGGCCACTTCTACGGCCGGGGCTTTGCCGCCTCCAGCGGGAGCGGCTGCAGCGACTTGATCCACCGATGCCGGGCGCTGAGCCCACCAAGCCACGCCGGAAGCCACACACACACCGACCACAGCGATCAGGGCGTATTTCTTTTGATAAGCCATTGAAAATCCCAGGACATTGAAACGCAAACAGTTTCCGAATGTAACAGTCTTGGTTTCAATCCCCCCGAGGGAAAACGACAGTCTTGGCGTCCAAACAACGCCCAAATCGCAGGCTTTACACAGCGTTTACAAGCAGCCTCAACGGCCAAGCGCTTGCTCGACGCCCTTGTTGGCCAAGGCATCTGCCCGTTCGTTGCCGGGATCTCCTGCATGGCCCTTGACCCAGCGCCATTCGATCTGATGTCCCGCTGTGGACACCACATGATCAAGGGCCTGCCACAGCTCCACGTTTTTGACCGGCTGCTTGGATGCGGTCCGCCAGCCTTTGGCCTTCCAGCCATGGATCCATTCGGTGATGCCTTTGCGCACGTATTCGCTGTCCAGGAACAAGGTGACTTGACAGGGGCGCTTGAGCGCTTTGAGCCCCTCGATCACAGCGGTCAATTCCATGCGGTTGTTGGTGGTGCCCAACTCGCCGCCAAAAAGTTCGTGCACATGTTGGCCCGATTGCAGGCGAACGCCCCAGCCGCCGGGGCCTGGATTGCCTTTGCAGGCACCATCGGTATGGATAACTACGTGATTCAAGGAGTGTCTTTCGAAGCCGCCTGGCGGCTGATGGGGGTATCGGAACGGGCCAGAGGCACGGCCTTTGCAGCGGGCGATCGTACCGTGCGCCACAAGCGTCCATTGAGCCAACGGCCTGCGGGCACTTTTTTGGTGGCCAAAATCAGGTACACCCCGCCAAAAATCGGCCACCAGCGTTGCCCCAGGGCATCAAGTCCTGCCAACCTGCGCATCCAATGTTCACTGTCCAACGCCGGGGTCCAGCCCGCGAAACGGCTGACTTGCACTTCAAAACCCAGCAAGCGCAGCCAATCGCGCAAGCGGCGGTAAGCGATCAAATTCGCCCTCAGTCGGTGGGCTTCAGTTGCTTTGCGCTGTGCCCGCAGGTATTGCCAACCCCAAACACTCATGGGATTCAAGCCCGTGATCAAGACCTGCCCTTCCGGAATCAGGACGCGCTCGACCTCACGCAAACAGGCGTGGGGATCAGCCGAACGCTCCAGCGCATGCGGCAGCACCACCAAATCCAGGCTGTCGGCAGGCCAAGGCCAGACCCGACTGTCAAAGCACAGGTCTGAAGGCGCGTGCATCTCGGGCACAGCAGTCAAAGCCATGGGTTCAAATTCGGTTTGCGCCAGCCAACGGTGGGGCATGCGGTTGCCACGCAGGGCGTCGAGTGGGACGCCCGCCACTTGCAGCGCGTGGTAGCCAAACACATCGGCCAGCAGCTCGTCGGCCTGTGCCTGCTCCCAGATCAGCAGGCGCTCAGCGGCTGGCTGACCCAAATGCCCCAGCCAGGAAGTTGCTGAATACTTACTTTCTATAATCGGGGACTCCATGAAACTCATCCCATTGCCCGCATTCACAGACAACTACATTTGGTTGTTGCACAACGATCGCCATGCGCTGGTGGTCGACCCGGGCGATGCTGCCGTGGTGCTGGACTGGCTGGCCCAACACCCAGCGGTGCAACTGGACACCATTCTAGTCACGCACCACCATGCCGATCACACGGCAGGACTGGCTGAGCTGGCAGAGAAAACCGGTGCCCAGATCCATGGCCCTGTGATGGAAGTCTTGCCCACACCCCAACACGGCGTTCAAGAAAACGAACGCCTCGCGTGGCACGGCCTGGACTGGCAGGTTCTGGACGTGCCGGGGCACACTGCAGGGCACATCACCTTTTGGGCCGAGTTGCCTGAGCAAGCGCCGATCTTGTTTTGTGGAGACACCTTGTTTTCCGGCGGCTGCGGACGTTTGTTTGAAGGCACCCCGGCCCAAATGCTCCAGTCCCTGGACAAGCTCGCCGCTTTGCCTGCACACACCCGGGTCTGTGCCGCGCACGAATACACCCTGTCCAATTTGAAATTTGCACTGGCTGTTGACCCCGATAATGCGGCTTTGAACACCTACCACCGTGTCTGCGTTCAATTGCGCGAGCAAGGCCTGCCCACCCTGCCGGTGAGCCTGTCCAACGAACAGGCCATCAACCCCTTTTTACGAAGCCGCAGCAGTGCCGTGTCTGCCGCGGTCAAACAGCGCGATTGCCTGGCTGTGGACGACGTGACCACCTTTGCCGCCTTGCGCGCCTGGAAAAACGAATTCAAATGAAACTGATCTCCCTGTTGTGCTCTTCCTGTCGTCCAACCGTTCTGGCGGTGTGGGTCGGCGTGAGCCTGATGCTGACGGGCTGTGCCACCTCCGTGCCCGCCCCAACGCCTGTGTCCGCGCCTGTGGCCAAGCCGGCTGCCCGCGTCACTGCACCCACCGTGCGCATCGACAGCGACGATCGTCCTGTCGCGCTGAAACCCCACACCAATCTGGGCCTGACCCCGCCCACCGACATCTGGGAACGCATTCGGCGCGGCTTTGCCATGCCCGACCTGGACGACGAATTTGTGCGCAACCGCGAACAGTGGTACGCCAGCCGCCCCGATTACATCTTGCGCATGACCGAGCGGTCGCGCCCTTACCTCTTTCACATCGTTGAAGAGCTGGAGCGGCGCAACATGCCCACAGAACTGGCCCTCTTGCCCTTCATTGAGTCCGCCTTCAATCCCAATGCCGTGTCATCGGCCAAGGCCGCTGGCATGTGGCAGTTCATGCCGGCCACCGGCAAATATTTCGACCTGAAACAAAACCTGTTCCGCGATGACCGCCGCGACATTCTGGAGTCGACCCGCGCCGCCCTGGATTACCTGCAAAAACTCTACGGCATGTTTGGCGACTGGCACCTCGCACTGGCTGCTTACAACTGGGGCGAAGGCAGTGTGGGCAGAGCCCTGGCGCGCAACAAAGCACTGGGCAAACCCCTGAGCTACAGCGACTTGAACATGCCCAACGAGACACGTTACTACGTGCCGAAGTTGCAGGCCGTGAAAAACATCGTGGCCCAACCTGAGGCGTTCAACACCCAGTTGCCCTTGATTCAAAACCACCCCTTCTTCAAAAGTGTGCAGATCGATCGGGACATTGATGTGGTCGTCGCCGCTCGGCTCGCGGGCATCAGCGTCGAAGACTTCAAGACACTCAATCCCTCGATGAACCGTCCGGTCATTCTGGCGGCGGGTACGCCACAGATCCTGCTGCCCTGGGACAACGCCACCAGCTTCGAGATCAACTTGCAAAACCATGCCAACCAGCGCCTGGCCAGCTGGACCGCCTGGCAAGCCCCCCGCACCATGAAAGCCGACGAAGCGGCCAACATGGTGAACATGCCGGTGGACCAGCTGCGCTCGGCCAATGGCATCCCCCCCAACATGATGGTCAAGGCCGGTTCGACCTTGCTGGTGCACCGCAAGGGCCAACTCGACAACGATGTGACCGAACACATTGCCGACCACGCTCAATTGGCTTTCGCGCCTGAGATCGTCTTGCGGCGAGTCATGGTCAGCGCCCGCAAAGGGGATACCCTGGCCAGCCTGGCGGCAAGACACGGCGTGAGTGCGGCCAACATGGCCACTTGGAACAAACTCAAGCCCAATGCCCACGTGAGCGCCGGTCAAAGCCTGGCGGTGCTGGTGCCGACTTCTCAGGCCCCCAGATTGAGCGCCAAGCCCGTTGTGGGGAAAAAATCAATGCCAGCGCCTGCGGCGCGTCGCCCTGCAGCCAAACTCGCCAAACGCTGAGACCTTGGCATCAAGCGGCAAATCGAAGTTTCGATTTGCCCGCAAAACTGTTGGTGTAGAGGCGCTCCAGGGCCTGACGATTCATGGGCCCATAACCCAGCAAACGCGAATGCGCTCGCCATGAATTGGCAACAGGCTCTGCGGCAAACAAACCATCCACCGCATAAGACTCGCGCAGTTTTTCAAAAGCCCCCAGGTAGATGGCGCGGTCACCCAGCCAATGGTGAGAGGGCACAGTCTTCAAAATGTCGGTCAAACCAGCCGTCTGCAACCATTTGAGGGCGTGCACCACGCCGTCACTGAGGGCCTGAGCCACCTCGGGCTGGCGCTGCAAAAATTCTGTGCGGGCCAACAGACAGGCTCCGGGGACATCACCCGCCATCACCTTGCGTGTGGCGGTCATCGAACGCGCATCCCCCAGCAAACGTATCTCGTTTTTTTGCTCCAGCCAGTACATCACGGGATCGGGGTTGCACAGTGCATCGATCGCGCCAGTGCGCAAGGCCTCCTGCGCGCCCACCGACGTGCCCACTTCGACAAACACCACGTCTTCTGGCAACAGGCCATGGTGCAGCAACCATTGGCACGCCATCCAATGCGTGGACGAGTCCAGCGCCGACACACCGATGCGTGCGCCCTTGAGGGCCATCACCGACTGCATGGCCGCGCCTTTGCGCAAGGACACCCCCAAGGCCACCTGTGGCGTGCGACCCAGTTGCACAAAGCCCTGGTAGTTCAGTCCTTTTTGATGCAAGCCAAACAAATGCTCGAATGCGCCCGCGACCACATCGGCTTGACCGTTCATGACGCTGGCCAATGCCTTGGAGCCCCCCTCCTGACTCACCCAGTCCACCGACAAACCCAGTTGCCTGAAATACCCCAACTGCTCAGCCAGAGTCAAAGGCAAGTGGTACAGACTGTGACGCGCCGCCAAAGCCACACTGACGCGCTGCACTGGTCGTCCGGTGTCTGCCGCAGACACACAGCTGCCCGCCAGCGAGCCCGCTGCAGCCAGCAACATCGAACGTCGAGAACAGATCCACTGCGACAAAAAACACTCCGCCAAGCCATCGAAAAGTCGATGCTTTGAGCTTACGTGCGCAGCGATTGGAATGCATCGGGAACAATCCCGAGCGGGTTTTCACGTAATGGATTGCAAGTAGTGCAGACCAGCGCAGCCAAGGTGCGCGAGGCGACTAACTGGCCGATCAACGGCGGTCGACCAAGGCATGGGCGATGGTGCCCAAGTCCACATATTCCAGCTCGCTGCCAGCAGGCACACCACGCGCCAGACGCGTGACACGGAGGTCTGGCTGGCGGACCATCTCGGAGATGACGTGCGCCGTCGCTTCGCCCTCTGCGGTGAAGTTGGTGGCCAGAATCACCTCTCGCACCAAACCATCGTTGATCCGTTTTTTGAGCTTGGCCAAACCGATGTCATGCGGCCCAATCCCGTCGAGTGGGCTGAGCTTGCCCATCAACACAAAATACAAACCACGGTAAGTGCCTGTGCGCTCAATGGCCGATTGGTCAGCTGGCGTTTCGATCACGCACAGCTGGCTGCGGTCTCGCGCCGTGTCCAGGCAGGTCTCGCAAAGCTCGGCCTCCGTGAAGGTATGGCAGCACTCGCAATGGCGAACATGGTCAACAGCATTTTGCAAGGCCGCCGCCAATTGGCGGGCTGTGGCGCGGTCGTTTTGCAAAAGCTGAAACGCCATGCGTTGCGCCGACTTGATGCCCACCCCGGGCAAGCCCTTGAGGGCTTGCACCAAAGTGGCAAGAGCGTGCGTATCAGCCATGGCGATGGGTGCTTTGCGGATTCAAAAAATCAGAAAGGCAGTTTCATGCCCGGTGGCAAACCGGCGGTCAACTTGCCCATTTTTTGCTGGGAGACCTCTTCGGCCTGACGCACCGCGTCATTGAAGGCGGCAGCCACCAAATCCTCCAGCATGTCCTTGTCATCGGCCAGCAAGCTGGGGTCAATCGTCACGCGGCGCACGTTGTGCTTGCAAGTCATCAAGACCTTGACCATGCCCGAGCCCGATTGGCCTTCGACTTCCACATTGGCCAGCTCGTCCTGAGCTTTCTTCAAATTGTCCTGCATGGCCTGTGCCTGCTTCATCAAGCCCGCGAGTTGTCCTTTGTTGAACATGGAATGGTTCCTTTGATGTGAATATTAAGAATGAAAAAAGTGTCAGATCACTTGCAGGCTGCCGGGCACGATCTTCGCCCCGAAGTCCCGCATCATGGTCTGCACCAATGGATCGTTTTCGATCAATGCCTGCGCGGCCACCATTTTGGCGGCCGCCGCCACGGCCATGCGTTTGGCCGGGCAGTCTTGAACAGCGCCCAACTCGATTTGCAAGCGAATCTGGCCATGGCCTGCCGCGGTCAAGGCGGTCTGCAAACGCTCACGGCTGGCCACATGGTTGAGGGACTCGCGCTCAATGCGCAACACCCATTGGTCGGCGTCCCGAGCCACCAATTGGGACTGCAAGGCCAACTCACGCACCAAGGCGGTGATGGCTTCCTGCGCCAGCAAACCTTGCACCACGGAGAACCACACATCACCCTCGGCGGTGGTTTGCAGCGGCGTGGATGCCGCCACCTTGGGCACATCGACACGCGCCGAATCAGAGGCCTCGCGCACGGGCAAAGACCGCAATGCCAAAGGCTCTGGTGCAGGCATGGAAGGCGGCAAGGATGCGACAAAGTCATCGGCCGCGTCGTCAAAAGCGTAGTCCCGCGTATCGGGCATGTCTTCCCACGGCGGGGGCTCTGTGGCCAGGGGGGCCACTGCAGGCACGACTGCAGGCACGATTTGAGGTGCCGCAACTGAGGACCTGTCGACAGCACTGGCACTGACCGACTTGCGAGGCTCGGGGGCGGGATGGCCTGCAGGGCCAGGCGGCATGGATGCAGCAGAAGCGGGATGCGCTGCGGCCACCCGTGCGAGGCCTGCAGCAGATGATGGGACAGCTTCAGTCAGCGCGGGCTGGCTGATTCGCGGACTTTTTTTTTCAGCCGCCCCTGCCTGGGGTTTGAAGGCCAGCAAACGCAACAAGACCATGGTCAGGGCTGCGTACTCGTCGGGTGCCAAACCCAGCTCGGTGCGGCCGTGCAGACACAGGCTGTAGAGCAATTGGGTTTCTTCAGCAGGCATGGCTTCGGCCAAATCGGCCAGCCCTTGGGTGTCCGGGTCGTCACCATCTTGCGCCATGGCTGGCACCATCTGCATGACCGCCATGCGCTGCAGCAGCATGGCCATGTCTTCCAGCGTGGCCGCAGCCGACACGCCCTGCAAGCGCAAAGCGTTGACTTGCGAAACCACGGTCGCACCGTCCCCGTCGGCCAGCGCACGGATCAGTTGCAACACATGGCTGCGGTCCACGCTGCCCAACATCTGGCGAACGCCCGCCTCTTGCAACTGGCCGTTGCCAAAAGCAATCGCCTGGTCGGTCAAACTCAAGGCATCGCGCATTGAACCACGTGCCGCGCGGGCCAACAAGCGCAAGGCTTGCGGCTCAGCGCTCAATTGCTCCGTAGCCAGCACGCTCGTCAGGTGTTCAAACACCGTCTCTGGGGCCATCGGGCGCAAATTGAACTGCAGACAACGGGACAACACCGTCACAGGCACTTTTTGCGGATCGGTCGTCGCCAGCACAAACTTCAAATACTCCGGTGGCTCTTCCAAGGTCTTCAACATCGCGTTGAACGCAGTGTTGGTCAGCATGTGGACCTCGTCGATCATGAAGACCTTGAAGCGCCCCTGTACCGGCTTGTAAACCGCTTGCTCCAGCAAGCTTTGCACCTCGTCCACCCCACGGTTGGAGGCTGCATCGAGTTCGGTGTAATCCACAAACCGGCCCGCATCAATGTCTCGGCAGGCCTGACACACGCCACAGGGCTCAGCAGTGATGCCCCCTTGACCGTCCACCCCTTGGCAGTTGAGGGACTTGGCCAAAATCCGGGACACCGTGGTTTTGCCCACCCCCCGGGTGCCGGTGAAAAGATAGGCGTGGTGCAAGCGCTGCTGCACCAGAGCATTGGTCAAGGCCTGCACCACGTGCTCTTGCCCCACCATTTCGGTGAAATTGCGGGGGCGGTATTTGCGCGCGAGGACAAGGTAAGACATGCGTCTGATTCTATCGGGCTGAAAAGCACTTGAGCCGCCCATCGCCACAAAGCTTGAAGACCACGGCATAAAAAGGAAAAAGTGCGCATCCGCACGGAAAGCACACCAAGCTCGCCTACAATCAGAACCGACGGGCCTTCCCGCATGGTGAAGCGGCCAACCGGGTCAGGTGGGGAACCAAGCAGCCCTAACTGTGGAGCCAGTGCCGGGGTCAAGGCTCGTCAACTCACACCCAGATTGTTGGTGATTCATGCCCGCCCAGTTGGCGAGCAGCCCCACACCATCAAACCCACCATGACAAAAGGCGCCTACATGGGCGCCTTTTCTTTGGGTCTCACGCTTGGCCGCTCAGACCAACCGCTTGTGCCG
>JBEEJQ010000098.1:0-10269 GCA_041169105.1 Pseudomonadota bacterium | reverse complement strand
ATGCCCTTTGCCTGCATGAAGCATGACCATCAGCCCATAGACCACAAAGGCCGCGCCATGGATGGGCCCCATGACCGACACGCCCAAAGGCCAATCCGCCAGCCGTTTGAGCGGCACCGCCACCAACATCAACAGCAACAAAGTGGCCCCTTCGGCCCATGAGGCCCACCGCAAAGTTCGCAACGCCGGGTTCACAGCGCGTCCACCGGGATTTTGAGGTAACGCTGGCCGTTGTCTTCGGGCGGTGGCAAATGGCCTGCACGCATGTTGATTTGCACCGAGGGCAAGATCAGCACGGGCATGGACAAGGTGGCATCGCGCTTGTCGCGCATGGCCACAAACTCGGCCTCGCTCACACCCTGGTGCACATGCACATTGGCCTTTTTTTGCTCGGCCACGGTGGTCACGCACTGCGGCTCACGGCCTTCGGGTGGGTAGTCGTGGCACATGTACAGCACCGTGTCGTCCGTCAGGCTGAGCACTTTTTGGATGGACTGGAACAAGGTGCTGGCACTGCCACCTGGAAAGTCGCAGCGCGCGGTGCCGTAGTCCGGCATGAACAAGGTGTCGCCCACAAAGGCCACCTGCCGCGCAGGTTCGGCACTGGCATCGGTGACCACATAAGTCATGCAGGCCGGGGTGTGCCCGGGGGTATTCAGGGCCTGGGCCTGGAGGGTACCTATCTGAAAACTGTCACCATCGCCCAGCAGGCGGTCGAACTGGCTGCCGTCCCGGGCGAATTCGGGGCCCGCGTTGAACAGCTTGCCAAACACGTTTTGCACCGTGGTGATGTGCGCACCAATGGCCAATTGGCCGCCGAGGTGTTTTTGCAAATAGGGCGCTGCCGACAAATGGTCAGCGTGCACATGCGTCTCCAGCAACCACTGTACGTTCAGGCCCAAGGCTTTGACGCGGTCCACCAGACGGTCGGCACTGGCTGTGCTGGTGCGACCCGACTTGGGGTCGTAGTCGAGCACACTGTCGATCAGCGCACATTGCTTGGAAGGCAGGTCGGCCAGGATGTGGCTGAAGGTGAAGGTTGCGGGGTCAAAAAACGATTCGATGTGCATGGTGTGCATGGCAGATGAAATCCTGTCTGGGTAGATGTTTCCCCTCGGTGGGGACTGCTGCATGTTCTCAACTTTAGCGCTAGTGCACACCGAGGCGGATGTTTTATATCAAGCCAGCCATGCCAGCGCAGACAGCGGCTAGATTCGCACCCGGATGAAGACCGCAAGGCCCTATGAATAAACATTCACCTCGTCAAGCGCAAAAACAAGCCCGCCAGTGTCTGCGGCAGTTGCTGCAAATCTTTGACCAGGGTGTAGTGCTCGCCAAACACGCTGCGTACATTGGCCTCGTGTGCCGGGTGCAGTTGGATGCACCATACAAAAACGCCTTGGGCCTGCAACTGGCGCACCACTTGACGGGCGTCTTGTGTGAGGTAATCGGGATCGCTCACGTCCACATCCGAGGGTTCGCCATCGGTGAGCAACAGCAAGAGCTTGCGCGGGCTGAGCCGTTGCAGCAGGGTGTGGCTGGCGTGGCGCAAGGCGGCACCCGTGCGGGTGGAATACGCGGGGCTCACGGCCGCCAGGCGAGCCTTGGCCTCTTCACCCCAAGCCTCTTCAAACCCTTTGAGGTGCATGTAGCGCACATCTTGGCGGGTGTTGGAGTGGAAACCGCCAATGGCCAGCGGATCACCCAGTCGGTCCAGCGCCCAAGCCAGCAAGGCCACCGCCGCCTGGCTCACTTGCAGCACGGTCTGGTCGGTGCCGGGGATGCGCTCGGCCAAAGAGGCCGACAAATCCAGCACCAGTTGCACGCTCACATCGCGCTCGTGCGGTCGCCAATGCTGCTGCACGCGCTCGTCTGGCGTGTGGCCGCTGCGCCAGTCGATCCAGGCTTGCTGGGCCAGGTCCAGGTCGAGTTCACTGCCCTGCTCCAGACGACGCAGGCGCTGGCGGCCTTGCGGTTTGAGTTGGTCCAGCACCCGCGCCAGACGACGCGTCAAACCGCTGTGCTGGGCAGTCAGGCGGTCGATCTCACTGGCCTGGCCCGAGGGGTGCAGGTATTCATAGACCTTGACCCAGTCGGGGCGCTCGCTTTGGCTGATGTGGTCCCATTCCGGGTACAGGCGTGGAGGCAGGCTGTGCAGTTCGGGCTCGGCGTCGCGCCGCCTCGGGCTGTGGGTGTCTTCCTCGTCACCGTCTTCGATGTATAGCCACAGATGGCGGTTGTCATCACGCCAGTCGATCAGGCTGCCTGCAAAAAACACATTCGGCAAGACATCGCCCGCGCAGCGTGTGCGGGCCACAAACGACAGGGCCAGCGTGGCCATGTCGCGGGTACCCCCCCCTGGCTCGGCCAGGGCATGTTCAAAGCGCTTCACAAAGTCATGCAGTACAGGCTGCTTCACCGCGAAGGCAGGGTCGAGCACCGCCCGGTTCCACAGCGCCAGTCGGTGGCGCAAACAAGCGTGGGTGCGGTCGTCGCATTCACCCTCTTGCACCGGGGGCAACAGGGTCAGCATGTCGGAGCGCAAACCCGGCCAACGGGCCAGCAGCCAGCGGTCGATGCGGGCGTCTTCAAACCATTCCACCGCCAAGCGCTGTGCGGGGCTCCAGTTGTCGGCGATGCAGGTGCTCGACAAGTGCCGGTGAGCCATGGCGTGCAAAAGCATCAAGCGGTAGCGCCCCAGCCCAGTGACCCCGTTCACGTCTTCCAGTACATCGGGCAGGCCCAGCACATCGACTTGCAGCGCAGGTGTCATGCGGGCCATGGCCGCGTCGTCTCCGGTCAAGGGGGCCAAGGGTAAATCGCTTTGCCACAAGGCCTGCTGGGTCATGCCCAGTTGCCGCTGCACATCGACCAGCAAGGTGCCATGCCGCTCGCGCTGGAATATGGCCAGGCTGTCGGGGCTTTGCAGCGAGAAATAAGCCACCTGTTGCGGCGGGTGTTGCGAATGCACCCGCGCACCGTGCAACACCCATCGGCGCAATCCTGCCATGGACAACTGCTGCAGCAAACGCGGCGCTTGCGCCAGCAAAGGCAACAATCCCGGACTGGGCTGGGTTTGCTGACGGCCGTGGATCGATCCAGTGGTTTGCTGTGCGAAGGCTTGCAGCAGACTCAGGTATTGGCGCACTCCTTCGGTCGAAGCCAAACGGCGGGCTGCGGTGACCAGGCTGCCGATCAGGGGCGCGATGGCTGCGCTGTTGGGGGATTTGTGTAAAAACTGCACCAGCGCCAGCACATCGTCCAACACCTCAGCGCCGATCAAGTCCACCACTGCGGGCCAGTGCGTGAGCCAGGCGATGACGGGATCGGCCCCGCGTCCGAGTTGCCCCAGCCGCCTTCCTACTCCCAAAAGGCCGTGCAATTGCGGCTCGGTCAGACGTTCCAGGCTTTGGGCCACACTGGCCTCGAACACCGACTGCACCCCGGGCAAGCGGCAACCCAGCTCACGCCAAGCCGTCTGCCAGCGCACATCGGGGTAGTCCGGCGGCGCGGTGTTTTCGGCAGGGGTCATGGCGCAGGCCGGTCAGCCCCACAGGGCATCGATGGCGTGGTCCAGACTTTGGCGGATGTCGGCGTCGTCGGTGATGGGACGCACCAACGCCATGCGACAGGCCGCTTGCGGGGCCACACCCTGCGCCATGAGCTGAGCCGCGTACACCAGCAAACGGGTGGACACCCCTTCCACCAAGCCATGCCCTTTGAGGTTGCGGGCGCTGTGGGCCAGTTGCACCAGTTTGCGGGCGCGCTCAGTGTCAATGTCGGTCTCGCCTTGCAAGATGGCCACTTCCTGTGCGGTTTCGGGGTAGTCAAATTCAAAAGCCACAAAGCGCTGCTTGGTCGAGGGCTTGAGGTCTTTCATCAGGCTTTGGTAGCCCGGGTTGTACGAGATGACGAGCTGAAAGTCCGGATGCGCTTGCACCGTCTCGCCCTTTTTGTCGATGGGCAAGGCACGGCGGTGGTCGGTCAGGGCGTGGATGACCACGGTGGTGTCTTGCCGTGCTTCCACCACTTCGTCCAAATAGCAAATGGCCCCGGTGCGCGCAGCACGCGTCAGCGGGCCATCGACCCAGCGACTGCCCTGGGCGTCCAGCAAATAACGGCCCACCAAGTCGGAGGCGGTCATGTCTTCGTTGCAGGCCACGGTGATGAGCGGCTTGCCCAGCTTCCAGGCCATGTGCTCTACAAAACGCGACTTGCCGCAACCGGTCGGGCCCTTGAGCATGACCGGCAAACGGGCCGCATAAGCGGCTTGGTAAAGCGCCACCTCTTGCCCTTGGAGCAGGTACAGCGGTTCTTGGGTGATCAACTCGGACATGGATGGCTCCAGGGTCAAACGTATCGCCCACGGGGTGGGCTCCTGCACTGGCGCACACCAACCTTGTGAGAGCCGATACGCGCCTTGCAGGTTTTACTTGTGCGAAGACAACTTGTCGCGCCAGCCGGGGAACAGCTTGTCGGCATCGCCTGGGAAGGACGCAAAAGCACGGGCAAACTCTTTGTGCTCTTTGGCGAACTCGATCGGGTCGGCACCCGACTTCCAACACTCATACGACTGGCGCAGCGAGATCGCACCGGCGGCGGGGCTGTCGATGTGGCCATACGAGCCGCCACCGGAGGTGTTGATCACGTTGCCGTGGCCCAGGTTCTGGAAGAAGCCAGGCAAGCGCAAAGCGTTCATGCCGCCCGAGATAATGGGCGTGGTGGGCTTCATGCCGTACCACTTCTGGAAATAGACCGGGCCCTGGCACTCGTCGCGCTCGATCATGTAGGCGATCATGCGGTCGTCGTTTTCGCCTTCCATCTTGCCGTAGCCCATGGTGCCGACGTGGATGCCCGAGGCCCCCTGCAAGCGCGAAATCTTGGCCAACACAAAGGCGGTGTAACCGCGTTTGGCGCTGGGGCTGGTGACCATGCCGTGTCCTGCGCGGTGGTAGTGCAGGTATTGGTTGGGGTATTGACGGCGTGCGGTGGTGATCATGCCGGGGCCGCCCACAAAACCATCCACCAGGAAAGCCACTTTGTCGGCGTCGGGGCCAAAGGCTTCCAGGATGAAGTCGGCGCGGGCGCACATCTCGTAGTGGTCGTCGGCGGTGATGTTGGCCGAGAACAATTTGGCTTGGCCGGTTTCGTCCATGGCGCGCTTCATGGCATCGACCACCAGCGGGATGGTTTTCTTCATGGGCGCAAACACCTGGTTGCCTTGGGGCTCATCGTTTTTGATGAAGTCACCACCCAACCAGAATTGGTACGCAGCTTGCGCAAAGGGCTCAGGGCGCAGGCCCAGTTTGGGCTTGATGATGGTGCCGGCAATGTAGCCACCGTCTTTGACCGGACGGCCCAAGATGCGCCACATGTCCGAGATGTCTTTGCTCGGGCCATCGAACAACTGGATGGCGCGCTCGGGGAAATAAATGTCGTGGATCTTGGCGTGCTGGATGTCACCCATTCCCTGGTTGTTGCCAATGACCAAAGTCAGGACCGAGACCATCATCATGCGGCCATCGGTCACATTGCGGTCAAACAAATCCATCGGGTAGGCGATGCGCATGTCCTCGGTGGCTTCGTCGATGTGGTACACCAAAGCGTCCAAGCCTTTGGTGAAGTCGTCGGTGGTGCTCACCTCCACGTTGGTGCCGGTGGACGACTCCGCCGCAAAGTGGGCGGCAGCCTCCAGGTAGCCATGGCCCGATTTGGGCTTCATTTTGTAGGCCACCAGAATGTGGCGACCACCGGCGATGAGTTCGGCTTCAGACAAGCTCAGGTCGGCGTAGCGTGCGGATTGGTCCATATTCAGTCTCCTTTAAAAAATCAGTGTGCTCAGGGAATGTCTGGACTTTAAAAATATCCACGCATAAGGTAAATTCAATATTTATAGCCACTGAATTAAGAAAAGCCTGAATGAAGAACGCCACCTTCCGCCAATTGCGTGTGTTCAACGAGGTGGCCCGCCACCTCAGTTTTGTGCGCGCCGCCGAAAACCTGCACCTGACGCCCCCCGCCGTGACCATGCAAGTCAAAGAGCTGGAGGGCCATGTGGGCATGCCCCTGTTTGAGCGGCGAGGCAAGCAAGTGAGCCTGACCACCACGGGCGAGTACATGCTGGTTTACACCCGCAAAATCCTGGCCACCGTCAAAGACGCTGAAGACGCCGCCGCCCGGCTGCAACGGGTCGAAACCGGTGTGCTGACCATCGGCTTTGTCAGCACTGCCAAATACTTTCTGATGCGCATGCTGGCCGACTTTCGCAGCAAACACCCGGGTGTGGAGGTGCAACTGTCGATTGGCAACCGCGACCAACTCGTCAAGATGCTGCAAAACAGCGAAGTCGACATCGCCGTGATGGGCCGTCCGCCCAAAGAGCTGCAAACCCGGGCCGAGCCCTTTGCCGCGCACCCGCATGTGTTTGTGGCGGCCACCGACCACCCACTGGCTCAACGTGGCCCGCTCACGGTAGAAGACTTGCGCCCCTACGACTTCATCGCCCGCGAAAAAGGCGCAGGCACCCGCGCGGCCATGGAAAAGTTTTTTGAAGAAACCCATGTCGAGCCGCGTCTGAAAATCGAGCTGCACAGCAACGAGATCATCAAACAGGCTGTGATGGCGGGCCTGGGCTTGGGCTTTTTATCCATGCACACGATCGGCCTGGAGCTGGAGCACCAATTGATCGCCATGCTCGACGTGCAAGGCGCGCCCGTCGTGCGCGCCTGGAATGTGGTGCACACCCAATCCAAAATGCTGTCCCCGGCCGCAGAAGCTTTCAGGTATTTCATGCTGGAACATGGTGAGCGACATCTGGCTGAACAATTTGGTCGCCATCTGCGCATTTGAGCCCCACCCGGCGCAGCAGGACTGCGCCCGACGTGCATCACTTCTTGAGCTTGTCTTTGAGCTTGACGATGCCCATCATGTCCATGACCATTTTTTCGTAAAAAGGCTCTGAGGTGCCTTTTTGCATCTTGCGCATGAAGTACTTCTCGAACGCCACCTTGGCCAGGTGAACCCATTTGCCTTCGGCAAACCAGCTCACGTTGCGCGGCGGAATCTGGGGCAAGGCCACAAACGCTGCGCCCGTGTCGCCAAAATCGGCCAGACAAACCGTGTTCCAGGTCGCTTTGTGGGAAGGCTCTTGACCGTCGAGCATTTCACGGATGTTGTGCGCTGCGGCCGTCACCATGGACTCGATCATGAAACCCGTCTTGGGTGTGCCCAAGGGCACCGGCGTGGGCTCAACCGGGGGAATGGCCACACAGACACCCACACTGAAGACATTGGTGTAGCGGGTGTTGCGCTGGTGCTCGTCGATGGTGATGAAGCCGCGAGGATTGGTCAGGCCTTCAATGCCGAACACCGCATCCACACCTTTGAAGGCGGGCAACATCATCGAATGCTTGAATGGCAAGACGTGTTCTTTTTTGGCTTGGCCATTCTCATCGTGCTCGGTCACGAACATCTGTCCGTTTTCAATCTTGGTGGTCTTGGCGTTGCAAATCCACTTGATGTGGCGATCGCGCATGGCCGATTCGAGTAAGCCTTTGGAGTCGCCCACGCCACCCAAACCCAAGTGGCCAATGTAGGGCTCCGAGGTGACATACGTCATGGGCACCTTGTCTCGGATCTTGCGACGGCGCAGGTCCGTGTCCATGATCATGGCGTATTCATAGGCAGGACCAAAGCAGGAAGCACCCTGCACCGCGCCCACCACAATCGGGCCCGGGTCTGCCGTGAACCGGTCCCAATTGAGTTTGGCGGTTTCTGCGTGAGAAACATGGCAAATCGATTGGCTGAAGCCATCTGGACCCAAACCCGAAATTTCATCAAAGGCCAATTTGGGCCCTGTGGCAATGACCAAGTAGTCGTAATCGACCTGCGTGCCATCGAGCAACTCCACCTGGTTGCGCTCGGGGTGCACTCGTTTGGCCGCTTGCGCGATCAACTCAACGCCCTTGCGCTGGAGCGTGGGCGCGATGTCCATCTCGATGTCTTTGCGCTTGCGCCAATCCACCGCCACCCAGGGGTTGGACGGCACGAAATGGAATTTCGAGGACTCGCTGATCACCGTCACGCGGTCTCCTGGGCGGGCCAGTTCTTTCATCTCGAATGCCATAGGCATGCCGCCAATGCCTGCACCAATGATCACGATATGGGCCATGTTGGTCTCCTTTTATTGAATGCTGCTGATCATCCACTCCAACTTTCCCCTTGAATTGACATGCATCAAACCTGACATAGATGCTTACCCGATGCCTCCAATTCGCAAACACGGAAATTCAGATCTGCGATTAATATTCATAATCGCTTATATTTGAAACTCAAAAGGTCCTCCATGATTCACAAGCTATTGCCCATCCTCGCAGCACTTCTGCTAAGTGCCTGTTCCTCGGCCACCGATGTTGACAAAATTTCCCTCGAAGAAGCGCGTCAACAATTCGAGTCTGGCCAAGTCACTTTGATTGACATTCGTGAAACGCAAGAGCATCGCACGGGTGTTGCATCAGGCGCTGTGCTACTGCCCATGAGTGAACTGGGCAAAAAGTCATCGCTCATTCCCCAAAATCCCGACAAACCTGTCTTGTTGATTTGCAACACACAGAATCGTTCCAAAGCCACCTTGGCTGCACTCAAGCAACAAGGCCATCAAAACATCCGTTATGTGGAAGGTGGCATGAGCCAATGGGCTGCAAAAGGTTGGCCGATGACAGTCCCCACCCCCTGAAACAGGTCCACACGATGAACGCATTTCAAGACCATTACCCCGAGAACGTTGCACACTGCTACGGTTGCGGGCACCTGAACACACACGGCCACCAAATCAAAACCGTCTGGGATGGCGACGAGACCGTCACACACTTTCAGCCTGAGCCTTATCACACCTCGGTTCCAGGCTTTGCTTACGGTGGTCTGATCGCCTCGCTGATCGATTGCCACAGCACCGGCACCGCCGCTGCAGCGATGTACCGCCAAGAGGGTCGCGACATGGACTCTTTGCCTGCATTTCGCTTTGTGACAGGGTCTTTGCATGTGGACTTTCTCAAGCCCACACCACTGGACAGCGAGATGGTCATTCGTGGTCGCATCAAGGAAATCAAAGGCCGTAAGGTGGTAGTGGAGACCACCGTTTATGCCGCTGGCATGGCCACCGCACGCGGCGAAGTGGTGGCGGTGCAAATGCCCGACAGTTTTGGCCAAAACCCAACTCAGAAAGAAGCCTCATGAAATTCATTCAAGACTATTGGCCCATGATGGCCTTGGCCCTGTGGTTTGGCTACAAGTGGTGGAATGCCAGTCGCGTCAAGGCTTTGCTGCCCCAACTCAAAAGCGAAGGTGCCATCCTCTTGGATGTGCGATCAGAAGCCGAATTCGCCTCGGGCAATGCCCCAGGCACGCGCAACATCCCCCTCAATGAACTGGGCCAGCATTTGGCCAGCCTTCCCAAATCTGCGCCCGTGGTGCTTGGCTGCGCCAGCGGCACACGCAGTGGCATGGCCAAGTTGATATTGAAGAAAAACGGCTACCAGCGTGTTTACAACATTGGTACTTGGCGCAACTTCATGTCTTGAAGAGATTCAAATCATGATGAACAGCCAGCAGCAAAAAGAGTTTTTGCAAGCCACCGCGTGGTTGCGGCCCCTGACCCGATGGGCCGCCGCTTTTTCAATACGCTTGGAGGGTATTCTTCCTGCTTGGTTCAGAAACCTTCCCTTGAAGATCATCAAGCGCATCCTGGCCAAAGACCTGACACGCATGACTTCAACTTGCAAGTCGCACAAGTGAACAAACGGGTTGTCGTTCAGCGCGGCTGACTGAAGTCGAGGTTGTTACAGGCCTCGCACTCTTCTTTGAAAACGCCCAGCTTTACCAGCAAAGCGTGGACCTCGCAGCCCAGGCAGTAACCCAGTACAGCCTCGAGCCACATGAAGCCCAAGCACACCCAGACCATCACCAAAGGCAACCAACGAGGCAAAAATTGCTCCGTGGTGGGCAGCAACTCATTGCGAAAGATGAAGTTGATGGCTGCGGCGAATTTTTCGGGATGAAAAAATACCAGGCAAACGCTGATCATGGAAGCCCCAATGGTCCATGCGAATCTTTTGGGTGCCAAAGGCTTCCACACGGGGCGTGCGCGCCGAGCCAGAAATGTGGACAGCCAGATGGTGGGCGACAGATAAGACGTTTTGACACTCATGCCGGCCAACATTTCAAACAAGGCATAGAACAACAACCAGGTTTGAACGGTGTAGTCGTAGGTTC
>JBEEJQ010000097.1:0-10437 GCA_041169105.1 Pseudomonadota bacterium | reverse complement strand
GGTGTAGTTGCTCACCGCCTTGGCTTGCGTCATGGTGATGTTGACGTGGTGGCGGGTGTAGCTGCTGGTCTTGACGCGGATGCCGCGCTTCATGCCTTCTTCACCCAGGTACGCACCCCAGGTCCAGGCCGCAACCATCAAATGGATGGTGTTGCCCTTGGGGCTCACGCCCAGCTTTTTATCGCCGATCCAGGTCAGGGGGCGGATGTAGCCAGACTCCAAGTTGTTCTCACGCACGACATCGCGTTGCGCTTGGTTGACTTGGTCTTTTGTGAAGGGGATCGCCATGCGCAGGATCTTGGCGCTGTTGAACAGGCGGTCGGTGTGCTCTTGCAGGCGGAAAATGGCGGTGCCTTGCTCGGTTTTGTAGGCACGCACGCCTTCAAAAGCGCCGCAGCCGTAGTGCAGGGTGTGGCTCAGCACGTGGATCTTGGCGTCGCGCCAATCGACCATCTGGCCGTCCATCCAGATTTTGCCGTCACGGTCTGACATGGAGGGGATGACAACGCTCATGGAAGTGTCCTTATTGAAATGGGTTTGCTGGCTGCAAAACAAGCATTTTACGGGCTGAAATGCCCCTGTTCAGTCGGGCCGGAGCAGTGTCCAGTCGCTCAGTTTGCCGCCCACAAAGGTGCAGGTCACGCTCGACTGACCTGCATCGGTCCAGCGGAAGACTTCGGGCTGCTCGTCCTTGGGGCTTTGCAAGCTGCCCAGCGAACGGGTCATGGCAATGACGTGCATCAAGCTGACGCCTTTTTTGAGCTTGGCGTTGAGCATGACGGCGCTGGCCACATGGCCGATGGGGCGGTCTGAGGCTTTTTTGAGGATGGTCAGCAGGCGCGTGAAGTGCAGCAAGATCCACATGACGATGCCGCCAGCAGCCAGCGCAATGCCGGCCCAGCCGAACTGACGCCAGGCACCGATGGTGAGAACGATGATGGCCACAGGGGCCAGGATTTTGGTGAAACTCATGGGTGAAGATTGTGCCTTGAGTGGATTCAGTCCAGCCCCCGCACCACCTGCATGGCCTCTTCGATCCGGTCCACCGGGTAAATCGTCAGGCCCTCGAACGACTTGTCGTTTTTCTTGGGTGCATTGGCTTTGGGCACCACGGCCACTTTGAAGCCGAGCTTGGCGGCTTCTTTGAGGCGGTCCTGGCCACGCGGGGCAGGGCGCACTTCACCGGCAAGACCCACCTCGCCAAAAGCAATGAAGCCCTTGGGCAGGGGCTTGCCGCGCAAGCTGCTGGTGATGGCCAGCATGACGGCCAGGTCAGCTGCGGGCTCGCGGATGTGCACGCCGCCCACCGCGTTCACAAACACGTCTTGGTCCATGCAGGCCACGCCCGCATGGCGGTGCAGCACCGCCAGCAGCATGGCCAGGCGGTCGCGCTCCAGACCGACCGACAAGCGCCGTGGGCTCGGGCCGCCCGAATCCACCAGGGCCTGAATTTCCACCAGCAAGGGGCGAGAGCCTTCGAGCGTGACCATCACGCAGCTGCCCGGCACGGGCTCGGTGTGTTGGCTCAAAAAGATGGCGCTCGGGTTGCTCACGCCTTTGAGGCCTTTTTCGGTCATGGCAAAAACGCCAATCTCATTGACCGCGCCAAAACGGTTTTTGATGGCGCGGATCAGGCGGAAGTTCGAATGCGTGTCGCCTTCAAAGTACAGCACCGTGTCCACCATGTGCTCCAGCACGCGGGGGCCCGCCAAAGCGCCTTCTTTGGTCACGTGGCCGACCAGCACGATGGTGGTACCGGTCGATTTGGCGGTGCGCGTGAGGTGTGCCGCGCATTCGCGCACCTGCGCCACCGAGCCGGGCGCACTGGTCAATTGGTCTGAATAGACCGTTTGGATCGAGTCGATGATGGCGATGTTGGGCTGGCGCGACTGCAAGGTGTGCAGGATTTTTTCGAGCTGGATCTCAGGCAGCACCGGCACTTGCGAGTCGGGCAGGCCCAGGCGCCGCGAGCGCATGGCCACTTGTGCGCCGCTTTCTTCGCCCGTCACATACAGCGTGTTCATGCCGCTGCGCTGCAAGGCGTCCACCGCTTGCAACAGCAAAGTGGATTTTCCAATGCCGGGGTCGCCGCCGATGAGCACCACACCACCTTCGACCATGCCGCCGCCCAGCACGCGGTCGAGCTCGTCGATGCCGGTGGGGTGGCGTTCAAAGTCGGTGGCCTCGATTTGCGACAGCGGCAGCACATCGGACGTGGGGGCCAGCGAAGCGTGCACCGAGCCAAAGCGGTTTTTGCCGGCTGCAGGTTCTGCCGAGCCTTCGATCAGCGTGTTCCAGGCGTTGCAGCTGGGGCATTTGCCCATCCAGCGGGCGCTGGTGCCGCCGCATTCGGTGCAGGTGTAAATCGATTTGTCTTTGGCCATGGGCGGTGTCGGGTGCGTGCGAACAGAGCGCTGTAGTGTGCCTGATCAATCGTGCCAGGCGGCGATGAAGTCTTGGGTGATGGCGGTGGCCGATCGCGACTGAAGCTGTGCGGTGTTTTGGCCTGCCCAAAGAGGCGTGAAGTCGCTGCTGCCCTGGGCTTCGGCCGCTGCCCGCAAAGGGGCCATGGCGGCGGTGGCCAGCGGAAAAGCGGGGGCCAGTGGGCTGATGGGGCCGAGCTCGCGCATGACGCGGTTGACGATGCCCCGCGCGGGCCTGCCGGTGAAGACGTTGGTCAAGGCGGTGTGCCGCGCAGCGGGCGACTGCAAGGCGGCGCGGTGCAGGGTACTGGTGCTGGCTTCGTCGCTGCACAAATAGGCGCTGCCCATTTGCACGCCCGCCGCGCCCAGTGCCTTGGCGGCGCGAACGCCCGCTGCACTGGCGATGCCCCCTGCGGCGATGACAGGGACGTTCACCGCTTGCACGATCTGGGGCAGCAAGGCGAAGGTGCCCATTTGGGTGCTCAGGTCGTCCGTGAGGAACATGCCCCGGTGGCCACCCGCTTCGAGCCCCTGGGCAATGATGGCGTCAGCCCCGTGGGCTTGCAGCCACATGGCTTCGTCCACCGTGGTGGCCGAAGAAAGGATGCGCGAGCCCCAGCTTTTGACGCGCTGAACGAGGTCGGCAGCGGGCAATCCAAAGTGAAAGCTCACCACCGCTGGCCGAAAGGCCTCCAGCACTTCGGCGGTTTCGTGGTTGAAGGGCACACGCCCTGGTCCGCCTGGAATGTGTTGTGCATTCAGGCCCAGGGCTTGGTAGAAGGGCTTGAGGTGGTCTCGCCAGGCGGCTTCGCGCTGGGCATCGGGCGTGGGCACCGTGTGGCAAAAGAAGTTGACGTTGAAGGGCTTGTCGGTTGCTTGCTGCAACGCCGTCAGCTGAGTTTGCAAATCGCCGGGGCTGAGCATGGCCGCTGGCAATGACCCCAAGCCGCCTGCGTTGCAGACCGCTGCGGCCAGGCGCTGGTTTTGCACGCCAGCCATGGGGGCCTGGATGATGGGCGCGCTCAGGCCCAAGGATTCAAGACAGAAGGTCATGATCAAACTGTAATCGCTTCGGCTCAGCCATCACCTGATGGCGTTCGAGACCTGCTAGGGTGATCAGGGTTCTCCCGGGGTGGTGGACCAGAAAAATCATTTAACATATTAAATAAATGAAGAGCAACACCCCTTTTGTCCACCGCAATCTGCCACGTCTGATGCTGCAGGCGCGTGAAGCCGTCATGGCCCACACGCGCCCCAGCCTGCGCGAGCATGGCCTGTCCGACCAGCAGTGGCGAGTGCTGCGGGTGCTGGGCGAGCACGCCCATGACCCGGCCGGCATCGAAACCGGTCGCGTGGCCCGCGAGGCTTATCTGCTGGGCCCGAGCCTGACCGGTGTGCTCTCGCGCATGGAACGCGATGGCCTGATTGAGCGCGGGCGTTGCCCGCAGGACGCCCGCCGCACGGTGGTGCGGGCGACGGCGCTGGGCCTGGAGAAGGTGCAGGCGCTGTCGCAAACCATTGAGGCGCACTACAGCTGGATGGAGCAGCAGCTGGGCAAGGCCAAGCTCGGTCAGCTCTATGCCCTGCTCGACGAAATGATCGCGCTCGAAACCCCCGAAATCGAAACGCCTGAAGAACAGGCTGAGGAAGAAGAACGATGACTCCCTGGACCCCCCAGGGCACGGTGTACGGCACCTTGCTCAATTTTTGCCGCGAGTGGGACCTCTGGTCCGAGCGCATGAAGCAGGACCCGCACAAGGCGCCGCCTAAAGCCCCTGTGCTCTATGTCAAGACCGCCAATACTTTCTGCCCCGCAGGCCAGGACATGCTGCTGCAGGACGGCGTGAGCGAAGTCGATATTGGCGCTGCGCTGGGCCTGGTGATCGGCGCGCAGGCTCAGGTGGTGGGCGCGGTGCTGCTGAACGACTGGAGCGTGCCGCACGCGAGCTACTACCGTCCGCCGGTCAAGTTCCGTTGCCGTGACGGCTTTCTGGGTTTGCCTGCGCAAGTCACGGCGGGGCAGGTGCAGGACTGGGCCGCATTGCAGCTGAAGGTGCGCTGCAATGGCGAGCTGGTGCAAACGGTTCAACTCGGCGATCTGATGCGCAACATGCCCACGCTGCTGGCCGATGTGGGCGAGTTCATGACGCTGCAACCCGGCGATGTGCTGATGGTGGGCACCGACTGTCTGGCCGACGGCACGCGCCCACGCGCCAAAGCGGGTGACCGGGTGGAAATTTCCGCGACCGGCTTCGCCTCTGTGATCACGAGCGTGAAAGGCCAGCCATGAAACACGCCCGCATCGCTTGGTCCGGCGCCATCCACGACGCTGTTGAAGCCGACGGACAACTGTTGCTCACACAAGGCCCGCACGCCGGTCGCCGCGTGGGTTTTGACGAGGTCGTCTGGCTGCCGCCACTGGCCCCCGTGCCGCAAGCTCGCACTGTGATCGCGCTCGGCCTGAACTATGCTGACCACGCCAAAGAACTCGCCTTCAAGGCACCCGAAGAACCGCTGGCCTTCATGAAAGGCGAGGCCTCGCTGATCGGCCACAAGGCCTTCACGAAGCGCCCGGCGGAGGTGGCCTACATGCATTACGAGTGCGAGTTGGCCGTGGTGATCGGTCGCACCGCCCGCCGCGTGAAGAAAGCCGACGCGTACGACTACATCGCGGGCTACACCGTCGCCAACGACTACGCCATCCGCGACTACCTGGAAAACTGGTACCGCCCCAACCTGCGCGTGAAAAACCGCGACACCTGCACGCCGATTGGCCCTTGGCTGGTCGATGCGGCCGACGTGCCCAATCCAATGGCTTTGAGGTTGCAGACCACCGTGAACGGCAAGGTCACGCAAAGCGGCAGCACAGCCGACATGATTTTTGACGTGCCCACGCTGATTGAATATTTCAGCAGCTTCATGACGCTCAACCCGGGTGACCTGATCCTGACCGGCACCCCCGACGGCATCGTGGACTGTCAGCCCGGCGACGTGATCGTCACCGAGATCGAAGGCGTCGGCGCCCTGACCAACACCATCGTGAAAGTATGAATATGAAAATTGATCACCTCATCAATGGCCAAAAATTCGCAGGCAGCGACTACTTCGAAACCATCAACCCCGCCACGCAAGAAGTGCTGGCCGAAGTCGCCTCGGGCGGCGAAGCCGAGGTGAATGCCGCCGTGGCCGCCGCCAAAGCCGCTTTCCCCAAGTGGGCCGCCACGCCTGCAACCGAGCGCGCCAAGATCATGCGCAAGCTGGGCGACCTGATCACGAAGCACGTGCCTGAAATTGCGGAAACCGAAACCCAGGACTGCGGTCAGACCATCAGCCAGACCGGCAAACAGTTGGTGCCGCGTGCGGCGGATAACTTCCACTACTTTGCCGAAATGTGCACCCGTGTGGACGGCCACACCTACCCCACGCCCACGCACCTGAACTACACGCTGTTCCACCCGGTGGGCGTGTGCGCGCTGATCAGCCCGTGGAACGTGCCCTTCATGACCGCCACCTGGAAGGTCGCGCCCTGTCTCGCTTTTGGCAACACCGCCGTGCTCAAGATGAGCGAGTTGTCGCCATTGACCGCGGCACGTCTGGGCGAGCTGGCGCTGGAGGCGGGCGTGCCCGCCGGGGTCTTGAATCTGGTGCACGGCTACGGCAAGGAAGCGGGCGAGCCGCTGGTCTCGCACCGCGATGTGCGGGCCATCAGCTTCACCGGCTCCACCGTGACTGGCAACCGCATCGTGCAGAGCGCGGGCCTCAAGAAGTTCAGCATGGAGCTGGGCGGCAAGAGCCCCTTCGTGATCTTTGAAGACGCCGACCTGGACCGCGCCCTGGACGCCGCCATCTTCATGATCTTCAGCAACAACGGCGAGCGCTGCACTGCGGGCAGCCGCATCCTGGTGCAGCAAAGCATCTACGCCGACTTTGCCGCCAAGTTTGCCGAGCGTGCCAAACGCATCACCGTGGGCGATCCGCTCGATGAAAAAACCATCGTCGGACCGATGATCAGCAAAGCCCACCTGGCCAAGGTGCGCAGCTACATCGAACTCGGCCCCAAAGAGGGCGCGACGATGTTGTGCGGCGGACTGGATCAACCCGGCTACGCGGCCGATCTGCCCGCCCATGTGAAAAACGGCAACTTCGTCTGGCCCACCGTGTTTGCCGACGTGGACAACCGCATGCGCATCGCCCAAGAAGAAATCTTCGGCCCGGTGGCTTGCCTGATCCCTTTCAAGGATGAGGCGGATGCGATTGAAAAAGCCAACGACATCGAATACGGGCTGTCGAGCTACGTCTGGACCGAAAACTTGGGTAAAGCGCACCGCGTGGCCGCCGCGGTCGAGGCGGGCATGTGCTTTGTGAACAGCCAAAACGTGCGCGACCTGCGCCAACCCTTTGGCGGCACCAAGGCCAGTGGCACCGGCCGCGAAGGCGGCACCTGGAGCTACGAAGTGTTTTGTGAGCCCAAGAACGTGGCGGTGTCTTTGGGCGGTCATCACATTCCGCATTGGGGAGTTTGAGCATGGGTCAATTAGCGCTTGCTGCCAAAATCACCCACGTGCCCAGCATGTACCTGAGCGAGATCCCGGGCCCACGCTTTGGCACGCGCCAAAGCGCCATCGATGGTCACAAAGAGATCAGCCGCCGCTGCCGCGCCTTGGGCGTGGACACGCTGGTGGTGTTCGACACGCACTGGCTGGTCAACGCGAACTACCACATCAACTGCGCGCCGCACTTCAAGGGCAGCTACACCAGCAACGAGCTGCCGCACTTCATCAACCACATGGCCTTCGAGTCGCCGGGCAACCCTGAGCTGGGGCACCTGCTCGCCAAAGTGGCGAACGAGCACGGCGTGGAAACACTGGCGCACGACAACACCACGCTCGACCCCGAGTACGGCACGCTGGTGCCGCTGCGTTACATGAACGAGGACCAGCACTTCAAGGTGGTGTCGGTCTCGGCGTTGTGCATGGTGCATTACCTGAACGACAGCGCTCGCCTCGGTTGGGCCATGCGCGAGGCCGTGGAGAAGAATTACGACGGCAAGGTGGCCTTTCTGGCCAGCGGCTCGCTCAGTCACCGCTTTGCGCAGAACGGCCTGGCGCCCGAGTTTGCCCACAAGATCTGGAGCCCGTTTCTGGAGCAGCTCGACAAACAGGTCTTGCAGATGTGGGCCAACTGCGAATGGAAAGCCTTTTGCGAGATGCTGCCCGAGTACGCGAGCAAGGGCCACGGCGAAGGCTTCATGCACGACACCGCCATGCTGATGGGCGCTTTGGGCTGGACGGGCTACGACGGCGGCGTGGACATGGTCACACCGTACTTCGGTGCCAGCGGCACAGGCCAGCTCAACGCCATCTTTGACGTGACCCCGCAGGACGGCGCGCAGGTGCCTGCTGCCGTGGCCAGCAGCGCTGAGGGTTACACCGCGGTGAGTACCAGGCTGTGATCATGAAATCTCACCGTAGGTCGGCGGCTTCAGCCCCGACATGGACCTTTGCCAAACCAACAAAGTCGGACTTGAAGGTCCGACCTACAAGGACAGCAATATGCCGCATCTTGTGATTCTTTACACCGGCCAGCTGGATGCCGAACTCAACATGACCACCCTTTGCCGCCAAATGGCGGACGCCATGCTCACCGTGAAGGACGAGGAGGGCAAGCAAGTCTTCCCCACGGGCGGCACGCGTGTGCTGGCCTACCCCGCGCCGCATTACGCGGTGGCCGATGGCGGCGCAGCAGGGCGTGAAGCAGGCGGCACGGGTGACTACGCCTTTGTGTACCTGAACGTGCGCATGGGCCGGGGCCGCAGCGAGGCCACGCAGCAAAACGCGGGGCAAACGCTGCTTGAAGTGGCTAAAGCCTTCTTCGCCCCTGTCATGGCTCAGCGCCACATCGGTATCACGCTTCAAATCGACGTCGGACCCGAGGTGTTCGACGCCAAGCACAGCAACCTCCATCCGCTTTTCAACAAGGCCTGAGCCATGTCCGTGTTCACCGAAGACCAGATCCAGCAGCTCGCGCAAGAGCTCAACCAGTCCGAAAAATCCCGGGTGCAGATCGAGCACTTTTCTAAGCGCTTTCCGGGCATGACGATAGAAGACGGCTACCGCATCAACCGCGCCTGGATGCAGATCAAGTTCGCCGAAGGCCGGACCATGATCGGCCACAAGATTGGGTTGACCAGCCGCGCCATGCAGGTGTCCAGCCAGATCGACGAGCCCGACTACGGCACCTTGCTCGACGACATGCTCTACACCTGCACGCCGGGCCAGGTGCTCGACATTCCCTTCACCAATTTCATCGCGCCGCGTGTCGAGGTCGAGCTGGCCTTCATCCTGAAAAAAGAACTGCGCGGCCCCAACGTGACGGTGCAGCAGGTGCTGGACGCGACCGAGTATGTGACCCCTGCGATCGAGATCATCGATTCGCGCATCGAGCAGTTCGATCGACACACCAAGGTCATGCGCAAGGTCTATGACACCATCAGCGACAACGCCGCCAACGCGGGCATCGTGCTGGGAGCCAAGCGCGTGGACCCACTGACCACCGACCTGCCCTGGTGCGGTGCGGTGCTGCGCCAGAACGGCGTGGTTGAAGAGACCGGGCTGGCAGCGGGTGTGCAAGGGCATCCGGCCGTGGGCATCGCCTGGTTGGCCAACAAGCTCGCGCCTTGGGGCGAGTACCTGCAGGCGGGTGAAATCGTGCTGGCCGGGTCGTTCACCAAACCCGCGCCCGCCAAAGTGGGCGATGTGTTTGATGCGGACTATGGGCCGCTGGGGAAGTTGGAGTTCAGATTCATTTGATACCAGGGTGCTTTGCACGCCCACGCTGTTCGGGTCCGGCGGGCCTGGGTGGGCGATGTGGCAAAGCGAAGCGCCTCTGAGCCCAGGCAGGCCCGCCGGACCCGAGCAGCATCCCCATCGAAGGCACAACACAAGGAACCATCATGCAAACCCCAAGCAACTTGTTCAAACAAGCCCTCAAAGACAAACGCCCTCAGATCGGCCTGTGGATGGGCCTGGCCAGCGACTACACCGCTGAAATCTGTGCGCTGGCTGGCTTCGACTGGCTGGTCATCGACGGCGAACACGCACCCAACAACTTGAGCAGCATCCTGGCTCAGCTCAAGACCCTGGCCGCTTATCCGGGCAGCCATGCGGTGTGCCGCGTGCCCGTGGGGGAGACGGCGCTCATCAAGCAATACCTGGACTTGGGCGCGCAGAACATCCTGGTGCCCATGGTCGACACTGCCGAGCAGGCCGCACAGCTGGTGCAAGCCATGCGCTACCCCCAAGACGACGGGCAGGGCGGTGTGCGCGGCATGGCCGGGGCGCGTGCTTCGCGCTGGGGCCACTACACCGACTATTTCAAACGCGCCAACGAAGAGGTGTGCCTGCTGGTGCAGGTCGAGTCGCTTGATGCGCTGAAGAACCTCGACGCGATCGCCGCCACGCCCGGCGTAGACGGTGTCTTCATCGGCCCGGCGGACCTCTCGGCCAGCATGGGCCATGTGGGCAACGCCGCGCACCCCGATGTGCAGGCGGCCATTGCCGATGCGATTGCCCGCATCCTCAAGGCTGGCAAGGCCCCCGGCATCCTCACGCCCGACCGCCAGCTGGCCGCACATTACCTGTCGCTGGGCGCGGTGTTCGTGGCTGTCGGCCTCGACACGCAAATCCTGATGCGCCAAACCTCCGAGCTGGCGGCGCATTTCAAATCGACCGTGCCGACGATCACCCCCTCAAAAGGCGCGACTTACTGAGTTAATTGTTAATTGGGGTCAGATCCCGATTAATTCCCGGCTGCCGACTAAATCAACAAATGGGTTCTGACCCCAATTAAGGAGATCGCGATGTTTCCATCCCCTCAACCCGTGGTGCCTTCGCTGCAAGCGCGGGTGCATCCTGACGAGTGGCAGGCGCGTTTGCAGTTGGCCGCGTGCTACCGCGTGTTTGCCATGCTTGGCTGGACCGAGATGATTTACAACCACATCACGGTGCGGCTGCCC
>JBEEJQ010000096.1:0-10675 GCA_041169105.1 Pseudomonadota bacterium | reverse complement strand
GTGCTGTCCATGGCCCTGATCGCCAGCGGCATCACCTTGCTGAGCACCTGGATCGGCCTGGCCGGCTTGCTGCGCGCCCGCTTTGGCAGAGGCGGCCCGGGCGGCGGCTTCAGAGGGGGTGGCGGTGGATTTGGCGGTGGGGGTGCATCGGGCAAATGGTGAGCCCGGTTCCAAGCACAGCAAAAATCCGGGGGTGAGCCTGCCAATCGGCGACAATCGAGGCTCTGACCTTGAACACCATGACAACCAAGACCTCCTCTCTCCTTCCCGTCCTGCTGGCCATCGCTGCTGGAGCTCTAATTCCTGGCTCGGCCAGCTTCGCCGCCAACCACAAAGCCGCCAAACCTGCTGTGCAAAAAAAGCTTGCAAGCCCCAGCAAAAAAGTCGCCGCTGCCAACGCTCTGCCCCCACTGCCAGCGGACAACGCCTTGGCAGACAACGCCCCCGCACTGCCCGCCAAAGCCTGGTTGCTGATGGACTACGACTCGGGCCAGGTGCTGGCTTCGGCCAACGCAGAGGAAGCGCTGCCGCCTGCATCGTTGACCAAGATGATGACCAGCTACATCGTCGAGCAAGCCCTGCGCTCGGGCAAGCTCAAGCCCACTGACCTGGTCACCGTCAGTGAGAACGCCTGGTGCCGCGGCACCAATGCCGAGTCGTGCATGTACCTGGCACTGGGCAGCCAGGCCACCGTCATCGACATCCTGCGCGGCATCATCATCCAGTCGGGCAACGACGCTTCCAAGGCCATTGCTGAACACATGGCGGGCTCCGAAGCAGGCTTTGCAAAACTGATGAATGCCGAAGCCCAGCGCCTGGGCATGAAGAACACCCAGTTCGTCAACCCCACAGGGCTGCCCGATCCTGCGCATAAATCGTCGGCTCGTGACCTCGCCATCCTGGCACGCGCCATCATCAAAGACGGCGCAGAGTACTACCCCATCTACTCCGAGCGCGAATTCAAATACAACGGCATCAAGCAAGGCAACCGCAACGCCCTGCTCTACACCGACCCCACCGTGGATGGCCTGAAAACCGGTCACACGGCCGAAGCCGGCTACTGCCTGGTCACCTCATCCAAGCGCAACGACATGCGCCTGATCTCGGTCATCTTGAACACCAGCAGCCCTCAGGCGCGTGCGGACCAGACCCGCACACTGCTGGGCTGGGGCTTTGGCAGCTTCGAGAAAGTCACCCCCATCGCAGCCAATACCGTCGTTGCAAACGCCAAGGTCAGCTTTGGCAAGGCCGACACCGTGGCCGCAGGCCTGGCCACTCCCTGGCTGCTGACCGTGCAACGCGGCATGCAAGTGCAAACCACCGTCGAGCTCCAGCCTGGCTTGGAAGCCCCCGTGGCCAAAGGTGCGGTCATCGGCAAAGTGATTGCCACCGCCAACGGCAAACCCGTGGGCGAAGCCCCACTGGTGGCGCAAACCGAAGTGGAACGCGCTGGCCTGCTGTTGCGAGCATGGCAGCATTTGATGAAGTTGTTTGGCAAGTAATCAGCGACCAACCGGTGCGGCCTTTGGCGTAGGCAGCACTGCCAGTCAAACAGGCGGCTCAGCCGACGCAGGCTTGAGCCGCATCACCGCCGACACCAAGGCACCTGTGGGTGCCTTTTCCACGGACAAGCAGGTTTAAACCAAAGCCCGCTTAGCTGCCTCACTCGCCCGCGCCGCATGCAGTTTTTTGTAGCTGTCGAGCAGGCGCTGATGCCGGTCCAGGGTTTCGAGCTGAAGGCTGGTGGGCGTGAGACCATGAAAGCGCACGCTGCCGTCCACCGAGCCGATGGCCGCATTCATGCGCTCGGCGCCAAACATGCGCCTGAAGTTCACGACATAGTCCTCTAAGGCCAAGTCATCGTCCAGGGTCACCTCCAGCACCACGTTCAAGGCTTGGTAAAACAAGCGGCGCTCCACCGTGTTGTCGTTGTACTGCAGGAAAGCGCCCACCAAGTCGTGCGCTTCTTCGAGTTGCTGCAAAGCCAGGTGAATCAAGAGCTTGAGCTCCATCACCGTCAGCTGGCCCCACACCGTGTTGTCGTCGAATTCGATGCCGATCAGGGTGGCGATGTCGAGGTAATCGTCCAGCTCGTTGTTCTCCAATCGGTCCAACAAGGCTTCCAAAGCCTCGTCGTCCAGGCGGTGCAGGTTGAGCACATCGGCGCGGAACAAGAGCGCTTTGTTGGTGTTGTCCCAAATCAAGTCATCGACCGGGTACACCTCGGAATAGCCCGGCACCAAGATGCGGCAAGCGGTCGCGCCCAGTTGGTCGTGCACCGCCACATAGGCTTCTTTGCCCATGGCTTGCAAGATGCCAAACAGCGTGGCCGCCTCTTGGGCGGTGGCGTCTTCGCCTTCCCCGGCAAAGTCCCATTCCACAAATTCATAGTCCGATTGGGCGCTGAAAAACCGCCACGACACCACGCCGCTGGAGTCGATGAAGTGCTCCACAAAGTTGTTGGGCTCGGTCACCGCGTTGCTGATGAAGGTGGGCGCGGGCAAGTCGTTGAGCCCCTCAAAACTGCGGCCCTGCAGCAGCTCGGTCAGGCTGCGCTCCAGCGCCACTTCCAGACGCGGATGTGCGCCAAAAGACGCGAACACACCGCCCGTGCGCGGGTTCATCAGGGTCACGCACATCACCGGGTACACCCCGCCGAGCGACGCGTCTTTGACCAAGACCGGAAAGCCCTGCGCCTCCAAAGCCTCGATGCCCGCCACGATGCCGGGGTACTTGGCCAACACGGCCTGCGGCACATCTGGCAAAGCCATTTCGCCTTCCAGAATCTCGCGCTTGACGGCCCGCTCAAAAATTTCGGACAAGCACTGCACCTGCGCTTCCACCAGGGTGTTGCCCGCGCTCATGCCGTTGCTCACGAACAGGTTTTCCACCAGGTTGGATGGGAAGTACACCACCTCACCGTCGGACTGGCGCACATAAGGCAGCGCACAAATGCCACGCTCGGTGTTGCCCGAGTTGGTATCGAACAGGTGCGAAGCCTTGAGCTCGCCGTCGGGGTTGTAGATGGGCAAACAATGCGCGTCCAACAAGCCTTTGGGCAGCGCGTCGCGCTTGCCGGGCTGGAACCAGCGCTCTTGGGGGTCGTGCACAAAGTCGGCCTGCGCGATGTCTTCGCCAAAAAACACGCCGGCGTAAAAGTGGTTGTTGTTCAGGCGTTCGATGTATTCGCCCAGCGCCGAGGCCAGGGCGCTCTCTTTGGTCGAGCCCTTGCCGTTGGTGAAGCACATGGGCGAATGCGCGTCGCGGATGTGCAGCGACCAGACGTTAGGCACCAAGTTGCGCCAGGACGCGATCTCGATCTTGATGCCCAAATCGGCCAAGACCCGCGTCATGTTGGCGATGGTTTGCTCCAGCGGCAAGTCCTTGCCCGCAATGAAGGTCTGCGCTTGCGCGTCGGGGCTGAGCGAGAGCAAGGCCTGCGCGTCGGCGTCCAGGTTGTCCACCGCCTCAACGATGAAAGTGGGTCCCGCTTGAATCGCCTTTTTGACCGTGCACCGGTCGATGGAACGCAAAATGCCTACGCGGTCTTTTTCGGACATGTCAGCTGGCAACTCCACCTGAATCTTGATGGTCTGCAGGTAGCGGTTGTCGGGGTCCACGATGTTGTTTTGCGACAGGCGAATGTGCTCGGTGGAGATGCCGCGCGTCTCGCAATACAGCTTCACAAAATAAGCCGCACACAAAGCCGACGAGGCCAAAAAATAATCGAACGGCCCCGGCGCCGAGCCATCGCCCTTGTAACGAATCGGCTGATCGGCCAGCACAGTGAAGTCGTCAAACTTGGCCTCCAGGCGCAGTTTGTCGAGAAAATTGACTTTGATTTCCATGGGAAGTCCCAAATAGTGTGATTGCCCGCTGATGAATAGGCGGGTTGGTCGTCATCTGACACCCTCCCGCATCCTGATCATGCCCTCAATGATTCAGTTGCCCCCAAGCCTTCTCCAGCCGCTTGATGCTGACCGGCTGCGGGGTGCGCAGTTCTTGCGCGAAGAAGCTCACGCGCAGCTCTTCCAATAGCCAGCGGAACTCCAGCATGCGGGCGTCTTGCGCGCCTTTGCGTTCGGCCACCAGACGCCAGTAGCGTTGTTCTTGGGGTTTGAGCTCGGCCAATCGCTGGGCATCGCGGGCGGGGTCGGCGCGGTATTTGTCCAGGCGCAGGGTGATGGCCTTGAGGTAGCGGGCGTAGTGCTGCAACTGCGGCCACGGGGTGGCGGCCATGAAGTTTTTGGGCATCAGGCGTTGCAGTTGCTGCGTGCAGTCTGCCGTCGCATCAGGGGCGTTCTTGGTGTCTTTGATCTTGCGGGTGGCCGCGCCAAACTCCAGCAAGATGGCGCCCGCCAGCCGAGCCACTTCGTTGGCAATCAGCGTGAGGCGGCCCCGGCCTTCTTCGATGCGGCGTTTGAAAGTGACTTCGTCGTTGGGCAGCGGGTCGAGCAAAAAGGCGCGGTCCAGCGCCACGTCGATGATCTGGATTTTCAACTCGTCCGCTGTACCCAGCGGCATGTAGGCGACGGCCATTTTTTGCAGGTCGGGGATGTTTTTCTCAAGGTACTTGAGCGCGTCTTTGATCTGCAGCGCAAACAGGCGGCGAAGGCCCGCGCGGTTTTTGGCGGCGGCCACATCGGGCTCGTCAAACACCTCGATGGTCACGGCGTCTTGCACGTCCACCAGCGCGGGGAATCCGATCAGGGTCTGCCCGCCTTTGCTGATTTCCATCAGCTCGGGCAGTTCGCCAAAGGTCCAGGCGGTGTAGCGCTGGGGGGCCAGGGGCTTGGGGGCGACTGGCTTTTCACCACGCGGCACATTGCCACGCCCACCCGCATCGGACTTGGACAAATGGGGGTCTGACCCCGATTGTTTTGACCCCGATTGTTTGGACTCCCCGCCTTGGGGGGCCTGAGGCACAGCGGCAGGTGCTGTCGCCACTTTCAGCTGCGCCAGCGCCTGAAACGCGCCACGCGCTTTGGCACCCAGCTCGCCTTTGAGCGCGCCCAGGTTGCGACCCATGCCCAGCTGGCGGCCATGTTCATCCACCACGCACAGGTTCATGAACAGGTGCGGGCTGAGCATGTCGTGTTTGAAGTCGGTGCGCTTGATGTCGAGACTGGTTTCGTCACGGGCTTTTTTGAGCAGCACGTCGGTGAGCGACCCACTGCAAAACAGCTCGGGCGCAGACAGCTCGGCGGCCAGGCGCATGGCCGACGCGGGCAGCGGCACAAAGCGGCTGCGCGGGCGCTGCGGCAGGCTCTTGAGCAGGGCCTGGATCTTGTCTTTGAGCAAGCCGGGCACCAGCCATTCGCAGCGGTCTTCGCTCACCTGGTTCAGCACAAACAGCGGCACGGTGACGGTCACGCCATCGCGGGCATCGCCCGGTTCGTGCAAATACGTGGCCTGGCAATCGGTACCGCCCAAGCGGATGTGTTTGGGGAAGGCCTGCGTGGTGATGCCTGCCGCTTCGTGGCGCATCAGCTCTTCGCGGGTCAGCATCAACAAGCGAGGCTGCTTGGCACTTTCGGCCCGGTACCAGTTTTCCAGCAAGCGGCCGCTGCACACGTCGGGCGGGATTTGCTGGTCATAAAAAGCGTAGATCAGCTCGTCATCCACCAGCACGTCCTGGCGGCGCGACTTGTGCTCCAGCTCTTCGACCTTGGCGATCATCTTGTGGTTGGCAGCCAGGAACGGCAGCTTGGTCTCCCACTGGTCGCCCACCAGCGCTTCGCGGATGAAGATCTCGCGTGCGCCGTGCATGTCCACCCGGCTGTAGGGCGTGCGGCGGCCGCTGTAGACCACCAGGCCATAGAGCGTGGCACGCTCCAGCGCGACCACCTCGGCAGATTTCTTTTCCCAATGGGGGTCAAGCAATTGCTTGCGCAGCAGGTGCGCACCGACCTGCTCCAGCCACTGCGGCTCGATCGCGGCAATGCCCCGGCCAAAAAGGCGCGTGGTTTCCACCAGCTCGGCCACCACGATCCAGCGGCCCGGCTTTTTGCTCAGGTGCGCCCCGGGGTGTTTGTGGAACTTGATGCCGCGTGCACCCAGATAGGCTTCTTCGTCTTCGAGCTTGTAACCCACGTTGCCCAGCAGGCCCGCCAGCATGGACAGGTGCAGCTGCTCGTAGCTCGCAGGCTGCGTGTTGATGCGCCACTTGTGTTCAGCCACCACCGTGAGCAGCTGGGTGTGCGTGTCGCGCCACTCGCGCACACGGCGGATGTTGATGAAGTTCTGGCGCAGCAACTGCTCGTATTGGCGGTTGCTCAGCTTGTGGTCGGTGCCGTGCCCGCCCCGGGCGTCGTGAATCCATTTCCACAGCTTGAGGTAGCCGGTGAACTCGCTCTTGTCGTCGTCGAACTTGGCGTGTTGCTGGTCGGCCTGGGCCTGCGCGTCCATGGGGCGGTCGCGCACGTCTTGCACGCTCATGGCGCTAGCGATCACCAGCACCTCGTCCAGCGCTTCGCGGCCACGGGCTTCCAGAATCATGCGGCCCACACGCGGGTCCAGCGGCAGGCGGGCCAGCTCTTTGCCAATGGGGGTCAGCTCGTTGTCGTCGTCCACCGCACCCAGCTCGGCCAGCAACTGATAGCCGTCGGTGATGGCGCGTTTGGAAGGCGCTTCGATGAAGGGGAAGTCTTCCACCACGCCCAGGTGCAGACTCTTCATGCGCAAGATCACGCCCGCCAAAGACGAACGCAAAATTTCCGGGTCGGTGAAGCGCGGGCGGCCCGCAAAGTCTTTGTCGTCGTACAGGCGAATGCAAATGCCGTTGGCCACGCGGCCGCAGCGGCCTGCACGCTGGTTGGCAGCGGCCTGGCTGATGGGCTCGACCATCAGCTGCTCGACCTTGCTGCGCAGGCTGTAGCGCTTGACACGGGCGGTGCCGGCGTCGATCACGTAGCGGATGCCAGGCACCGTCAATGACGTTTCGGCCACGTTGGTGGCTAGCACAATGCGGCGGCCGTTGGATACCTCAAAAATCCGGTCTTGCTCGGCCTGCGACAGGCGGGCAAACAGGGGCAACACTTCGGCGTTGCGGGTCAGCGGCTGGTGGGCCAGGTGTTTGCGCAGGTGATCGGCGGCTTCGCGGATTTCGCGCTCGCCGGGCAAGAAGATCAGGATGTCGCCCCCTGCCCCGCCTTGCCAGAGTTCGTCCACGCCGTCGGCCATGGCCTCGTTCAGGCCGTAGTCGCGCGATTCTTCAAACGGGCGATAACGCGGCTCCACCGGGAAGGTGCGGCCCGAAACCATGATGACCGGGGCCGGTCCGTTGCGCGAGGCAAAGTGTTTGGCAAAGCGGTCGGCATCGATAGTGGCCGAGGTCACCACGATCTTGAGGTCTGGCCTGCGCGGCAGGATCTGGCGCAGGTAGCCCAGCAAAAAGTCGATGTTCAAGCTGCGCTCGTGCGCCTCGTCGATGATGATGGTGTCATACGCTTGCAGCAGCGGGTCGGTCTGGGTTTCGGCCAACAAGATGCCGTCGGTCATCAGCTTGACGGAGGCGTTTTTGCTCAAACGGTCTTGAAACCGCACCTTGAAACCCACCACCTCGCCCAGCGGCGTCTTCAATTCCTCGGCAATGCGCTTGGCCACCGAGCTGGCCGCAATGCGCCGGGGCTGGGTGTGGCCGATCAGGCGGCCCCGCTCGCCCGGCTTGGCGTTCAGCCGGCCGCGCCCCAGCATCAAAGCGATTTTGGGCAGCTGCGTGGTCTTGCCCGAGCCGGTTTCGCCGCAGACGATGATGACCTGGTGCTGGTCCATGGCGGCCATGATTTCGTCACGGCGGGCAGAGACCGGCAGGCCTTCGGGGAACTCGATTTGGAGGGGGGTGTCGGACAAAGCGGAAACTTCTGTGAAAATCAATGCAAGAGCAGCTGGGGATTATCCCAGCCCCACGCCAACACTGCCCAAGACGCGCAACAGCCCATGTCCACTGTTTTCAACTTCACCTTCGTGCCCTGGTTCCGGTCGGTGGCGCCCTACATCCACATGCACCGGGGCAAGACCTTTGTGGTGGGCATCGCGGGCGAGGCCATTGCGGCGGGCAAGCTGGGCAATATTGCACAAGACTTGGCGCTGATCCAGAGCATGGGCGTCAAGGTGGTGCTGGTGCACGGCTTTCGACCCCAGGTGAACGAGCAGTTGGCCGCCAAGGGCCATGTGCCCAAGTATTCGCACGGCATGCGCATCACCGACGAGGTGGCACTGGACTGCGCACAAGAAGCCGCAGGACAGCTGCGTTACGAAATCGAAGCCGCGTTCAGCCAGGGCCTGCCCAACACGCCCATGGCGGGCTCCACCGTGCGGGTGATTTCGGGCAACTTCATCACGGCCCGGCCGGTGGGCATTGTGGACGGGGTGGATTTTCAGCATTCGGGTCTGGTGCGCAAGGTGGACGTGGACGGCATCATGCGCACGCTGGACATGGGCGCGATGGTGCTGCTGTCGCCCTTTGGCTTTTCGCCCACGGGCGAGGCCTTCAACCTGACCATGGAAGAAGTGGCCACCAGCGTGGCGGCCGAACTGCAGGCCGACAAACTGATTTTTGTGACCGAGATTCCGGGCATTCGCATCCACCCGAACGAGCCGGCCAGCGACGACAACCCGATCGACACCGAACTGCCTTTGGCTGCGGCCAAGAAGCTGCTGACCGAGTCGCCCAACCCGACGCAGCCGACCGACTTGGCGTTTTATCTGCAGCACTGCGTGAAGGCGTGCGAAGAAGGCGTGGAGCGCAGCCACATACTGCCCTTTGCGGTGGATGGCGCTTTGTTGCTGGAGGTGTATGTGCACGACGGCATCGGCACCATGGTGGTCGATGAAAAGCTCGAAGAGCTGCGCGAAGCCACCGCCGACGATGTGGGCGGTATCTTGCAGCTGATCGAGCCCTTTGAGAAAGACGGCACCTTGGTCAAGCGCGACCGCACCGAGATTGAGCGCGACATCGACCACTACACCATCATCGACCACGACGGCGTGATCTTTGCCTGCGCAGCGCTCTACCCCTACCCCGAAGCCAAAACGGCCGAGATGGCTGCGGTGACCGTGTCCCCCCAGTCGCAAGGCCAAGGCGATGGCGAAAAGATCTTGAAGCGCATCGAGCAACGCGCCCGCGCCATGGGCCTGAAAAGCATCTTTGTGCTGACCACCCGCACCATGCACTGGTTCATCAAACGCGGCTTTGTGCAAGTCGACCCCGACTGGCTGCCCGAGGCCCGCAAACGCAAATACAACTGGGACCGCAAGAGCCTGGTGCTGGTCAAGAAGCTGTGAGTTTTGTGCGTCGGGGCTAAAGCCACCGACCTACCCATTACCGATCCTCTGCGTAGGTCGGCACCTTCAGGTCCGACAAATGCTTGTGATCAGCGGCTGCGCCAGGCCTGAACGGCAATCGTCAAGCCCACCAGTGCAAAAACCACAAACGCGACAAATGACCAGTTGGCGATCGAGCCGCCCAGAAACGTCCAGTCGACCTTGGTGCAATCGCCGCTGCCTTTGAAGATCATGGGGATGGCGCGGTTGATGGGGAAGTTTTCGACCATGCCGTAGAAGTCACGACCGCAGGTGACGATCTCGGGCGGGTACCACTGCAGCCAGCTTTGGCGGGCCGCCACAAAGGCGCCAAAACCGGCTTTGAGCGCCAGCAACACGCCAAACACCGCCATGGCACCGGGCTTTCGCAGGCGTGAGCCCACCAGCGCGATGAGCGCGACACCGATGAGCGCATAACGCTGCACGATGCACATGGGGCATGGGTTCAGGCCCACCACGTGTTGCAGGTACAGGCCAAACGCCAGCATGCCCACACAAGACAGTGCGATGAGCGCCATCCAGCGCTGGAGGGTGATGGAAAACAAGGTCATGGGGGCTTTGCAAATGAAAACGGGAGCATTGTGCTCCCGTTGTGCTCGGCTGGTCGTGACGCAGGTCACAAAGCCGTTTGATCTCGCCTGAATATCAGGCGTCGGCAAATGCCCGCTCGATCACGAAGGCACCCGGCGTGCTGGTGTTGCCTTCTTTCAAGCCGCGCTCTTCGCAGATGCGCTTGAGGTCTTTGAGCATCTCGGGCGAGCCGCAGATCATGATGCGGTCGGTTTCGGGGTTGAGGGCGGGCAAGCCCAGATCGGCAAACAGCTTGCCGTTCTCGATCAGGTCGGTCAGGCGGCCCTGGTTTTTGTAGGGCTCGCGGGTCACGGTGGGGTAGTAGAGCAGCTGATTGGTCACCATCTCGCCCAGGAACTCGTTGGCGGGCAGCTCTTTCGTGATGTAGTCGTGGTAGGCCAGCTCATTGACCTGGCGCACGCCGTGCACCAGGATGACCTTCTCGAAACGCTCATAGGTCTCGGGGTCGCGGATGATGCTCATGAACGGGGCCAGACCGGTGCCGGTGGACATGAGGTACAGGTTCTTGCCGGGCAAGAGGTAGTCACACAGCAAGGTGCCTGTGGGCTTGCGGCCCACGACGATGGTGTCGCCCACCTGGATGTGTTGCAGCTTGGAGGTCAGCGGGCCGTCGGGCACCTTGATGCTCAAGAACTCGAGGTGTTCTTCGTAGTTGGCGCTGGCGATCGAGTAGGCGCGCAACAGCGGTTTGCCGTTGTCCTGGCGCAGGCCGATCATGGTGAAGTGACCGTTGGAAAAGCGCAGGGCCTGGTCACGCGTG
>JBEEJQ010000095.1:0-10686 GCA_041169105.1 Pseudomonadota bacterium | reverse complement strand
GTGGCATAGGGGTGGTCGATCACCAGATCGCCTTGCTTGAAGTCGTGGGCGTGGGCCTGAGGTGTCCACAGCGCCACAGCGCCGATGAACAGCCCGCCCAAAATGAAGCCCAGTCCGAAGCCGGTTTTGCGCATTTGCGCCAAGAGGTTCATGGGTTTGAAATTCATGAAAAGTCCTCAAGCCGCCATGGCAAACGGCTCAGCCCCGGCCCACATCGACGCGGGCTTGACCCGCTGGGGTTGACGCTCGGCCATCAGGCGGTTGAGCTCGCGGCAAACGGTCTCGAATGCCGAATCCACCACACGCGCCATTTCCTTCAAGGTAGGCAGATCTTTGCGCGGCACGTCCAAAATGCGCCCGTCTGACTGACGCCCCAGCACAGTCAGCAAATAGGCCAGGCGTTGGCCAATGTGCCCGGTGCGCAGGCGCTGCATGTCGCAGGTCTGGCGCTGTTGCTGCATGAAGCCTTGGGCCATGGTGGTGTAGCGGTCCAGGTCATGGTTGACGGCCATCGGCTGCGCCTTGGCGGCCACCAGGGCCACCACTGAAAACGCATAGGGTTCGGCGCACAAGGCCTCGACCCCGATCAAGTCGCCCGCCTGCGCCAATTGCACCAGTGTTTGACCATCCTGGCCGGTGCGCTCCAGCTTGAACACGCCTTGGGTCACCCGCCAAACCGGGCCGACCGAGCCGGCACTCAACAAGGTTTGGCCACGGGCGACAACGATGGGCTCGCCCACCGGAATTTGATTTAAAAATTTCACGCTCTTCTCCTGACTGAATTGAACCGTTCAACTGCTTCAAGCAGTCAAACAGACATGGGCAGGCGAACACGGGTTACGCCTGCACGACAACCATTCAGCTCAGGTCTGGGGGAGCGCGAGAGTGCACCGTCCAATGCCGGACGGTTTGAATAAAAACAATTTCCGCTTCCGCCAACTTGGGCGGAGCTTGGGGCAAGCCTTGCCAAACCCAGGGGGTGACGGGCGGGGCCATGCGGTCGGTGGCCAGCACGCACAAAGCGCAATGGTCCAGCATGCCCATGGCAGGGGCCGGGCTACGGTCCTCACCCGGGACCTGATCCACCACCACCTGGCGTGCACCGTCGGTGGTGCAGACCTCTGTCCAGTTGATCTGCGCACCTTGGCTCCAGGCGCGTGCACGTGAGACCGTGGGCGCCAGAGCACCCAGCAGCATCACGCACAGCACCAGCAGGCTGAGTTTGCGCAGTTGGAAGGAGGTCCAGGTCATGGGCCGATCAGGGTTGGAGGCTCAGGCCGATCAGTGCTTGTGCATCTGCCCTGCACCGTGGTTCATGGCGGGTTGGGCCATGGTGCGGGCTGGCGCCTTGACTTCAATGCTCTGGCGCTTGCCGTCTTTGCCTTCCACCACCAGCGTCACGGGCACGGTGTCACCGTCTTTGACTTGGCCTTTCAGGTCCATCAGCATGACGTGGTAGCCGCCTGGCTTGAGTTCCACAGATTTGCCTGCGGGCAAGGCCAAGCTGGGGACAGCACGCATTTTCATGACGCTGCCTTCCATGGCCATTTCATGCACTTCGACCACACCAGCCACAGGCGATTGGGCCGACACCAGCTTGGCGTCTTGTTTGGACTCCAGTTGCATGAAGGCGCCAGTGGCTTTTTGCTGGGCCACAGTGGCTCGCACCCAGGCGTCTTTGACGGTCACTTGGGCCGAAGCGGCCACGGACAAGAAAAGGGCAGACACCGACAAAACAAGACGTTGCATGGATCACTCCTGAACAGGGTTAAGAAAAATCGGAACGGCGACAAGCGCCAGATGCGCTGAGACCCCTGAAAGCGAAGCGGTGCTTCGCCACGCGGGTCATCAGGCGGAGAAAACGGGAGGGGCGCGGGCTTGCCAGGGTTGCCCCAGCAAGCTGGCCAGCCGAGCGGCAGGCCGTGGTTGCAAAACGTGCGACAAGCCGCCAGGTGGCAACACCACGGGCGCGGTGGCCTGAGGGGGTGCAATCAAGGGCAGGCAAGCGGGGCAGTCGAGTGCGGTGTGCAAAGGGGCTGTGCCCTGATCGTCGGCATCGGCTTGCACGAGTTTCATGCTGCCTATGGCGGTGCAAACCAATTGCGTGGCCTCTGGCTTGACCAGCGGCGAAGCCACCGCCACCCCGATGAACAACGCGAACCACACCAGCACGAGGCGGGTGAGCACATGGGCGTTGCGCAGGGTTTGCAGGGTGGACATGTGGTCGATTATCGCTGCTTAACGTGTGGGTTTTCTGACAAGCCGCATTGGCCATTTCAGCGGATCAGGCTCACCGCCTTGATTTGCGCCCACACCGCCTGCCCCGGCTTCAACTGCAGGCGATGGACTGCGCGGGCGGTCACGCGGGCCAAAACGGTGGTGCCCTGGGCATCGAGCCGCAGCAGCACCTGCTGGCCCGAAGCCTCTGGTGCCATGCTGTGGATCACGCAGGCCAGATGGTTCTGAATGCTGGTGCCCTGAGCGCGCTCCAAAGTAATGCTGACGTCACGCGCCAAAATGCGCAAACGCACCATGGCACCGAGCTTGGCGCCCGAGTCGGCCACCCACAGATCACCACCGGGCAGGTTCAAGCGGCACAGGCCCCAGTCGGCATCACGTTCAACCATCTGCGCTTGCACCAAAGCGCCCACGTCATCGCCCAGGCTGATGGGGGTCTGCACCGAGGCCAACACCTCCTGCACGGGGCCCGAGGCCTGAATTTTCCCCTGATCGAGCACCACCAGCGTGTCGGCCAAGCGGGCCACTTCCTCTGCCGAATGGGTCACATACAGCATGGGCACCTTCAGGTGCTCGCGCAATTTTTCCAGCCAAGGCAGGACCTCTTGCTTGCGCTGCGCGTCCAGCGCAGCCAGGGGCTCGTCCAGCAAGAGCAGGCGCGGCTGCACCGCCAAGGCACGGGCCAGCGCCACGCGCTGGCGCTCGCCGCCCGACAAGCGGCCCGTGTGCCGCCCGAGCAAATGCCCGATGCCCAAGACCTCGACGGCTTCATCGCGTGCCCGCTGGGCCGAGGCCCGTTGAGCAGCAGGCAGTCGCCGCCAGCCGTAGTCCAGATTGCCCTGCACATCCAGGTGCTCGAACAAGCTGGCCTCTTGAAACACATAGCCCAGTCGGCGCTGCCACACGGGGATGAAATGCCCTGTGGCGTCGTTTTGCCAAACCTCATCGCCCAGTTGCACATGGCCCTGAGCGCGCTCCAGCCCAGCCACACAGCGCAGCAAGCTCGTTTTGCCCGAACCCGATGCACCCCAAATCACGCTAACGCCTTGGGCAGGCAGGTCCAATGCAGCCGACAGGCCAAAGCCCGGCCTATTCAGTTTCAGTTTCAAGGACAGCGTGGTCATGCACGCCCCCGCTTGTCGGATGTGCGCCGCTGCAAAAGCATCAAGGCCAGCAAAACGCCAAAGGCAAACACCACCATGCCAGCCGCCAGCAGATGGGCCTGTGCGTACTCCATGGCTTCGACATGCCCGTAAATCAAGGTGGACAAGACCTGGGTCTGCCCGGGCATGTTGCCGCCCACCATGAGCACCACGCCAAACTCACCCAGAGTGTGTGCAAAGCTCAAAATGGCCGCGGTCAGCACGCCGTGGCGTGCCATGGGCAAGGCCACTGAGAAAAAGGCATCCAGCGGCCTCGCGCCCAAGGCCATGGCCACTTCGAGCGGGCGCTCGCCCAGGTCCGCGAAGGCGGCTTTGAGGGGCTGCACGGCAAAGGGCAGCGAATAAACGATGGAGCCCAGCACCAAACCCGTGAAGCTGAACGACAAAATGCCCCAGCCCAGCCATTGGGTCAACTGACCCAGCGGCCCATGCGGCCCCATGGCCACCAACAAATAAAAGCCGAGCACCGAGGGCGGCAACACCAAGGGCAAGGTGACCAGGGCACTCACCGCCTCGCGCCAGCGTGAATGGGAACGCGCCAACCACCAGGCCAGCGGCACGCCCAGCAGCAACAGCAGCGCGGTGCTCACCGCCGCCAGCTGGAGGGTCAAGCCAATGGCCGCCCAGGCTTCGGGTCCGATCAAGGCATTCTCCATCTCAATTCAGGTATCCGTAGGACGCCATCAGCTGCCTGGCACTGTCGCTGCGCAGGTAGGCCATCAGGGCCCGGGCCGCGGGCTGGTGTTCTGCGGCCTTGAGCAAGATGGCATCTTGGCGGATCGGGGTGTAAAGGCTGGCAGGCAGCACCCAGGCAGAGCCACTGCTGATTCGACCATCGCTCATGACCTGCGAGAGGGCCACAAAGCCCAAAGCGGCGTTGCCGGTTTTGACGAACTGGTAGGTTTGCGCGATGTTTTCTCCAACGATCCAATTCGGCTTGAGCCGATCGCTCAAACCCAGCTTGGCCAAAGCTTCTGTGGCCGCAAGCCCATAAGGGGCCAGCTTGGGATCGGCCAGGGCCAACCTGCCGGGCAACTTGCCTTGCAACACAGCGCCTTGCGCATCCACCACATCGGGCTGCGCACTCCAGAGCACCAGTTGACCCTTGGCGTAGGTGAACTGGGTGTTGGCCAACGCCAAGCCTTCTTGCGCCAGACGGGTGGGGGTTTCATCGTCCGCAGACAAGAGCACGGCAAAGGGTGCGCCGTTGCGGATTTGTGCGTAAAACTTGCCTGTGGAGCCGACCGAGATCACCGCCTTGTGACCTGTTTCACGTTCAAAGGCGAGCGCCAACTTCTGCACGGGCGCGCTGAAGTTGGAGGCCACGGCCACCTGGACTTCGTCTGCATGCGCACTGGCAAAGCAAGCCAGCAGCAGCCCCAGGAACTTGGCGATGAATTGCACGGTCCAACTCGTTATTCAAAATTAGAATAGCGATTGTATGAGCCTTCACACCCCATGACCACCCCACACCCGCTTTGGCAAGAAGCCCTCGGCCACGAGGCCACCGACAAACGGCTGGACATCCTCAACCGCATCGGCCAGGTGGGCTCGATCTCGCAAGCCGCACGCGGTGCGGGCGTCAGCTACAAAGCCGCTTGGCAGGCCGTTGAAACCCTGAGCAACCTGGCGGGCAGCCCCTTGCTCGAAAAAGCCGTGGGCGGCAAAGGCGGCGGCGGTGCCAAGCTGACACCGGCTGGCCTGCAACTGCTGGCCGCCGCACAAAAACTGCAAAGCGCCCGCGCAGCGGTGGTGGCCGAAATCCAGGAACACAGCGGCACCACCTTGAGCCAAAGAGGTGTGAGCGCTCTGGGGCTGCGCACCAGCATGCGCAACACCTTGCCCTGCACCGTCAGCCGACTGGAGCGCGACGGGGGTGCAGTGCGGGTTCATTTGCAGCTGGACAATGGCCAAAGCCTGAGTTCCCGCATCACCCGCGAAAGCGCGCAGCTGCTGGGCCTGCGCCCTGGCCTGCCAGTGTGGGCCTTGTGCAAAGCCACGGCGGTCGATGTCACAGGGGCTGAGCCAACGGACAACCTGACCACCAGCAACGTGCTGCGCGGCACCGTGTCACGCGCACCGGCTGGTCAACGCGCGGGAGAAGTCTCCGTGCAATTGGGGCCTGATCTGCATCTGATGGGTTTTGCCGCAGCCGGGCATGGCCTGCGCAAGGGTGTCAGTGCTTTTGCACGGGTGGAGAGTTCAGCGGTGGTGATCGCTTTGTCGGCTTGAGGCATTCAGCCACTGCACACGGCAGCACAGGGCTGTCGCTGTCTGTTCAAACCCAGGAATTCAAATGGCACAAACTGGTGTACGCCACTCGGTTTGTGCATCGGTCTGGGCAGAAATGCTCAGCATGGCATCCGACATGCCTTTGTTTTTAACCTGTACCAACTCGGCAATGATGGAGACGGCAATTTCTGCGGGCGTTTTGGCACCCAGCGACAACCCCACCGGACCATGCAAACGGGCCAAGGCTGTTTCGCTCAGGTCAAAATGTTCAGCCAAGCGCTGCTTGCGCGCTTTTTGATTGCTTCGGGAACCCAAGGCACCCACATAAAAAGCCTGGGAGTTGAGCGCTTCCAGCAAGGCCATGTCATCCAGCTTCGGGTCATGCGTCAAGGCCACGATGGCGGTGTGCGCATCGGGCTGCATGGCCAACACTTCATCATCGGGCATGCCCGTCAAATGGATCACACCCGGCAAGCTCCAGCCTGCGGTGTAGGCCTGGCGTGGCTCGCACACCAGCACTTCAAAATCGAGGGTCTGTGCCATCTGCGCCACGACTTGGCTGAGTTGACCGGCACCGATCAACAGCAAGCGCCAGCGTGGGCCAAAAAACGTGGTCAGGGTGCTGCCATCAAAGGCCAATTCCTCACCGCGTTGTGCTTGCCGCAAGTGCACCGCGCCATCGCGCAGGCGAACGGTTCGCGCAACGAGTTGGTGGGCGCTTGTGCGCTGCAAAACTTCTTCGATCCAGCCTGTGTCCAGCACAGGCTCTTGCACCAAGCGCAAGGTGCCACCGCAAGGCAGGCCAAAACGGGTGGCTTCTTCCTTGGTCACGCCATAGGCCACCATGGAAGGTGTTTTCAAATTGGCGTATTCGCCTGCCCGTATGCGGGCAATCAAGTCATCCTCAACACAACCGCCCGAGACGGAGCCACTGACGCCCCCATCATCACGCACGGCCAGCAAGGCACCGGGTGGCCTGGGGGCACTGCCCCAAGTTTCCACCACGGTGACCAGGGTCACACTGTGGCCCGACTGTTTCCAGGCCAGCACATCGGCCAGCACTCGCAGATCCAGACTTTCCACAGCAGACCTCCGGACTTCAAGCCTGACGGATCGCGTCAGCGGTCAATGGCAGACGGCGCAAGCGCTTGCCTGTCAGTGCTGCCACGGCGTTGGCAATGGCGGGAGCCGCCACAGCCGTACCGGGTTCGCCAATGCCGCCTGGCTTTTCGGTGCTCTTGACCAACACGATGTCGATCTGAGGCGCTTCGTACATGCGCACAGGTTCGTACGTGTTGTAGTTGGTCTCTTGCACGCGACCATTCTTCATGGTGATCTCGTGTTTGAGCACTGCACCCATGCCGAAGATGATGCTGGACTGCAACTGGGCTTCCACCGTGTCGGGGTTGACCATGTGGCCCACATCAGCAGCCACGGTGACCTTGTGAACCTTGACGCTGCCGTCCTTGTTCAAGCTCACTTCGGCCACTTGTGCCATGTAGCTGTCATAGCCTTCCATCAAAGCGATGCCGCGTGCACGGCCTGCAGCCACGGGCTTGCCCCAGCCCGCTTTTTCTGCCGCCAGTTTGAGCACGTTGGCATAACGTGGCTTGCCTTCCAGCATCTTCATGCGGTAAGCGTAGGGGTCTTGGCCTGCGGCCTTGGCCATTTCGTCCACGAAGCTTTCGTTGGCAAAAGCGTTCATGCTGTGGCTCACAGCGCGCCAGTAACCGACACGGAAACCGGTGTCATGGATCACCAGGTCATGTTGGGTGTTGGGCACGTTGTAGCCGGTCACGGCGGCTTCGGCCATGAAGGGGTCGAGAGTCTCTTTGGGCAAACCGAAGGCACGCTGAGTGATCGATTGCGACGTGACCTTGAAGTGGACGCCGACGGGCATGCCCGATGCGTCCAGACCGGCCTTGACATTGTTCACGCCCATGGGACGGTAGTAGTCATGCATCATGTCTTCTTCACGAGTCCACACCAACTTGACCGGCTTGCCGACGGCTTTGGAGATCTCTGCTGCTTGAACGACAAAGTCCAGCTCCAAGCGGCGACCAAAACCACCGCCAAGGTAGGTGGTCTTCAAGGTAACGTCTTCAGGCTTGAGGCCCAAAGCGCCAGCGACAGCACCGTGAGCGCCTTGCTGGAACTGTGTGGGGCCAATCAACATGGCCTTGTTGCCTTGCACGTGGGCCGTGAAGTTCATCGGCTCCAGTGGGGAGTGCGATTGCATGGGCGTGATGTACTCGGCTTCCAGCACCTTGGCAGCGCCTTTGAAGGCATTGGCCACATCGCCCTTGGAGGCGATGATTGGAATCACCTTGCCAGACTTGGCGGCAGCACGGTTACCTTCGAGCATGGAGGCATCGCTGATCGAAGCGACTGGGCCCTCGTCCCACTGAATGCTCAGCTTTTCAGCGGCCTTCTTGGCACGCCACCAGGAGTCGGCCACCACGGCCACGCCATCGCTGACCTGCACCACAGCTTGCACGCCGGGCATGGCTTTGGCTTGTGCGCCATCAAAGCTCTTGACCTTGCCACCGATGACGGGGCATTGCACGATGGTGGCATACACCATGCCCGGCAGTTTGACGTCAATACCGAACTCGGCCGTGCCGTTGGTTTTGGCGGGTGTGTCCACGCGCTTGGTGCGCTTGCCCACGAGACGGAAGTCTTTGGGATCTTTGATCGGTGGCTTTTCAGGCACGCTCAGACGCGAGGCTGATTCTGCAAAATAACCATAAGTGGCCTTCTTCCCATTGGGGCCCAGCAACATGCCCTTGTCGGCCTTGACCTGGTCGCGATCCACACCCCAATGGGCGGCGGCGGCAGTGATCAACATTTCGCGCACTTGAGCGCCAGCGACGCGCAGCTTTTCCCAGCTGCCGCGTACGGAGGTCGAGCCGCCAGTGATCTGTGCGCCCAACAAGGCGTTGACGTAAGCGGCACCGGGAGGCGCATCCACCACTTTGATCTGGCTCAGGTCCACATTCAGTTCTTCAGCCACCAACATGGGCATGGAGGTATGAACGCCCTGGCCCATCTCGGAGTGAGCGCTCAGGATGGTGATGGTGTTGTCGTCTGCGATGTGCACCCAGGCATTGGGTGTGCTGACGGTGCCTGCGGCCATGGCCTGACCCAGCGTGCCGGGCAGGTTGACGGCCATCAGCAGGCCACCGGTGGCGACAGCGCCGGTTTTGAGGAATGAGCGGCGAGAAGTTTGGATATCGGTCATGTGTGTTCTCCAGCGGATCAGGCTTTGCGCATCGTGGCGGCGGCATCTTTGATGGCGGCGCGGATACGGGGGTAAGTGCCGCAACGGCAAATGTTGCCGCTCATCGCGTTGTCGATGTCAGCATCGCTGGGGTTGTTGTTCTTGGCGAGCAAGGCCGCTGCGCTCATCAACTGACCCGACTGGCAATAGCCGCACTGGGGCACATCGTGCTTGATCCAGGCCACTTGCAGGGGGTGGTTGTTCTTGGCCGACAGGCCTTCTACAGTGGCCACCTTTTTGCCGGACACGGCGCTCAAAGGTGTCTGGCATGAGCGGACCGCCTCGCCATTGACGTGCACCGTGCAGGCGCCGCACAGAGCTGCACCGCAACCGAATTTGGTGCCAGTCATGCCCAGTTCATCACGCAGAACCCACAACAGTGGGGTGTCGGTTTCGGCATTGGCCTTGGCAGGCTTGCCGTTGACTTGGAAATTCACGCTCATCAAGGTCTCCTCGTTTATGGGATAGAACTGAAATCAGCGTAGCGCTTTTCAGTGACGTTGCTCACAGCAAAAACCCTTGATGGATGTCTTTTCAGAGACATTTTCGGTACAGGAATCTACTTCTCATGCAATCGCACATGCCAAATGGTCCAAATCAGTCATCCAAGGACAGGTCATCTGTGCGACGTCACCCTGAAGTGTGACGCTTTACGCTCTGCGCATTACCCCCTCCAGGAGACCTCTCATGCTCACACTCTGTGGCTTTGCAGCCAGCAATTACTACAACAAAATCAAATTCGCCCTGCTCGAAAAAGGCGTGCCCTTCGAGGAAGAACTGGCCTGGGTGGGCAAAACCGATCCGGCGGCCAGCCCCATCGGCAAGGTGCCTTACATCAAGACCGCCCAAGGCCCACTGTGCGAATCGGCCGTCATCATGGAGTACATCGAGCAGCAGTACCCACAAAGCCCGTTGTTGCCTGCCGAGCCTTTTGCCGCAGCCAAAGTGCGCGAGCTGGTGACCTTTTTGGAGCTGCACCTGGAGCTGGTGGCGCGCAACCTGTACCCCGAAGCTTTTTTTGGCGGCAAAGTCAGTGACGGCACCAAAGAAAAAACCGGCGCTCAGCTGGAAAAGAATGTGGCGGCTTTTGCAGCTCTGGCCCAATTCGCACCCTATGTGGCAGGCGACACATTGACACTGGCCGATTGCGCAGCGGTGGTCCACTTGCCACTGGTTTCGGGGGCCACCAAACTGATCTATGGCCGCGACTTTCTGGCCGATCTGCCGGTGCGGGACTACATGAAGTTCATGGGTGAGCGCCCCACCTTGCAGCAAGTCAACGCCGACCGCAAAGCCAATATGGAGCTGATGCTCTCGCGCATGAAGGCCAAATAAACATCGCCCCACTTGCACAGCCAGGGCCGCCCAGATGGGTGGCCCTTTTGCTTTGTCCATTCCTGTTTTGCGGTACCCCCCACACCGCAGTTGCGACCCGCCACAGGATTGATTCACATCAACATCGCCGGCCATGCGCAGCCTAGGATGGGCGCATGAACACCAGTACCCGACTCCACCAAGAACGCCTTGAGCGCGCACGCGCTGAACTTTTGCAACGCATCGCCCAGGAACGCGGGGGCTTGGTCTCACGCGTGGACATGGCGGCCGAGCACGATGTCCGCGATTTTGAAAACCGGGCGCAAGCCATTTCGGAACGCGATGATGAGTTTGCGATGAACGAACACGAAACCGCCGAACTGGGCGCACTGGAAGATGCTCTGGAGCGGCTGGCGGCTGGCCTATACGGCACGTGCAAAGACTGCGGCGCGCCCATCC
>JBEEJQ010000094.1:0-10815 GCA_041169105.1 Pseudomonadota bacterium | reverse complement strand
CCCAGGCGGCCACGGGTTTCGTCGAGCACGACAAAATCGTTGCCGGCTCCTTGCATCTTGGTAAAGCGGATGTGCATGGCCGGCATTATCGCCCTTGGTCGGCACAGGAACGACAGCTCAGGGGCGTGTGCCCCTGATAATGGGGCATGGTCCGCACATCCCAACTCCTGCACCCCCAACGTGAACCCGCGCCGCTGCGCCCAGCCGCCACCGTGCTGCTCCTGCGCGATGGCCAGCAAGGCATCGAGGTTCTGATGACCCGCCGCTCCATGACCGCCAGCTTTGCGCCCGGTGCCTATGTCTTCCCGGGTGGTGGCGTCGATGCGGCCGATGCCCAGGCGCATGCGCTGTCCACCCGCCGCCCCAAGCAAAGCGATTTGCACCTGACGCAAGCCATTGCCGCCATCCGCGAGAGCTTTGAAGAGCTGGGCATTTTGTTCGCCCGCCACGCCGATGGCCGCTGGGCCGACAACGCGGACATTGCCCACATCGACCGCAAAGCCCCTTTTGCCACGCAATGCCAAAGCCAGGGCCTGACGCTGGCCGCCGACCAAGTCTTTGTGCTGGCGCACTGGATCACCGACCGCGACCTGCCGCGCCGCTTTGATGTGCCCTTTTTGGTGGCACGCATGCCCGAAGGCCAAACCCCCGTGGCCGACGAGGCCGAGCAGTTCGAGCCCGTCTGGGTGCGTCCAGTGGATGCCCTGACGCGCCACGAAGCGGGCGACTTCTTCATCATCTTCCCGACCATCCGCACGCTGGAGCGCCTCAAGGCCTTTTCCCGGGTGGATGACGTGCTGCAAGCTTGCGCCGTCAACGACGAACCGCTGTGGACCAGCTGCCCCCGCGCAGGCTTTGTGGGGGGCCACGAAGTGCGCTACATGGAGCACGAAGCCCCCTTTGGCGAGCTGGCCCTGGTCACGCCCGATGGGCAAATCCACCACCACCTGGATTGGCAGACCGATGCGCCCGTGCCCCTGCTCCAAAACGTGCAGCGCCTCACGGCCCCCAACCCCGGCGTGATGACCGGACCCGGCACCAACAGCTATTTGGTGGGCGACCCGAACACCGGTTACATCGCGATCGACCCGGGCCCGGCCGACCACGACCACCTGCAACGTCTGTGGCGTGCGGCCGGTGGGCAAATCAAAGCCATCGTCTGCACCCACTCGCACTCGGACCATTCGCCGGGTGCTGCGCCCTTGCAAGCGCTGTGCACGAACAAACCGCCCGTCCTGGGCCTGGCCTCCCAACCCACCGCCCGCGCCAACAGCCGCTTCACACCCGACCGCGAATTGGCCGATGGCGAAAAACTGGTCTTGCAAGGCATGGGCGTGGCAGGCGAAATCACCCACACCCTGCGTGTGGTGCACACTCCCGGCCACGCGGCCAACCACCTGTGCCTGGTGCTCGAAGAAGACGGCCTGCTGTTCTCAGGCGACCATGTGCTCAACGGCAGCACCACCGTGATCGACCCGCCCGACGGCCACATGGGCGACTACCTCGACTCGCTGGACAAACTGGCCGCAGCTTGCGAGGCCGGTGGCATCGAGTTCATCTTGCCCGCGCACGGCCACGCGTTGGGCTTTGCGCACCAGGCCATTACGCACTTGAAGGCCCACCGCCTCAAGCGCGAGGCCAAAATCGCTGCCGCCATGCAGGCCCTGCCCCAGGGCAGCCTGCAAGAATGGGTGGAAAAAGCCTACGACGACGTGCCGCCCCGCCTGTGGCCGGTGGCCGCCCGATCCCTGCAAGCGCATGTGGACCACATCCGCGAACAACTTGAAAGCCCCGATGCATCTCTCTGACGAAGGCATCCGCCTGGCCAAACGTGTGGCCGCCGAGCAAAACTGCTCGCGCCGCGAAGCCGAAGCCCTGATCGTGGCCGGTGGCGTGCAAGTGGCGGGCAAAGTGGTCACCGACCCGGCCCGGCGCGTGAAAAACGAAGCCCTCACGGTCAACCGCATGGTCTCCATGGCCGCGCTGGCCCCTTTGACCCTGGTGGTCCATAAACCTGCGGACTTGGGCGGTTCCCACAGCTGGCTGCAAAAAATCGCAGGCCTCAAAGCCCCGCAAGCGGGCCTATGGGGCAAAGAGCGCCTGGCCAAACTGCAGATCGCCATGCCCCTGCCCGCACCGGCCAGCGGCCTGTGCATTTTTTCGGACGACGTGGGTGTGCTGCGCCACCTGGAAGACCGGCGCAGCCCCATAGAACAAGAATGGATGGCCACCCTCGGCGGTGAAGTGCCCGAAGGCCTGATCAAAGCCTTGAACGGCCCGGGCCTGCGTGCCAGCATCAACCGCCAAACCGACACCGTCACCGTGCTGCGCATTGCGGGCAAAGACATCGACGGCCTGGAGCTGGGTCGATGGCTGGACCAGCAATGCCCCCTGCAGGACCTGCGCCGCCAACGCGTGGGGCGCATCAGCCTGGCCCCGCTGGAGCCGGGCCAATGGCGTCAACTCGAGGGTTTCGAGCGGTTCTGAGCCCCTCGGTTTGATTTCCGACAAATTTACACAGGATTTACCCTTGAATTGACACGGGCAATCCCAATATCTTGTTTCTGTCTGAGAAAATCAGAACCAAGCTGCCACTGCAGACCCCGCAGTCAGGCAGCGCCAAAAGGCCCAGAAAGCCTTGACTACGCAGAAAGGAAGACACCATGCGTTTGAGCACCAAAAGCCGATTTGCCGTGACCGCCATGATCGACGTGGCCCTGCGCGAAGACCGTGGCCCCGTGTCATTGGCCGCCATCAGCGTGCGCCACCAGATTTCGCTGTCCTACCTCGAGCAGCTGTTCAGCAAGCTGCGCCAGCAAGGCCTGGTCGAGAGCACCCGCGGCCCAGGCGGCGGTTATTCGCTGGCACGCAGTGCCGAAAAAATCACCATGGCCGACATCGTCGGTGCCGTGGACGCCCCCTCAGAAGAAGAACTGGCCGCAGAAGGCGGCTGGATGAGCAGCGAGCTGTGGGCCAGCCTGAACGAGAAAATGCTGAGCCACCTGCAATCGATCAGTCTGCGCCAGCTGGTGGCCGAGCAACGCGCCAAAGGCGTGACGGTCGAACCCGCGCCGCAGCCCGCGGTCAAGCGTGGCGTTTTCGCCAAGCCAAAAAGCACCCTGAAAATCAACGCGCCCAACTCGGTGTTCGCCTTGGCCGGCACCTTGATGCCCTCACGTGGCTGAGGTCTGCAAAGGACAACAAAAAACCCGCCTCGGCGGGTTTTTTGTTGCTCGAAAAAAGTGTGAAGCTCGCCGATAAGCCGGATTCTGTGCACAGCGGTTGCCCGCTGCGTGACCGCCATTACTCTGGGCCGGGGGTCGCCCACCCGGCTCGATGCTACCTACCCGCCAACTCTGCGGAACCACATCAACGTTGGCCTACTTGGTATTGCTGCGCGTAGAGATTGCCCGTTTCACCCGAACTGAATCGGCTCGTCTCTGTTGCTCTGATCCTCACCTCACGGTGGAGAGGCGTTGCCTCCTACGCTGTCCTGTGCAGTCCGGACGTTCCTCCAGTGCCTCCTTTCGGAGATTGCACCAGCGGCGGTCTGGCGAGCTTCACAGCTTGATTATCGCCTGCCGTCATATGCACATGCCGCAAGAGGTCTGAAGATTCGCGCACAATGGCCCGACATTTTTGTGATTTCACACTTGGAGACCCTGACATGAAAGCCCCAAACATCCTCGCCACCATCGGCAACACGCCCCATGTGCGCATCAACCGCCTGTTTGGCGCTGACGCCAACGTGTGGGTCAAATCCGAGCGCAGCAACCCCGGCGGCTCGGTCAAGGACCGCATTGCGCTGGCCATGATCGAAGACGCCGAAAAGTCCGGCGCCCTGAAGCCCGGCGGCACCATCATTGAGCCCACGTCGGGCAACACCGGCATTGGCCTGGCCATGGTGGCGGCCGTCAAGGGCTACAAGCTGGTGCTGGTCATGCCCGACAGCATGAGCATCGAGCGTCGCCGCCTGATGTTGGCCTATGGCGCGACCTTCGACCTCACCCCCCGTGAAAAAGGCATGAAAGGCGCCATCGCCCGCGCCGAAGAACTGGTGGCCAGCACGCCCGGCGCCTGGATGCCCCAGCAATTTGAAAACCCCGCCAACATCGACGTGCACGTGCGCACCACGGCGCAAGAGATCCTGGCCGACTTCCCCGAGGGCATCGACGCCCTCATCACGGGCGTGGGCACCGGCGGCCACTTGTCGGGTACTGCCCGCGTGCTGAAAGCCAAGTTCCCCAAGCTCAAGGTGTTCGCGGTCGAGCCGACCGCCTCGCCCGTGATCTCGGGCGGAGCGCCTGCACCCCACCCCATCCAGGGCATTGGCGCGGGCTTCATCCCCAAAAACCTCGACACCAGCGTGCTCGACGGCGTGATCCAGGTCGATGCCGAAGCCGCCCGCGAATACGCCCGCCGCTCGGCCCGCGAAGAAGGCCTGCTGGTCGGCATTTCGTCCGGCGCAACCTTGGCTGCGATCGCGCAAAAACTGCCCGAGCTGCCTGCCGGTGCCACGGTGCTGGGGTTCAACTACGACACGGGCGAGCGTTACCTGTCGATCGAAGGCTTCTTGCCGGCTTGAGTGAGTAAAGCACACGTCGGAGCTGAAGCTCCGACCTGCAAAAGATACCCTCGTAGGTCGGTGGCTTCAGCCCCGACATCTCCGCACCTCAGCAGCAAAACGAGACACGCGCAGAAACCCGCTCACTGTTGAGATAATCACGTCTTCTTGCTTGATAAACACAAGCCACGACCATGATCCGCATTTCCGAACTCAAACTCCCACTGTCGGCCCTGCCCGTCGAGGTGCGTCGCGCTGCCGATGCCCCGTCTGAAACCGACGAAGACCGCATCCCGCCGCCGCACCCCGAAGCTGCACTGCGCCAATTGGCCGCGAAGGCGCTGGGCATCGCCGAAACAGACATCGCCACCTTGCAGGTGTTCAAACGCAGCTTTGACGCCCGCAAGGCCGAGTTGCTGGCGGTGTTCATCGTGGACCTCACGCTGGCCGATCCACAGGCCGAAGCAGCTCTGTTGCACACGTTCGAGAAAAACTCGCACATCCAGCCCACGCCCGACATGATCTGGCATGCGCCTTGCCATGCGCCCGCAGACTTTGGTGCGCAAGAAGGCGAGCGGCCGGTGGTGGTGGGATTTGGTCCCTGCGGCATGTTTGCGGCGCTGAGCTTGGCGCAGATGGGTTTCAAGCCCATCGTGCTGGAGCGTGGCAAGAAAGTGCGTGAGCGCACCAAAGACACCTGGGGCCTGTGGCGCAAGAAGGTGCTGCAGCCCGAAAGCAATGTGCAGTTTGGCGAGGGCGGTGCAGGCACCTTCAGCGACGGCAAGCTCTACAGCCAGATCAAGGACCCGCGCCATCTGGGCCGCAAGGTGATGGATGAGTTCGTCAAGGCCGGTGCACCCGCCGACATTTTGTTTGCTGCGCACCCGCACATCGGCACCTTCAAACTGGTCAAGGTGGTCGAGCACATCCGCGAACAGATCACGGCGCTGGGCGGCGAGATCCGTTTCGAGCAGCGCGTGACCGATGTGTTGCGCTCACCCGCAGACGGCGGTCACCAAATCACCGGCCTGCACGTGCTTGACCAAACCACGGGCCAAAGCCACACGCTGGCCACACGCCATGTGGTGCTGGCCTTGGGCCACAGCTCACGCGACACCTTTGTCATGCTGCACCAGCGTGGTGTGGCGCTGCAAGCCAAAGCGTTTTCGATTGGCGTGCGCATCGAACACCCTCAAAGCGTGATCGACCAAGCCCGCTGGGGCCGCCACGCCGGCCACCCGCTGCTGGGCGCAGCCGATTACAAGCTGGTCCACCACGCCGCCAACGGCCGTGCGGTCTACAGCTTTTGCATGTGCCCCGGCGGCACCGTGGTGGCCGCCACCAGCGAGCCCGGCCGCGTGGTCACCAATGGCATGAGCCAATATTCGCGCAACGAGCGCAATGCCAACGCCGGCATGGTGGTGGGCATCGACCCGCCCGACTACCCGCTGGAGACCTCGGCGTGGCAAGCTGCTTTTGGCGAGACCCTTGGCGCACAACTGGCTCAAGAGGCGCAGGCCTTGGCCAGCCAACAGCCTCCCGTGCCGCACCCCTTGTCGGGCATCGTGCTGCAGCGCCAGCTGGAGAGCCGTGCTTTTGAAGTGGGCGGAGGTACCTACGAAGCGCCCGGCCAGCTGGTGGGCGACTTTTTGGCACAGCGCCCCTCCAGCAGCTGGGGCAGCGTGGTGCCCTCCTACAAGCCCGGCGTCAAGCTGGGCGACTTGGCCGATGTGTTGCCCGACTACGCGGTGGCTGCCATGCGCGACGCGCTGCCGGTCTTTGGCCGCAAGATCAAGGGCTACGACATGCCTGATGCGGTCATGACCGGCGTGGAAACGCGCACCTCTTCACCTTTGCGCATCCCGCGCGGTGATGATTTTCAAAGCATCAACACCCGTGGTCTGTACCCTGCAGGCGAGGGCGCGAGCTACGCAGGCGGGATTTTGTCGGCCGGTGTGGACGGCATCAAAGTGGCTGAAGCGGTGGCGCATCAGCTGTGTGCTTGACCATGGTGTGACAACGGCAAGCCAAGGCGACCAATCGCTCTGCATGCAGTTGCTCAATGTGCGCATCACGCCACGCCAAGGCACCTTGGTTTTCCAAGGTCTGCAAGGTGTTTTGGAGATCGGCCGCTGACGCCAGGATCGAGGCCGGCAAACAGGCCAGTGGCAACACCAAGTCATCCCCGCCGTATTGCGCCAGACACATCAACAGCCAGCTGGCCAGGCGCTGCGTGGCATGGTGGTGCTGCACACAAAAAGCGGTCTGAGCCATTTGCTGAACCAGTCCATGCGTGGCCGCCGTGGTGTGCCACAACCATGCTGAATACTGCGGCGCATGGGCCCGGATGTCCGCCCAATCCAGACGGCAGCCGTAGCCGGGCACCATCACCCAGATTTGCATCTGCGCACCCCACAGGTCCGCAGGCCCTACACAGGCGTAACGTCCCACCACGGCCACATCCACCGCAGGGCGATTGGCGCTGACTTGTGCCAAGGTCAACAAGGCATCTTCAGGAAAATACACATCCCCGGACAAGGTCAAAGCGCCCTGTGGCAAGAAGACGCGCTCCATTTCAAAGTCAGAAGCCCGGGGAATGTCCTGGAGCAACAGGTCCAGCAGCGAATTTTGAGTGCGAACTGTCAAAGCCTTGGAATCTTCTGCAACCGAAAAAATCGTCACTGCAAAGAATTTTGTGTTTTTAATAAGCGCATTATCTTATGTTCTTCATCGAACATATTTTCAGGAAATTCATGGTTATCTTCAGAATCATTGCGACATATACTCGTTAGCGTTTCAAACTGTTTGATTTCTGCTGACTTTTGGGTATTTGCAGAATGACACGATACTCCACCGTACCGCCGGGTGCATTCTTGTGAATTTTTCAAGCAACGGTCTCATCTTTCAGCTGTCCAATGAAGATCGGGACCGGCTGCAGCAAATCTGTCAGCCTGTTGCGCTGTCTGAAGGCCAAAGCCTGTGCCTGGCAGGCTCTGAGGACGCAGACCGGGTCTATTTCCTGAGTGGGGCATGCGTGATCCTGTGGGTCCAAGCGGAAAACAAGACCAGACTGGCAGTAGGTTTGCTCGGAACAGAAAGTGCTGTGGGTTTGGGCATGGCACTGGGGCAAAACGCAACTCAGCTGCGCTACGAAGTACAACGGGCAGGCCACGCCTGGCAAGTCCCCAGCGCAGCACTCCAACAACTCCTGAAATCTCATCCCTCCATGCTGTGGACCGTGGCCCGCTTCCTCTGGCAAATGACCCACGACATCGCCCATATGACGGCATCCGTTCAATACGACGATGTGCAGACCCGCCTGGCCGCTTGGCTGGTGCTGTGTGCCCAGCGCTCAGGCTCACTGCAGCTGAACCTGACCCACGACCAGTTGGCCCGCATGCTGGGCGTGCGACGGGTCAGCGTGACCCTGGCCGCAGTCGCCCTCAAGGACATGGGTTTGCTCAATTACAAACGGGGATCGGTCAACATCCTCGATTTGGCGGCACTGAGCCAGCAAGCCCAAGCCAAGCCCCACAAATCAGCCTGAGCGGCAACAGCGGCGTGGATTTTTCGCCACTACGCACAACATAAGTGCGCCGTCCACACAACAATGTGCGAAATCGAACAAATAAAAAGGGTAAACCCTGATAAATTTGAAAGATGTCAAATTCATAAAAAGTGCCTATGTCAAGGCAATTTCACAAAAACCACATTCTTGCTTTATTGCCCGCATCGACCTACAGCGCATGGGCACCCCATTTTGAAATCGTCGACCTGCCCATGGGCAAGGTGCTGTACGAACCGGGGGCCATCCTCGGGCATGTGTTCTTTCCTACAACGGCCATCGTCTCCTGGATCTATGTGCTGAGCAACGGCGCCTCGACCGAGGTCGTCATGACCGGTCGGGAAGGGTTGATCGGCATGTACCAGCTCATGGGCGGGGGCAAAACCCACAATCGGGCCATTGTGCAGACCGCAGGTCAAGCCGTGCGCGTGCCTTTGAGTGTGGTGCTGAGCAGCTTCACCCAAGAGCAGCAGGTGCAGCGCCTGTTTTTGCTCTACACACAAGCCATGATCACGCAGATGGCCCAGATCGGTGTATGCCACCGGCACCACACGCTGGACCAGCAACTGTGCCGCATGCTCTTGCTCACACTCGACCGTTTGGAGGGCGACACCATCGTGATGACCCACGAGCTCATGTCCGAACTGCTCGGCGTGCGACGCGAAGGTGTGACGCTGGCGGCCAAACGCCTGATGGTGGACGGCGTGATCCAGTATGCACGCGGGCACATCTCCGTGCTGGACCGCGCTGAACTCGAAAACAGGGTCTGCGAGTGCTATGGCGTGATCCAGCAGGAATACGAACGCCTGTTGCAACACCCGGCCAGTGTGCTGCAGTGCTGAAGCCTTACACCGATACCATCTGATTGCGGATGGCGTAGCGCGTCAAATCGGCCACCTTGTGCAAGCCCACCTTGCGCATGATGTTGCGGCGGTGAACCTCCACGGTGCTGGGGGCGATCTGCAAATTGCGGGCAATTTCTTTGGACGAATACCCATCGGCGATCAGGCGCAACACCTGCTCCTCACGCCCGCCCAAATGCAAACGCACCGCGCTGTCCCCCGAGCGGGATTGGCGCACACTTTCCATCATTTGGCTGGCAGCCGATTGACACAAAAAAGTGCGCCCCGCTGCGGCCGCGCGGATCGCCGACATCAGTTCATCGATGCTGCTGGTCGTGGACACATAGGCCTTGGCCCCCGCGTCCAGAATTTCGATGATGCCGTGGCGATCGGACTCGCTCGAATACGCCACGATGTGACGCGGTGCCGAAGCATGCGAAAGCTTTTGCATGAGGTCTCGTTCCTGCACGCCGTTGGAATGGATGCCTATCAGCACCACATCGGGATGGGTTTCATCACACAGCGCTTGAGTGCGTTCGGTGTTTTCCGAAATGCCCACCAAGTTCATGTCATGGTGGGTTCGCAATACGGCGGCAATCCCTTCGGAAACCACCTTGTGCTTGGAAGACAATAAAACGCGTATCGACATGTTCAATCCTTTCGCGATCCATCTTCAATCGGGTATCCGTCCATCGCAACCAGGTAGAGCGTCCTTGTTATACGTTGCTTTTTCTGCATAGCTTTATATACAGCGGTCAGTATAAAAATTCCCGCCCCTTTTGACTGTGCGGTGTAGCACATAGCAAGGCGATGTGCGCTGTTTACAACAATGGTCATTGAAGCCCCGATGACGCCGCACCGCGCATCGACAAAGGGCCATCGATGGCCCCGATCTTTTCCGTGATCAGCAAGGCTTCTTTCAAATGTTCATGCGCGTTGAACGCATGGTGTTTGGACAACTTGACGTGGTGCAAAGCTGCCCTGAAGGCACCCGCCTCATGGTGGCGGCTGGCCTCTTTGTTGCGCTGATACGCATGCAACAACTCCTCCGACGCACGGCGAAAATGCTCGCTCACATGCTGCGCATAGGCCGACTCGATCAACTGGTTTTCATCGCTCATGGCAATTCCTTTTATGGTTTTCGACATGCCGCACTCCACGAGTGTGGCGCTCACATCAAGCCGTGGTCTTGCATGAAACGCTGCAAGGACATACGACCAGGGCAATTGAGTTTTTGGTATACGTGGTGCAAATGCAGCTTGGCCGTGCCTTCGCTGATGAACAATTTGCTGGCGATTTTTTTGTTCGGCCAACCTTCGGTCACCATGCGCGCCACCATCAACTCACGCGGCGTAAGCACATGCGAGGCCTGCGCATTTTTCTTTTGCTGCTCCAGCAACAAGGACATGGTTTTGACCGTCAGATCGCGGTCCAGCCATTGCCCACCGTCATGAACCGTCTTGATGCAACGTGACAAGACCTGCTTGGACTTTTCTTTGGACACCAAGCCTTGCACCCCCAGGTCAATGGCCTGCATGACCTCACCAATCGGCGCACCGGTGAAGACCACGGGCAAGGTCTGGATGTCGGGTGCGCGCAGCTCCTGCAACAAGGACAAACCGCTGCTTTGGGTCAATGACAAATCCATGACCAGAATGTGAGGCCGGTGATGACGCACCGCTTGCAATGCGGCATCGCCATGGTGAACACAGGTCTTGACGGAAAACTCCGATGTGTCATGAAACACATGACTCAAACCATCCAACATGACGGGATAAGGGTCAGCCAGCACCAGCTCAATGCACATCGGTTCATCCTTCACTCAGAAGTCCGCGCAGGGCGGG
>JBEEJQ010000093.1:0-10928 GCA_041169105.1 Pseudomonadota bacterium | reverse complement strand
GCATCGTGGCTTTGGCCGAAATGGGTGACAAAACCCAACTGCTGTCCCTGGTGCTGGCCGCGCGTTTTCGCAAGCCTTGGCCCATCGTGCTGGGCATTCTGGTGGCCACACTGGCCAACCATGGCCTCGCAGGTGCCGTGGGCAGCTGGGTCACCACCGTGCTGGGCCCGAATGTGCTGCGCTGGGTGCTGGGCGGCTCCTTCATCGCCATGGCGGTGTGGATGCTGATTCCCGACAAGCTGGACGACGAGGAAGGCGACGAAGCGCCACGCTTCGGGGTGTTCCTGACCACCGTGGTGGCTTTCTTTTTGGCCGAGATGGGCGACAAGACCCAGATCGCCACCGTGATGCTGGCCGCGCAGTACCAAGCCTGGTTCACGGTGGTTGCAGGCACCACCTTGGGCATGATGCTGGCCAACGCGCCTGTCGTTTGGCTGGGGGACGCCATCACCAAAAGGGTGCCGCTGCGCTTGGTGCACACCGTGTCGGCGGTGATCTTTGCCATTCTGGGCACATTGGCGCTGCTGGGCTGGGGCTGATTTATACTTGCACTGCGCCGATTTGCTCCAGCTTGCGGGCGCAGGAATCCAGAAGATTCCAAAATGCAGCTAAAGAGGTAGAGCCCAACCCGGTATCGCTTCTTCAGCGTTATCGGGTTTTTTCATTGCAGACATGAGTTTGATTGCCACACCACAGTCGATGAGCTTTGAAGCCGCTTTGCCCTTGCAAAGCGGTGCGTCCATCCGTGGTTATTCGCTCAGTTATGAAACCTACGGCACGCTCAACGCCGACAAGTCCAACGCGGTGCTGATCTGCCACGCGCTCAACGCCTCGCACCATGTGGCCGGCGTCTATGCCGACCAGCCGAACAACACCGGCTGGTGGGACAACATGATCGGCCCCGGCAAGCCACTGGACACCGACCGATTTTTTGTCATCGGCGTGAACAACCTGGGCTCGTGCTTTGGCTCCACGGGCCCCATGCACACCAACCCCGACACGGGCCGCGTGTACGGCGCGGACTTCCCGGTGGTGACGGTCGAGGATTGGGTCAATGCCCAGGCCCGCTTGCTGGATGCACTGGGCATTGAACAACTGGCCGCCGTGATGGGCGGCAGTTTGGGCGGCATGCAGGCCCTGAGCTGGACGCTGCAATACCCCGAGCGCATGAAACATGCGGTGGTGGTGGCCAGCGCCCCCAACCTGAACGCCGAGAACATCGCCTTCAACGAAGTGGCGCGTCGCGCCATCGTGACCGACCCGGACTTTCACAACGGCCACTTTTACGAGCATGGCGTGGTGCCCAAGCGTGGCCTGCGCATCGCCCGCATGATCGGCCACATCACGTACCTGAGCGACGACGTGATGAACGAAAAGTTCGGCCGCGAATTGCGCAACGCTGTCAACAGTGCCACCGGCTACAAATATTCCACCCAAGAAGTGGAATTTCAGATCGAAAGCTACCTTCGCTACCAGGGCGACAAGTTCAGCGAGTACTTTGACGCCAACACCTATTTGCTGATCACCCGGGCACTCGACTACTTCGACCCGGCCCGCGCTTTTGGCGGCGACCTGTCCAAAGCGCTGGAGCGGGCCATCTGCAAATTCCTGCTGGTCAGCTTCACCACCGACTGGCGCTTCTCACCTGCGCGCAGCCGCGAAATGGTCAAGGGCCTGATCGACAACCGCCGCGACGTGAGCTACGCCGAAATCGACGCACCGCACGGGCACGACGCCTTCTTGCTCGACGACGAGCGCTACATGAATGTGGTGCGGGCTTACTTTGCTCAGATTGCCAACAGCCTCGGAGGTGCCGCATGAGCGACCCCTTGATCATGCAAGCCATTGCCCGTTTGGTGCCGCAAGGTGCACGCGTGCTCGACCTGGGCTGCGGCGACGGGGCCTTGCTGGCCTACCTGCAAGAACACAATGGTTGCACTGGCTACGGTGTGGAGTTGGATGATGCCAATGTGCTGGCTTGCGCACAACACGGCGTGAATGTGCTGCAGCTCAACCTCGACCAAGGGCTCAAGGTTTTTGCCGACCAGTCCTTTGATGTGGTGCTGCAAATCGACACGCTGCAACACCTGCGCAACGCCGAAGTCATGCTGCGCGAGACCGCCCGCGTGGGCAAGATCGGCATCGTGGCTTTCCCCAACTTTGGGCACTGGTTCAACCGCCTGAGCGTGCTGCGCGGCCGCATGCCCGTGACCAAGCGCTTGCCCTACCAGTGGTACGACACGCCCAACATCCGCGTGGGCACCTACGCCGATTTTGCCGACCTGGCCCGCAAGAACCAGCTGCAAGTGCTCGACTCCTTCGGCCTTCAACACGGCCAGGAAGTGCGCTTCTTGCCCAACCTGATGGCGGGCACAGCGGTCTTCAAGCTGCAACGCGGCTGATATGCGGGCGGGCGCAAACCGCACTTGCCACAAAACTCAAGCGATGAATTCCTGATCGTGCATCCAGGCCGCGTGCTTGGGGGCGCGTTTGGTTTTCGTCCACTCTTCCAGCATGTCCCATTTGCAGGCGTCCAGCTTTTGGTACATCTCGGGCGTGCCCACGTCGGCGGCCAGTTCCAGGCGGTGGCCGTTGGGGTCAAAGAAATAAATGCTCTTGAAGATGGTGTGGTTGGTCGGGCCAATCACCTCGACACCGCTGGCTTGTAAGCGGGCCTTGGCTTCTTCGAGGTCCTGCACGCTGTCGACCTGAAAGGCGATGTGTTGCACCCACTCAGGCGTGTTGGTGTCGCGCCCCATTTCGGGCGAATTGGGCAGTTCAAAAAACGCCAGCACATTGCCGCCACCGGCATCCAAAAAGATGTGCATGTACGGGTCGGGTGCCTTGGTCGAGGGCACCAGATCTTCGGCAATCGCCAGCACGAAGTCCATGTTCAGGTTCTTGACGTACCAGTCCACCGTGGTCTTGGCGTCTTTGCAGCGGTAAGCCGCGTGGTGAATTTTGTTGAGTTTCATGGGTCTCTCCTCGGTCCGGGGTTCAGTTGGCCGCGCGGGCTTGCTGCAAGGCTTCGCGCAAGACTTGCAAATCGCCAATGTGGTTGGCCAACAGCAAAATCAGGCGGGCATTGAGCGCTTCGCTTTGCTCGTCACTCAAGCCGTTGTGGGCTTCGATCAGGTGCTCGTAAAACTCGTCACCCGGCGAAAAATCGCGAAAGAAACGGCGGCCCGCTTCGTGGAAATTCGGGTCTGTCTTCAGTGCAGATGTGCTCATGTCTTGATCCTCAAATTTGGCCAATCGCACGGGCCACTGCGGCTTGCACGGCTGCGGGCTGCAGCTGACGCCAGCGGGCGACCACATGCTGGTCGGGCCTGAGCAAATAGGCCGTTCCCGCTTGCGCGTCGTAGCGCTTCGCCATCAGCCCTTGGGCATCGACCAACACCGCAAAGCCGGGCACGGACAGGTTCTGTTTTGAAACGATCACCGTGCTCACAGGCACCGCACCTTGCTGGAGGGTTTGCAAGGCCGCCAGGGCCTGGGCATCGGGTGCAGCATCCGCAAACAACAGGCATTGAAAGCCTTGGCCCACGTGATCGAGCAGCCAGGCATCACGCCCGTCCATCTGCACCGGCGCATCGTCCATGGGCGCACCGGGCACCATCTGGCCGGCAAACACATCGGCATCGGGCGTGTTGAGCACCGACTCGGTCAAGAAGGACGGCATGGACAAACGGCCCGAGTTGACCAGCTTGCGCGCAAACGGATGCTGCTTGGCCAGCGCCAGCACCGCGTTGCGGAAGGTCTTGCTGGTGCGGCTCTTGGGCGTGATGAAGTCGGTCGAGCGCGTCGAGTTCATGATGTTCTCGTCGGCCGCAAACTGGCGGTCGTGCGCGTAGGTGTCGAGCAACTTGTCGGGGGCCTGACCCTTCATGACCAGGGCCAACTTCCACATCAAATCGTCCACATCCTGAAAGCCCGAGTTGGCCCCACGCGCACCAAAGGGCGAGACCTGGTGCGCCGCATCGCCCACAAACAGCACGCGGCCATGACGGAAGTCGGTCATGCGGCGGCACTGGAAGGTGTAGATGCTCACCCACTCCAACTCAAACGGCCGATCGTCGCCCAACATGGCCTGCAGGCGCGGGATGACTTTCTCAGGCTTCTTTTCTTCTTCAGGGTCGGCGTCCCAGCCCAGCTGAAAGTCGATGCGCCAGACGTTGTTGCTTTGCTTGTGCAGCAGCACGCTCTGGTTGGGGTGAAAAGGCGGATCGAACCAGAACCAGCGCTCAGCCGGGTAGTCGGCCTTCATGATCACGTCGGCGATCAAGAAGCGGTCTTGAAACACGCGGCCTTCGATGTCCAGGCCCAGATGGCGGCGGATCGGACTGCGCGCCCCATCGGCCACCACCAGCCAGTCGGCTTCTATGTCGAATGTGCCATCGGGCGTCTCTACGGTCAGAGTGGCGTAGTCATCATGGCGGGTCACAGCGGTCACTTTGTGCTGCCACCGGATGTCAGCGCCGAGTTCGAGCGCACGCGCGATCAGCATTTCCTCGATGTGGTACTGCTGCAAATTGATCATGCCGGGGCGCTTGTGGCCCGCATCGGGCACCAGGTTGAACTGGTAAACCTCGTCCTCTTCGAGGAAGGTGCGGCCAATGTTCCAGCTCACGCCCAAGTTGCAAGCCTCGTCGGCAATGCCCAGGCGGTCCAGGATTTCGAGCGAGCGTTTGGCGTAGCAGACGGCACGCGAACCCACCGAGACGGTCTTGTCGTCGTCGAGCACCAAGACCTCCAGGCCCTGCAGCCGGGCATCGATGGCGGCAGCCAGGCCCACCGGCCCTGCGCCAATGACGATCAAAGGCTTGCGCTGCGGCGGTGTGGTCATCCAATCTTTGGACGATTTGTAGGGATAAATCGGGTTGACGTAAGCACCCATGCGTGGTCTCCGGCAATGTGAAAAAGCACCTTCCGGTGCCCAGCCTGTAATTTACTATAGATAAATCAGTTTACCTAATCGTAATCTTAAAACAAGCCATTTCAAGCCCATCAAGCGACAGCATCACCCACTGGACAGCACAAACAGGCGGCTCAGGCTATGCTTTGCATTTGTTCCTTTGTATGACAAGTACATGACTCAGCACTTCACCCCCGTCTCCAGCGGTGCGCGTCTGTCCGATCAAGTGGCCGAACAACTGGCCGCCGAAATCCAGCAAGGACGGCTGCAACCGGGCGACAAACTGCCCACCGAGGCTCGGCTGGTCGAGCAATTCGAAGTCAGCCGCACCGTGGTGCGCGAAGCCGTGTCCCGCCTCAAGTCCCTGGGCCTGGTGGACTCGCGTCAAGGCAGCGGGGTGTTCGTCAGCCCGCAACTGCCCTTTGCGCCCTTGCAGTTTGAAGCGCAGCTGGCCGCCTCGCAAGAGGCCGTGATCCAGATGGTCGAAGTGCGCCGCGCCCTGGAAGCCGAAGTGGCCGCCCTGGCCGCCGAGCGGCGCACCCCCGAAGACGTGCGGGCCATTCAGCAAGCCGTGAAGGCACTGGACGATGCCGTGCTGGCCGGGCACAACGGTGCAGCCGAAGATGTGAAATTCCACCGCGCCATTGCCGACGCTGCGCGCAACCCTTTCCTGATCCAGACGCTGGAGTACCTTGGCCAGTTTTTGCATGGCGTCACGCAAGTCACCCGCGCCAACGAAGCGCGGCGCGTGGACTTTGCCCGGGAAGTACAGGCCGAACACTTGGCCATCGTGCAGGCCGTCCAAGCCGGTGACCCCGTGCGTGCCCGTCAGGCGGCCACTGCCCACATGGGCAACGCGATCGTGCGCATCCGCAGCGCCGACCCCGCCTTCTGGCAACAAGAAGGCGAAAGGCTGGCGCAACCCCTGGTCAAAGGCGTCAGGCGCAGCGCCGCTTGAGGCCCCTTCTATCTGTCTCCTCCACCCACACAAGGCCCCTCATGGATTTGCAACTTCACAACCAACACGTGCTGATCACAGGTGGCAGCAAAGGCATTGGCCTGGCCTGTGCCCAAGCCTTTTTGGCAGAAGGTGCACGCGTGAGCCTGGTCTCGCGCGACCAGGCCAATCTGAAGCGGGCGCGTCACACCCTGCAAGCGCAATTTGCCGCCGAGCGCATCCACACCGTGGCCGCTGATCTGCGCGACGCGCAAGCGGCCTTGGCAGCGCTCGACTCGGCCGAGGCTGCCTTTGGCCCCGTGGACGTGCTGGTCAATTCGGCAGGCGCTGCCAAGCGCACACCCGCCCCCGAACTGACGCCAGAAGCCTGGCAAGACGCCATGCAGGCCAAGTACTTCACCTACATCCACATGATGAACCCCGCCATCCAGCGCATGGCCGCTCGCGGCGCAGGCAATGTGGTCAACGTAGTGGGCAACGGCGGCAAAGTGGCCAGCCCGATCCACCTGCCCGGTGGCGCGGCCAATGCGGCCCTGATGCTGGCCAGCGTGGGCCTTGCTGCCGCCTATGGCCCGCAAGGCATCCGCGTCAACGCCGTCAACCCTGGCCTCACGCGCACCGACCGCCTGCAAGAAGGCCTGGTGGCCGATGCCCGCAACCAGGGCATCAGCACCGAGCAAGCCATGGCCCAGGCCGTGGCCCGCATCCCCATGGGCCGCATGGCCGAGCCCGAAGAAATCGCCAACGCGGTGGTCTTTCTGGCCTCGGCCAAAGCCAGCTACATCACGGGCATTTGCATGAGCATGGACGGGGCCCTGAACCCGATCGTGGTGTGATGCGCCCCCGCGCCATCCTGGCCGCGCTGTGCCTGAGCCTGGGCACCCTGACGGCAGCGGCCCAGACGCCTGCCCCCCTGAACACAGTGCCTTCCGTGGACGTGCCCCGCTACATGGGCACCTGGTACGAGATCGCCAAGTACCCCAACTGGTTCCAGAAGAAATGCGTCAGCAGCACCAGCGCCACTTACAGCCTGCATGCCGATGGCCAGGTGCAAGTGCTCAACCGCTGCAAAACCGCCAACGGCGAATGGAACGAGGCCTTGGGTCAGGCACGCCAAATTGGCCGAGCCAACTCGCCGCGTCTGCAGGTGCGCTTTGCACCGGCCTGGCTGTCGTTCATCCCCTTGGTCTGGGGCAATTACTGGATCATCGACCTCGACCCGCAATACCAGTGGGTGGTGGTCAGCGAACCCAGCCGCGAATACCTCTGGGTCCTGTCACGCACGCCCGAATTGTCTGCAGCGACTTACCAAAGCCTGCTCGACAAACTGGCGGCCAACGGCTTTGACCTGCAACGCATCCAGCTGAGCACGCCCTGAGTGGGCCCTGCGGCGTTTTCTTGACCTGGCGCACAGGAAGCTGTCAAGCACCTGGCTTTCACACCCTTGTCATCGCCCCGGGTTATCTTTCGTGAATGGCTGAATCCCCAGCCGCTGACCTGAACCTGTGGAGAACATGCATGCCCAAAGATTTCTCAACCATGGAAGACAGCAACCGCTCTGGCAACCCCTCGATCCATGAACAGATCGCCCGCTTGCCGCTGGACCGCCGCACCGTCTTGCGCGGTGCAGGACTGGCCAGCTTGCTGGGCGTGCTGCATCCCTTGTCGGGTTGCGCCAGTCTGGCCACAGACAAAGCACGCTTGGGCTTCACCGCCATCCCGCCGGGCCAGACCGATGCGCTGGTGGTGCCACCGGGTTATGTGGCGCAAGTGATCGCCCGCTGGGGCGAGCCCGTGGGCATCGCGGGCCACATGCCGACGTTTCGCACGGACGCCAGCAACAGCGCCGAGGACCAGGCTGTGCAACTGGGCATGCACCACGACGGCCTGGCGTTTTTCCCGCTCAAGGGCTCGTCCACCCATGGCCTGATCGCGCTCAACCACGAGTACACCGACGACGGTTTGCTGCACCCCGATGGCTTTGAGCCCATGAACGCGGCCAAGGTCAAGAAGTCGCAAAACGCCCACGGTCTGTCGGTCTACGAGGTCAAGTTCAACGGCCAGGCTTGGGAGATGGTGCGCCCCTCGACCTATGCACGGCGCTTCACCATGGACACGCCGTTTGCCATGTCGGGCCCCGCCGCAGGCCACCCCCTGCTGCGCACCGCCGCCGACCCGCAAGGCCGCACCACGCTGGGCACGCTCAACAACTGCGCCAGCAGCGCCACGCCCTGGGGCACTTATTTGTCGGGCGAAGAAAACTGGATGTTCTATTTCGGTGGCGGCAAAGACATCAGCGCCCACCACAAACGCTGGGGCATGAACGAGAAAAGCTTTTACGCCTGGGAGCGTTTTGATGAGCGCTTCGATGCCACGAAAAACCCCAACGAGCCCAACCGCTATGGCTGGGTGGTCGAAGTCGATCCGATGGACCCGACCAGCACGCCCGTCAAGCGCACGGCGCTGGGCCGTGCCGCGCACGAAGGCGCTTGGGTGGCGCTCACGCAAGACCAACGCGCCGTGGTCTATTCGGGCGAAGACGCCCGCTTTGAATACATCTACAAATTCGTCAGCACTGGCCGCATGCAGCCCGGCGGTGCCAAAGCCAACCGCCACCTGCTGGACGAAGGCACGCTGCACGTGGCCCGCTTTGATGCCAACGGCCAAGGCCAGTGGCTGCCGCTGGTGCATGGCCAGGGCCCACTCACCGCAGCCAATGGTTTTGCCGACCAGGGCGAGGTGCTCATCAAAGCACGTCAGGCCAGTGACTTGCTGGGCGCCACCAAGATGGACCGCCCCGAATGGCTGGCCATCGACAAGGCTTCGCGCTGGGTCTATTGCACGTTGACCAACAACAGCCAGCGCGGCACCCCGGGCAAGCCGGGCATAGACGCGGCCAACCCGAGGACCAACAACACCATGGGCCAGATCATCCGCTGGCGCGAGGCGGGCGACTTTGACGGCATGACCTTTGAATGGAACCACCTGGTGCTGGCCGGTGACCCGGCCAACGAACGGGCCGAGGCCAAGGGCAATGTGAAAGGCGACATCTTTGGCTGCCCGGATGGCCTGGGCTTCAGCCCCAATGGCTTGCTGTGGATCCAGACCGATGCCCACGCCACCCAGATGTACAAGGGAGAGTTCGCCCGCATCGGCAACAACCAGATGCTGGCCTGCGACACGGCCACGGGCGAGATTCGCCGCTTCTTGACCGGGCCGACCAACTGCGAAATCACGGGCGTGAGCTTCACGCCCGATGGCCGCAACCTGTTCATCAGCGTGCAGCACCCGGGCGAAACGCCCACCGACCGCAGCGACCCCCAGCAGCCGCAAAAGTATTCGAGCTGGCCCGACTACCAGCCAGGTGGCCGCCCCCGCTCTGCGAACGTGGTGATCCGCAAGATCGACGGCGGCGTGATCGGGAGCTGATGGTCATGTAGGTCGGCGGCTTTAGCCCCGACATGGGCCTGTGCCAGACCACCCTGCGCCAGACCAACGACGTCGGAGCTGAAGCTCCGACCTACCAAAACGATCTAGGGCAAATCGAAGCAGGCTTAGACGTTGAAGATCGAGACCGTCTTGGTGTTGAGGTACGCGTCCAATGCCTCGGGGCCGCCTTCGGAGCCGTAGCCCGAATCCTTGATGCCGCCAAAAGGCAATTCGGGCCAAGGGGCTGCGGGCTGGTTGATCCAGAGCATGCCGACTTCGAGGCGCTGGCTCAGCATGTGCGAGGTCTTGAGCGAGTTGGTGAAGGCATAACCCGACAGGCCGAAAGGCAGGCGGTTGGCTTCGGCGATCGCGTCTTCGATCTTCTCGAACGTGCGGATCGCGGCAATCGGGCCAAAAGGCTCGTTGTTCACCACATCGGCGTCCAGCGGCACATGCGACAAGACCGTGGGCGCAAAGAACAGGCCTTCGGTCCCGATGCGCTCGCCACCGGCCAGCACCTTGGCGCCTTTGGCCCGGGCGTCTTGTACGATCGCTTGCATAGCCACCAGGCGGCGCTCATTGGCCAAGGGGCCCATTTGCGTGCCGGCCACCAAGCCATCACCCACCTTGAGCGACTGGGCGTGCGCGGCCAGCAACTGCGAAAACTCTTCGGCGATTTTGTGGTGCACCAAAAAGCGGGTGGGCGAGATGCACACCTGACCGGCGTTGCGGAACTTGGCCGCGCCTGCCGTCTTCACCGCCAGGGCGATATCGCCGTCTTCGGCCACGATCACCGGGGCGTGACCGCCCAGCTCCATGGTGGCACGCTTCATGTGTTGGCCGGCCAAAGCTGCCAGCTGCTTGCCCACCGGCGTGGAGCCGGTGAAGGTGATCTTGCGGATCACGGGGTGCGCGATCAGGTAGTTGGAGATTTCGGACGGTGTGCCATAGACCAGACCAATCACGCCCTCGGGCACGCCGGCGTCCTGGAAGGCGCGGATCAACTCGGCGGGCGATGCCGGTGTTTCTTCGGGCGCTTTGACGATGATCGAGCAACCGGTGGCCAAGGCGGCCGACATTTTGCGCACCACCTGGTTGACCGGGAAGTTCCAAGGCGTGAAGGCGGCCACAGGGCCCACGGGCTGCTTGAGCACGTTTTGCTGCACGTTGATGTTGCGCGGCGACACGATGCGGCCATACACCCGGCGGCCTTCTTCGGCGAACCACTCGATGATGTCGGCAGCCGACATCGCTTCGATCTTGGCTTCGCCCAGCGGCTTGCCTTGCTCTTGCGTGAGCAGCTCGGCAATTTGCGGGGCACGTTCGCGCATCAGGGCCGCGGCCTTGCGCATGATGGCGCTGCGCTCGTTGGCAGGGGTGTCACGCCAGATCTCAAACCCCTTTTGCGCGGCTTGGGCGGCACGCTCCAGATCGGCCACACCGGCATGGGCCAGGCGACCAATTTCAGCGCCGGTGGCGGGGTTGAACACCGGCATCGTGCGGCCGCTTTCGGCATCGCACCATTGGCCGTTGATGAAAAGCTGCGTGTTCGGATAAGTCATGCTGAGTTCCTGAAAAAAGGGGATCGAGACGGTGGGCGCATTGTGTCTGTAATCGACGCAGCGG